>JAGQOW010000075.1 GCA_020427155.1 Planctomycetales bacterium | reverse complement strand
AGCCCCCGCCAGAAACGTTTGCTGGTGGGGAGGAAGGCGTTTCCGGCGAGGGCCCTGGGCCCATTCGAAGCGCAGGGTTCAATAGTGCGAGCAAAGCCATGCCAGACAAAGGAAATCAACTCGATTTAAGCAGCGACGCGGCTCAGCCGTCGGGCAAAGCAGCTGATAGCAATGGGGGCGGAAAACGGTTCCTGGGCGTCCATTTCGTTTGCTGTGATATCTATTCTCGGATCTATCTAAATCGCGACCAGAGTGCGTATATCGGCCATTGCCCCCGTTGTGCGAAGCGGGTGCAGTTCACTGTAGGGGCAGGCGGCACCGAGTCGCGATTCTTCAAGGTCCAATAGAATTGCTGCAGGCAGAGCTGGAAAGTCTCGGGCGGAGTGTACCGTCAGCTAGCAGTACCTGGCAGTATCCATTGCTTGCCTTGTGGTGCGGTAGCGGTTTTCTTACTATCCGCCGTGCTTTGATGTAGGCCGGGCCGCTGGAAGGTCCATTGCTATTCGCTGCGACCAATCTCTGATCACTATGTTGCTTGATTACGAAGTAAAGTGCTGCAGTCGAATCTGCAGTCGTACTGAACGTGCGATGCAGCCGGGCGAAGTGTACTTTTCGGTTTTGGAACTGCGTGGCGAAGAATTCCTGCGGCACGACTACTGTGTCGAGGCTTGGCAGGGGCCGCCTGAGGATTGCTTGGGTTGGTGGCGGTCGCAGTTGCCAACCAACGAGGGCGCGGCTCCGAAGCTGGCGCCTACGGAAGTGATGTTGAATCTATTTGCAGCTTTGGAAGATCGGCCGGAAGACCAAGAGTTTCGCTACCTGCTCGGCTTATTGCTGCTGCGCCGTCGCGTCTTGCGGCGCGACGACACGATGCGAGGCAAGGCCGACCGGGAGGTGCTTGTGCTCCATTGTCCCCGCCGAGACGAGCAATACGAACTTGTGGTTGTCGAGCCCACAGCCGAGCAGGCCAAACAACTGCAGCAGCGCATGGTCGATCTACTCTATGGGAATGGCAGCAGCGAATGACGAATGGCCAATTGAGGAAAGTTGAAAAAGTGAAGAGGCCAACTGCGCAGAGATTGCGCGACGATGCCGTGCCGGGTTTGCCTTGCGCACTGTTTGTCATTCGCCACCGCCCACTTGTCCAATGTCTGTTCTTGCTCACGATCGTTTTTCTAGGTTCGGGAGCAACTTGCTCTCGGTCGTTGCGGAATCCCTTTGCTCCGATGGGGCCGCCTGCCCCCGAAGTACTCACTGCTGGCGCTACGCTCGAACAGGTTGTCTCGGCGGTTAACCTCAATGCAGGACGAGTCCATAGCTATCAGACGAATGACGCTTCGATCACGGTGCCCGGCGTGCCGGGAATACCATTGCTACGAGGCAATATCGTTGCTCAGCGTCCTGGCCGCTTGCGTCTGCAGGCGTCGACTGCTCTGACAGGTCCCGAAGTCGACTTGGGAAGCAACGACGAGCTGTTCTGGTTCTGGGTGAAACGAAACGAGCCGCCGGCGTTGTATTTCTCTCGCCACGATCAATTCGTGGGCAGTGCGGCACAGCAGGTGTTGCCGATGGATCCCAAGTGGCTTCTCGACGCCTTGGGAATGGCGCAGTTCTCTCCCAACGATCAGCACCAGGGCCCAGTGCCCCATGGCGACGGAACATTGGAGATCCGCTCGTTTATTCAGACCGCCGCCGGCACGATGACCAAAAGTACTGTGATCGATGATCGCCGAGCCTGGGTGTTGGAGCAACATATTTACGCTAGTAGCGGGCAACTCATGGCGAGTTCCCGGGCGCGTTCACACCGTTACTACCCAGACATGGGGCTGTCTTTGCCTCAAGAAATCGACATTCGGCTGCCAGCCATGCAGTTGGCTCTGACGATCGACGTGGGTGCCGTGTTGCTGAATCAAGTGGCAGAGAATAGTGCCTTGTGGAGTTTGCCTGTATTAAGCGGGTATCCCCAGATCGATCTGGGGACTGCGGCTCCGGGAACAATTCCTTCGGTAGGGAGCGGGGCGGCGTATCAAGTTCCGACTCCAACTCCAGCTTTGGCATTGCCGAGCAATCCAGCCGTGGAATCGAGAGAACAGTCTGCTCGTCGCGCTTCGGCGGGGCTGGTTGGCGTCCCCTACCCGCTGGCGCAAAAACCGGTAGCCCAACAACTGCCTCCCGGGGGAATCCCGGCATCAGCTTTGGCGCGGTGAGAAGGTTGACAACGGCGCGAGAGGAGACGCCATCTCGAGTCGGCGCCGTTAGTTCTGGCTGAAGTCGAATTGGTGAGAAACAGGGCGACCGAGCGGGTTCTTGACGAAGTTTCGCCGGCAATCGCTGCAGAGGTCGTAGCGTTCGTGGTGATAGACCTCGTCGCCGATGAGTTCGTTCTCGTTGTCTTCGAGTTGCTCGAGGATGTCATGGATTTCGAGCAGATGATCACGATCGTCGTTCATATCTTCTTCGACCGGATCGAGTGAAGCATAGACTTCCAGTCGCACGACATAGCGCACGCTGTTTTCAGAATCGATAGGACGTTTGCAGCAGTCGCATGTGTAGTGAAGCATCGTATCATTTCCTCATAGATGACGTGTCTGCCACAATTCATGGCCGAAGATCGCCCCGCCAACATGCGATCTCTGAATTTCATCCTAGCGAGAATCCGGGGTGAGTAGCAAGACAATCTTTTGCCAGTTTTCTTGCTAACTCTTGGAAGAAAAAAACTACGAGAGTGCCCGCTGACGGATGGTTCGAGGGAAAGCAAATGGCGTGCCGAGGTTTCATGTTTATTGGAAACGTTGCGCGAATGTGCAGGAGAACAGTATCCAGGGGCAAAGTGTTCTTTGTTGCTCGGTCGGCTAGATACGAGGCAAGCTCATTTTGAATGCATTCGAAACGCTAGGTTTTGAGGCAATTCAACGAATAGATCGCAGTTTGAGAGGCCTGCTGGCGTTGACTTTGCGTACGCATTAAAATGGAAACCCAGCAAGAAAGCATATTGACCCAAATACCCAGGCCGGCTCGGTTGGCTGCTGCCTCGGGACGGGCTAGCTTATGTCGAGCCCGAAACTCAAAGGGTCATTGCGGAACAGGTGAGATTCGGCTGCTTCGTGAAAGAAGCTAGCGGTGATTACTGCGTCTCGCTGGGTTCAACCTTGCTTCCTGCATCGAGTGTTGTTTTGTGGCAGACTTGTAGACTTCGTACAAAGGCAATCGGTTTCAGTACTTGCGATTTGCAGATTCAGATTTCGTTTCGAAAGCTTAGTAGCACCTCATCGTGGGCAGACCCACTTCGAGCATAGTCGGAGGAATCGAAGCAATGTCGACCGTTCAAGCCAGTGGACTTAGCGCCAGCGTCCTCGTACTGAACCGCCAGTACATGGCGGTTCACGTCGTAAGCGTACGACGCGCGTTTGGGCTGTTGCTAAACCAACTGGCTGAAGTAATCCATATCGAAGACGGTCAATACGGCAACTACGATTTCCAATCGTGGCGAGAGATTAGTGAACTCAAAGCGGAGTTCAAGGAACCGAACGAAGATTGGGTTCAGAGTGTGAACTTCGAGGTCTGTGTGCCGCGCATTTTGCGGCTGCTGTATTATGATCGGTTGCCAAAGCAGCGAGTGCGCCTTAACCGGCGAAACATCTTTGCTCGCGATGCCAATCGCTGCCAGTATTGCGGTAAGCGATTTTCGACCAGCGAACTGAGTCTCGACCACGTTGTACCGACGTGCCTGGGCGGCGGTACGAGTTGGGAGAACCTGGTCTGCGCGTGCGTGAAATGCAATGTTCGCAAAGGCGGCAGGACGCCGAGACAGGCTGGCATGAAGTTGATTTGCAAGCCGGTTCGACCCAAGCGCAGTCCCATGCTGACGATCAAGCTAGGCAACCCCAAGTACGCCAGCTGGAAGACGTTTTTGGATACGGCTTACTGGTCCGTCGATCTCAAATAAGCCGATGAGAAGCGAGCAGGGGCATCTCTCAGCACCGGCGCGCAGCTAACCACAGTACGTCAATCAGCACTTGGCGAGAATCGCGAAAAGCAGTCAGGCAGCATGCCAGCGAGAATTGCTGCCGATCAGTCGACTAATTGTCTGCCAACGGCTCTTTTTTCTCGGTAATTACCGGCAGTTGAGGGGCCATTTCGGCGTTGAGTTCGATAAAAGCAGCCCACTCTTCAGGAACATTATCCTCGTGGAAAATGGCTTCGACCGGGCACTCGGGCACACAGGCCTCGCAGTCGATACATTCCTCTGGGTGAATGTACAGAATCTGCTCTCCCTCATAGAAGCATTCCACGGGGCACACGACCACGCAATCCGTGTATTTACAGCCGAAGCAAGGTTCGCAAACTACGTGAGTCATTTCCTCGGATCTCCTTTTTTGCCGCTGCCGACCGGGTACCAATTCGGGTGCCGGAACTGAATTAAGCCTCTGCGGCACCACGACTTGGGGAATGATACCTGTATCGGCAGCCCGTGGGCAAGTGTTAACTTGGGAATATGAACAAAGTTCTCCAACGGCAATCCCTATTGATTGGGAGTGGTATACGCAGGGCTGCTGGTGCCTGTCAAGCTGTTTGAAGGATTTGTAAGGCCTAGAGGGCTCGGGCAGCCAGATCGTCGGTTTTTGACGCAACTTGCAGGTAAAATGCCACTTGCCTTGCTCCGAGTGAAGCGGCTATTTAGAATTGAGGATGTACCAGGACGATGCAAATGCACTGGGATTCTGGGTTCGCAGGGCGGCTATCGGCGGGCGCCTGAGACTGGACTAGCCTAGTTTCTTGCAAATTGGTCTAGTGTCGCCCCGGTTACCGTCGTCTCGGCGGCTTTTCCCTGGCATTAGCTCCCTAGGGGCTACGAATACTGAGGCTGCAACAAGTGGCTCTATCTGAGATCGACCGTACTCTGCTTGAGCGTTGCCTCGCTGGTCAGCCGCGTGCCTGGGAGGACTTTGTTGATCGTTTCATGGGTTTAGTCATCCATGTGATCAATCACACGGCCCAGTGCCGTTCGATTCTTCTGACGAACCCCGACCGGGAGGATCTGGCTGCCGAGGTGCTGCTGACCCTGTTGCAGAACGATTTCGCTGTACTACGACGGTTTCGGGGTAAGAGCAGCCTGGCAACCTATTTGACGGTGGTCGCCCGGCGCGTGGTAGTCCGCCAGTTGCTTCACAGTCGGTCAGCCACCCCCCTGGGCGACATGGCCGACAATGCTGTGGCAGACGACTTGGATGTGGAGGAGCGCCTCACCAACCAGGAGGAGGTAGAACAGCTATTGGACCGGCTGGACGGGGCCGAAGCCCACGTCATGCGACTTTACCACCTGGAAGGCAAGAGTTACCAGGAAATCAGCCGTTCTACCGGGATGCCCACCAATAGCGTAGGCCCACTGCTGAGCCGCCTGCGTTCAAGACTCCGCAGCCAGCCCAACGCATAACGAAGTCTGACTCTAGTAGCCTGGTCCGCACAAATCGATCTCGCCCGAAGGCCAGGATCCACCGCTAGGATAGCGCATGATGACTGGATCCCAAAACGGCGATTCTCCCGGACTGTTGCTCAGGGAATTGACGATTGGATTGCGAACGATACAGGCGCCAAGCTTTTCGTAGAAGCCGCGCACGTTGTCGGTGGTTTGGAATAGTGAGAAAGAAAAGAGCCCGGCGTCGACCAGATCGAATACCGGCCTTACGATGATCTCGCCCAAGCCGCGTCCTCGTTGTTCGGGAGCAGTACAAACGCGGGTAAGCCCAGCGATCGCAAGTTCTCCTGAAGCCGTTCTGATCGATCTCGAAATCACCGCGGAGTGGGCTATCAGTTCGCCATCCTCACGAATATAGAACGATCGAGGGGCCCGCTCTTCAAGCCCCTCATAGCCGAGCCCCAGTTCTAGCAACTGGCGCTGGCGAATTTCAATCGTCTTCGTAGATTTAGGCCAAACGCGAACCAGCAGTTCAGCGATCTCGCGTGCTTGTGCCTCGGAGAGGTTGCGGATATCGAGGGATTCAACCTGCATAACGTCGACACGTTAGCAGAGAACTTAACATGTGGAAAGCCGTACTGAGGAGCAAGTCCAATTCACCTGAGGGTACTTGTAGCTTCCTGGAGAACTGTGGACCTCGGTCTAGGCAGAGCTTTGCACTTCTTTCCCCTCTCAACTACCTGCCTTGTATCTTGAGGAAGATTGTTGAACTCGATCAGACGCGATAGCGAGTACGTCCGAAGGCAACCATACCGAGGGCCAGTAAAACAAGACTTGCCGGCTCAGGGATGTTATTGAACGGGTCGGCAACCTGGACGTCAATCGTGACCCCCTTCTTCTTAATGAAGGCGCTGCTGTATTGGTCGGCCGCGGTCAGCAGGGAATTGTCGAAGACGAGCGCAACCTTGGTCACATCGCCTACCAGTGAGTTAGCCGCCAGGTAGCCGGCAACATCGATGACGGCAGACCCCTCCCAAGGAGTTGCAATGCCATTATGAGCCGGGCGGTAATAGATACCTCCATTGGGTCCACTACCCGTGGTGACCTGCAGGTTCTGATTCTGTACGGGCAAACTGACTCCAACCCCGTCGAGTTCCAATATTTGCCAGTGGAATGAAGCACCGACCTGTGCGGTCGCCAGAGCAAAAGGCAAGCCGCCCAAGGTGTGATCTCCAAACTCACTAACCACGATACTCTCGATCGAGTTATCCATTCCGACCATCAGCGTGGTCGAGAATTCGCTGTCTACCGCATGGGAACTGTTCGAAGAGAACGACAAGAAGTTCTGCGGGTTAAGCATCAGAGAATTGCCGATGGCAACGGGGCTCCCCGTGCCAGGCATCGGGGCGAAGAGCGAGGTGCTATAGCCGTTGTCTTCTGCGACGCCGAGAAACATGACGTCGGCGCCAGGATCGTTGATGTCGCCCCAGTTGAAGGTTCCCGCCGAGGTCGGGGTGACGCTGATCGCTAAAACTGCAAGGCAAAAGCCACTGCAGACGATTGCTGCGCGCACAATGTGCGCAGAACGATTGATAGATCTCATGAGCCTCTCCATGATTTATTTAAGGGCGCCCCAAGCAACCCACGGGAAGGCTGGCGTCTTGCGAGAACGGCGGCATTGCCAAGCAAGAGGTCCAGGAGGCAGTTCCGAATGCCAACTCGACTCAGTTCTCGCAGCCCGGCCAGTCGTGCAAACTGCGTTTCTAACGAAACGTCCGTGCGGCCGTGCCCTTCGATTCCACTATGTTTGGAAGAAGAGAGATTTCAAGAAAAAAACTGAAAAAGTCTCAGGTGCCCTAAGAAAAGGCTAAACGGCGGAGTCACGCTATCAGATCATGGAGCCTGAAAAGTGTAGATGTCGCCGATCCGGTTTGAAAAGTAGACCTCTCCTTGGTCGTCTTCGCCGAACGTGACGACCGGCGAGCCGGAGCTACGGAGCACGCGATTCGAGGTGACGCGCTTCGCGTCGAAATCGTACCGCAGCGCCCAAACTTGTCCGGCGACATAATCGGCATACAGGTAGGCGCCCTGGAGCTGCGGAACCCGACTGCCGCGATAAACGTGCCCGCCCGTGATCGATTTGCCGACGTCGTGGTGGTACTCCCAGATCGGCTCGATAAGCCGGTCCTGCGGGCCGACCCCTCCCGGGCCAAAGGGGTGGCGTCCTTCGCGAAGATTCCAGCCGTAATTGCCGCCGCGTTGGATCAGGTTGATTTCTTCCCACAGGCCTTGCCCCACGTCCGCGCCCCAGCAAACACCAGTCTCGCGATCGAAGGAAAGTCGCCATACGTTGCGCAAGCCGTAAGCCCAAATCTCGGGCCGAGCCAGCTTCGGCAAGTTGACAAATGGGTTGTCAGGCGGGATGGCATATGCCAAGTCTTCGTCCTGGCGATCGACATCGATTCGCAGAACCGCACCTAGCAAGGTCTGCAGGTTTTGCCCGTTCATGTGGGGGTCATTGCCCGCGCCGCCATCGCCAAAAACGATATAAAGAAAACCATCCGGCCCGAACACGACGGTCCCGCCGTTATGGTTCCAATAGGGCTGCGGGACGCGAAGGATCACTTCTTCGCTGTCAGGATCGGCTTGATTGGGATCGTCAGCAGAGACGCGAAACCTGGAGATGATCGCTTCGCGCTGGTCCGAAGCAGATTCGAGAGTGTAGTGGACGAAGAACTCGCCGTTCTCTTTGTAGCGAGGGTGGAACGCGAAACCTAGGAACCCTTCTTCGTTCTGATCGGGATTGTAATGCACTCGTTCGCGGATATCGAGAAAGGTCTTGGCCGAACGTCCCTTGCGGTCTGGGGGCATCACATGAATGGTGCCGTGCTGCGTGGCGACAAACAGCCGATCGGTGCCGTCGCCTGCCCCGGTAATGACAATCGGAATCACTTCCTCGGTCAGTCCTCGATTAGCACCGGTGAGCGTATCGGGCCACTTGAGTTGCGGAAATGCATCAACAATCTTGACTTCGAGCGGACTCGTGTCGACTTCAGCGGCGATCGCAACGCCTGCGCAAACGAAAACTACTGCGAAATAGAAGGGCCTCGGATTCAATCGTCGCATCGCCAGTAATCTCCAGGTGTTTCTCAAAACAGGATACGATCAGGCCAGCGCGTCGACGACCAAGTCGCCTACTTCGCTCGTGCTGAAACCCATCTTCCCTGCGCTTTGGCTCTTCATCTGAGAGCCGGTCACGTGCATAATCGCGCTCATCACGCGTTCGGCGGCGGCGGTTTGGCCCGCCTGTTCGAGCAGCATGCTCACGGCATTGATCGTGGCGATCGGGTTGATTTTTCCCGTACCGGTGTACTTGGGAGCACTGCCACCCATGGGCTCAAACATGCTGACGCCCCCCGGGTCGGGATTGATGTTTCCGCCAGCCGCCACCCCCATGCCGCCCTGGATAATGCCTGAGAGGTCGGTAATGATGTCGCCAAACATGTTGGTAGTCACGATGACATCGTAGTACTCAGGGTTTTTCACGATCCACATGCAGCAGGCGTCGACATGATTGTAGTCGGTTTCGACGTCGGGATAGTCGGCAGCCACTTCCTGGAAAGTGCGCCACCAGAGATCGTGGCCCGTGGTGAGCACGTTTGTTTTGGCCACGAGAGTCAGTCGTTTGCCCTTAGGGTTATTGCGTTTCTGGGTGTACTCAAAGGCATAGCGAATGCAGCGTTCGCAGCCCTTGCGGGTATAGATGGCGGTCTGGGTGGCAACTTCGCGGGGCGTCCCCTTGTGCATGAACCCGCCTGCGCCGCAGTACAGGTCTTCGGTGTTCTCTCGCACCACAACGAAGTCGATATCCTCGGGCCCTTTGTTGGCGAGCGGGGTTTCGACGCCGGGGAAGAGCTTGACGGGGCGGAGGTTGATGTACTGGTCGAGTCCAAAGCGAAGATCCAGCAGCAGCTTGCGTTCCAGGATGCCAGGCGCGACATCGGGATGGCCCACAGCGCCCAAGAGGATGGAATCGAACTCGCGTAACTGATCGAGAGCATCTTCGGGAAGGGCCTCGCCGGTCTTCAGTAGCCGATCGCCGCCCCAGTCGAGATGGGTCAGTTCGAAAGTAAAGCCCTCGATTCTCGCAACCGATTCAAGTACCTTGACCCCCTCGGCCACAACTTCTGGGCCGGTTCCGTCGCCGCCGATTACCGCGATCTTCATCAACTTCGCCACTTATTGAGAAACCTGCTTGTTGGAAAACGCGCCATTGTAGCCGGCCAAGCCGCCAGCGGCGAGGGGCCGGAGAGAAAGGCGGAAAGTGCCCCGGGGAAGCGGGGGATAGCCCTGAAGAGCGCGGCAAGCCGCTACTCTAGCTGTGCATTCGCGGCAAGGGCTCGCCGGCGGCGATGATCGTCGCCTCGGCCTCGTAGAACTCTTGCAGGCGACGATTGACGACGTCCTCGGCGGCGAAATGTTTGGCCAGCCGAGTGTAGGTCGTGTGGTGTCGGGCCTCGCTCTCGAACAGGCCGCGGTAGAACTCGGCCAATTCGGCGTCTTGCACGTGCTCCGCCAGGGCTTGGAATCGCTCGCAGCTACGAGCTTCGATGAGCCCCGCCACCAGTAGCCTATCTACAGCGCGCTCCGGTTCGCTCTTGCGAATCAACGCATGCAGCTTTTGTCCATATTGGCTGGGCTTGAGTCGGCGGAACTTGATGCCCCGACGCTCAAGAAGGTCGAGCACCATGTGAAAGTGTTCGAGTTCCTCGTTGACTATCTCAGTCATCTCGCGGCAAAGCTCACGATCTTCGACGTAATGGAAGATGAGGTTGAGCGCTGTTCCTGCCGCTTTCTTTTCGCAATGTGCATGGTCGATGAGAATCTCGTCCAAGTGAGCATCGACCTGGCCGAACCAGCGAGCGTCCGTAGGTGCTTTGAGGTGAAGCATAAAGGTGAATGATCCGCGGAACGATAGGAAAAGCCCAGCGAGCTTTTGACAATCATCGTGTATTGACGAGTCGTTGAAATGCTGCCCGTTAATATTGCCGAGTGTCTGCCAACATGCAATTGTCTCCTATCGATCAGTGCCTGCTAGTCAGGGATTAACCGCCAGCGTCGAGTCGAGGGCCAATAGCCACGCTTGTGCCAGGAACTCAACGGCTGGGCAACTGTGTGTGACCGCTGACAGCAGGCGGCTTGCGAGCAGGAATTTCGAAATCAGTGACTCACTGCCTGTGTGACCCATCTCACAGACGGTAAGGCCAGCCTCGGCATATGCTGCTATTGCGACGCGACCAGATAGTGTGATCTAAGAGCGTGTGGCTGGCGGCGTCCCCCAAACCCCAACCCAGTCGATGGTCCGCATAGCCATGCGGCTGTGCCGCCAGCCACGCGTTATTTCCCTAGGCTTTCTCTTGCCTGGGTGCTATCGAATTACCCAAATTGCCAAACTTGGGGATTGTTCTGCGACACCGCTGTCGGCGCTCCCTCGCGAAACAGCTACTCTCCGCTCCCCCTGCCTGGGGAATGCCATGTCGCCGATTGCGAATCAACTGCCGTCAGCTTCCGAAATACTATGTTTCCTGCTTCGCTGTTATCTCACTTCGCTTCTTTGCGCCGCCGTTTGGTATTGGGGCTTTTAAGCTTCGGGGCGGTCTCTTGGGGGCTGGCTAGCCTGGCTCCTGCTGAAACGCCGAGCCGCCCTGAATCTGGAGAATCAGTTGCAGAGGCTCCTGTCGGCGGTCGGCTTTTTGCCGAATACCAAATCGCCAACATCGAATCACCTCTGCCCTCGATGGGGCGAGTGGCGACCTATCCATTGGCGATTCAAGGCTTTTCCGTCGTCGACCTGCGTGATCGCCGGCAATGGGTGATTGGCAGAGAAGACATTCAATTGCTATTCGACGGCCAGTTGTATCGTTTTGCCGATAATCGCCAGCGCGAGATCTTCGCTTCAGCCCCTCAGCGGTATTCACCTGCGCTGGGCGGCGATTGTGTGGTGACCTTTGCTGAGACTGGCCAGCGGGCTCCGGGTGATCTGCGATACGGTTTGCAGCATCAGCAGCGGCTGTTCTTTTTTGACGGGCCAGTGCAATTGGAGAGGTTTCGTGCGAATCCTGAACACTATGCTGACGCCGATCTGGCCCACGACGGGAATTGCGTCGTAAGCAAGGTGGATCGCCGACAAGTCGTTGCGGGTTTGCCAGGAACTGATGTTACAGTGGGAGGATTGCGTTACCGGTTTCTTGGTTCGCACCAGCGCGCACAGTTTTTCGCCAACTTGAGTCGTTACGGTGCTAGGGTACTCGATGTCGCCGATCCTGGTTCGGCAGTGAGCACTCTGGAAGGTACTGCGGAAAAGCCCGTGTTGGCTATGGCTTCTCCTTCGGAAGCTAAGCTTTCAGATTCGAGCAGCCGCGATCAAGAAGCAAGTGCGCCCCAAGGCAAGCAAGCAGCGGCGCCGGACGACGGCGACCGATCGCCTGCCGACGCCAAGCTGGCCATGGCGGGCTACTGTCCGGTATCGATTCGAGATAAAGGAACATGGGAGGAAGGCGCTGCGCGCTATCGCGTGGCCTACGACGGCCATCTCTATCAATTTGTGGGAGAAACAGAGAAGGCCCTCTTCGCCGAGAACCCCAGTCTCTATATCCCGGCTTTAGGTGGGGACTGCGTGGTTTCGCTAGTGAACTCGAAGAAGCATATTGCTGGCAGCATCTATCATATGATCGCTTACGAGGACCGCCTGTTCTTGTTCGCCGGTCCCGAAGAGCAACTGCTCTTCAAGGCCGACCCGGCCGCGTTTGCCGATGCAGATCTTGCGCACGACGGCAATTGTATTGTCACACTTGCTGAAACTGGTGAGACGGTCGCAGGACATGCCGAACACTTGTCGTGGTTTCAGGGCAAACGCTATTACTTCGTTTCGGATGAGCAAAAAGCAAAGTTCTTGGCCGAACCTGATCGTTACATCAATCCGATTGGCGCAGCCGAGTCGCCGGGAACTGAAGAACGAGGCGATTCGAACCCAAGCGACACCAGTCAATAAAGAGCAGGTTGATTGGCGATGGCCAGCATAGGCAAAGGGTTGCGCATCGCGGGCCGAGCGAAGGCAGAGACCGCGCCTTCGAGCACGCCCGGGTAGGCCTGGTTAAACTGAGCCCGACAGAGCCGGCACTCGGCAAGATGGTTTGCCATGCTGGTCGTCAGATTTGCATCTCTCAGCACTTCTAGCTCGGCCAGATGCCGGTGATATTCGACGAAATGGGCCTGGCACTCGGCACAGGTGATCCCGCCGTGTTCTAGCCTGCTTTGAGCAAGAAACGAGCCAGCCACGATAATCCCGGCAGCGACGAACAGCATGCCAAACATACCAACCTGAAGCATCTTTTTGTTCCGTGCACGTTCCCGGGCGGCATCGAGCGTATGTACCATTCGAGACAGCTCGCCCGGAGAGCAGTCGGCCCAATCGTCATGTTCATTTGGATTGCAGAGCATAGAGAAGTCATCTTTTCCAGGCCTAGCCATCCGACCTTTGCCGGCCAGTGGCATGAGCCTATAGGCAACCATCTCCTATGATCGACGATTTCTATTCGTCGATCTGTGAGGCACTTCACATTTGCTGAGAGTGTACGGTAGGAGCATATTAAACCCCGCTCAGACGGGGAGTCGGAATATTCACGCTAGCGGCCAATCGAGCCAAATCAGTCAACTTGATTTTTCTTCGTCCGAGCTCCAAGAGGCCCTCGGACTGTAATTCCCCGAGCACGACAGTCACGGTCTCGCGCGTACTGCCCACAATACTCGCCAAATCCTGGTGCGATAGCTTGATCCGCAATTCCACACCGCCAAGCGCCTGTCGCCCGTATTTTTCTGCCAGTTCCAGCAGCAAATGTACCAGCCGTTCGCGATTCGAGCGAAAAAGCAGGTACTTAAGTCTCTTCTCAATCCGCTGGCGACGCAAGCCAAATAACTTGGTCACTCCGAGAGAGACGGCCGGGTTTTCTTCCAAGAGGCCCTGCATCACCTCGTTGGGGATGAGAATAATGGTCGATTTATCAACAGCCTCGGCATACTCGTCACGTTCTTCGGTTCCCATCAGCGAGAGTTCTCCGAAGAGTTCGCCGGGTTCGATGAATGCCAGGATCGTTTGTTTCCCTTCCTCGGTATAGCTGCCGATTTTTACGCGTCCTTGCGCCAGCAGCAGCACACTATCGGCACTATCCGCTGGCAGGTAGATCGGCGTGCCACGAGCGAACTGCCGCATTCGGCAGCTCGATTCCAAGGCCCCAAGCTGCGCGGGGCTCAGGCGCTGAAACAGATCGCAGCGCTTCAAATACCAGAGTCTTTCTGACATCGAGTCAGGTTTCCTTAGCGAAGCGCAGAGAGGGCGGGAAGGTACGGAATTCTAACCGCTGCTGTGCTGGTGGCCAACGGCTTTTGAATCGGCAGAGGGACTAGTGGTTCGTAGCCCAAAAGCCTCCGCGAGCATGATCGTAAGTCGCCGGCGCTCCCCGGCGAGTCAAATCGAACTGGCCCTCCCGATAGACTTCATGGCCTCGAACCCAGGTGCGGATTGGCCAGCCCGTGAGTTGTTCGCCATGCCAAGGGCTCCAGCCGCATTTCGATAGTTGGTCTTCGTTGCGTACTTCTTTCGTTAATCTCATGTCGACCAGCACCAGATCGGCATCGTACCCGACCGAAATGCGCCCCTTGTCGACCATGTCCCACACCCGGGCCGGTGCATCGCACATCCAGCGGACTATTTGTTCGAGTGTGCAGCGTCCCTGACTGACCTGGTTGAGCATTAGAGCCAGCGAGTTCTCAATTGACGGCATTCCCGAGGGCGAGCGGGGATACTGCTGTTGCTTTTCTGCCAGGGTATGCGGCGCATGATCGGTCGCAACTACCTGAATCCTGCCATCCTGCAACGCCTGCCAAAGTTGCAGGTTATCATCTGCGGTCTTGACTGAAGGATTGGCTTGGATAAGAGTTCCAAGCCGAGCGTAATCGTCGACGTTAAAAAGCAAGTGATGCGGGCAAGCTTCGGCTGTAATGAGATTGCGATGGTCGGACAGCAGTTGCGTCTCGGCACCGGTCGAGACATGGAGCACGTGAAATCGATGCTGATGACGAAAAGCCAGATCTAGCGCCCGTCGCGTCGCAATTATTGCGGCCTCGTGATCGCGAACGCGGGAGTGGTCGGCTACGTCGCTGCTGTCGCGGTATGCTTCGGCATTTGCGCGCACCGTCGACTCGTCTTCGCAATGAGCAGTAATTGGCAAAGTGGTCTCGGCGAAGATGCGTTCGAGGGCGTCTTGCGAATCAACGAGCAAGTCGCCGGTACTCGAACCGATAAAGATCTTTATGCCGGGCGTGTTGCGAGCATTCTGCAGGTCGGCAAGGTTATTGGGCGTTGCCCCAATGTAAAAGCCGTAGTTTACCAACGATTTCTGAGCCGCCAGTGCCAGCTTTTCGTCGATCAGCGCTTGCGTTGTCGCGGCCGGCGCCGTGTTTGGCATTTCCAGAAAAGTCGTCACTCCGCCCTTGGCGCAGGCGCGGCTAGCAGTTTCCAGATCTTCTTTGTGAGTTAGTCCGGGCTCGCGAAAGTGAACTTGATCGTCAACGACGCCAGGCAGCAGATAGAGCCCTGCTGCGTCAACTGTTTCGTCTACCGAGAGCTGACACGCCGGGGCAATATCGGCAATGCGAGTATCCTCGATCAGCACCGAGGTTTGCTCGATTCCTGTTGGGAAGACGACTTGAGCGTTTTTGATTAGTAACTTCATGAGAATGGGACCAATTGAAAGTAAGCCCCATTCTACGGGCGAGGAGCGTGAAGTCGAGATTGCAGCTGCTAGGTTTTCTCTTGCTTGCGGGTTGTCTTTCCCAACCAGCCTTTCCACCGAAAGAACATCAACTGTACCACGGCAACGAGCAACATCAATCCGAGGGTAATCGGATATCCCCAATGCCACTTGAGCTCGGGCATGTTCAGATCTGAGACCTCAGGATCGAAATTCATGCCATACACGCCGGCAATGAAGCTTAGCGGGATGAAGATTGTCGCGATAATCGTCAAAACCTTCATCACTTCGTTCAATCGGTTGCTGATTTCGGTCGCATAGAGATCGCGAAGTTCAGCGCAGGCTTCTCGGTAGTTTTCTAGCGTATCGATGATTTGGACCGTATGGTCGTGACAATCTCGCAGGTAGATCGACGTTTCCTTGCTGATAAACCACTCGTGGTTCTTGGACAGCATTTCCACTGCTTCTCGCAGGGGCCAAACGATCCGCCGCAGCAAACGTACGTCGTGGCGCACTCCATGGACGCGGACGACAAGATCGGATGCTGCACCCTGCGACACTTCATCATCGAGTAAATCCAATCGGTCGCCGATGTCTTCTAGCGTCGGAAAGTAGGTGTCAATCACTGTATCGAGCAGGGCGTACAGCAGGTAATCGGAACTGGATTGGCGGATGACGGGCCCCGTCTCCTCAATTCGCGCACGGACTGTATCGAAACAGTCGCTGGGACGCTCTCGCCAACTCAGGACGAAATCTTTTCCGGCAAAGATGCTAATCTGTTCTACGTGGCTGCTCTGGGACAGACGCGGGAGTTGAGTGACGAGGAATACGTGGTCTCGATAGTGCTCTACCTTGGACCGCTGCGGAACATTTACCACATCGGCCATAGCCAGCGGATGAAGCCCGAGCGATTCGCCTACACGCTGCACGATTTCTGCGTCGCCCAGGCCGACGATATCAATCCATGTAACTGCATGTTTCCCCAGTAGCTTCTGAATCAATTCAACTTTGCAGTCCTGATAGTGCTCGATCCGTTCCGAGTCGTAACAAGTGATACGAATGACGGGGGGCAGGGCATCTGCGGGAATGTGGATTGTACCGGGTTTCGTCCCTGGAGCGGCGCGCTGGGTATAGCGCCTCATCATCATGCTGGCCCCGGTACGGCGATGTCGTTTGCTCATAAGTTGCTTGCCTTCAAGACATAGGGCTGTGGAGACAGGCCAGCTGTTTCTGGCGTAATGGAAGTTTGTATTTCCGATTGATTCGACGTCGAGAGCGCACGATCAAGGTTGTGTTGCGAAGACCAATAGGAGCCCTGCACTCCTCGTAGTTCAACTGTGGCTCGATCGATACCGGATGCTTGACCACGGCGCCACCGTCATTAGCGAGATTTCAACGGGTACGGAGTTTCTTCTCGTGACGCCAAGATAACTTGGTTGCCTTGGGAGACAAACAGCAGCTCGTGGTTCGGGCTCAATGACAGCAAAGTCGAATAGCAGCCGACAAGGCGAGCCTTATGTCCGAGGCTAATTCCTGGGGCAATCGAAGCTAGAAGAGAACGGCAGCCTTGCTGCCAGATTCTATAGCCTCTAATCCTCTCGAGCACCCTCTGTGGTCACGTCGGGAATATTCGTAAACGCAATCCGTAGCGGCGCCGTGTCGCGGGTCTCGTGCATCGAGGCAAAATAGACTGAGTTGGCGCCAAATCGCTCGTTGACCGCGTCCATGGCCCGAGCGGCTTGTAGCGCCCGGCGTTCTTCGACAAAAAGTGATGGCGTCGTGCACCGGCTGGGGGTGAGATCGAACAGGGTGATCGAAACCTTGATTGGCCGCGCACCGGGCGGTCGCTTGCTCCACGCCCTCTCCAGTGCTTTGAGCATGGAAGGCGTATCCTGACAGCGACCTAGATAGACCGTTTCTTTCCATTTAGGCCAACCTCCAGTATACGAGAGAGAGACGACCATGCGGGCAGCCCAATAGTCCAGTCGCCGCAATCGCATGGCCGCTTTGTGCAGTAGCCGCACCAAGACGCCACGTGCACCATCGTCGCTACGAAGCTTGGGGGGTAAGACATGCGAATGCCCTACCGTGCGGCGGTGGGTCGGGCGCTCGTGACAATCCTCTCCGCGCAACCAATGCCACCACTGTTCGCCAAGTACACTTTGCCAGGCGTCGACCATCTGAGCTTTCGAGAGGGAACACAATTGGCAAGTGCTGCGTACGCCTTTGCTTTCGAGCCGTCGAAGCATATTGCGTCCAATACCGGGGAGATCTGTCAGTGCCAGCGAGTAGAGGCGGTGTGGCAACTGTTCGCGTGCGATGAGCACGAGCCCATCCGGTTTCTGCATATTGCTTGCTACCTTGGCCAGAAACCGATTCGTCGCCAGTCCGATCGAGCAGCGCAGATAGGGGCCCACCCGGTGGGCGATTGCTTGTTTTACCTGTCCGGCGAGGCTTACCGCCGCACCTGACTCGCGATGCTGTGGAGAGAGCTTACAGGCCATCTCATCGATAGAGCATACCTTTTCCACGGGTAACACGGTTTCCACCGCGGCGATGATCTGCTGATGGATCCTGACATAGTTCTCATGTCGACCGGCTACGAGTTGTAGCTGTGGACATCGCCGCCGCGCTTCGCCGACATTGGTGCCCGTCTTGATTCCGTAGGCGCGCGCTTCGTAGCTTACTGCGATACAGCAAGTGCGATCGGTCATTGACGGCACCACCGCGACGGGCCTGCCGCGCAGCACAGGCTGCATTTGCTGCTCCGCCGAAGCGAAGTAAGCGTTCATGTCCAGAAAGAGCCAATCGACGTATAGCATACAAATGTACACTATACCTTGCTGCGACCGTCTACGCAAGGAACTCTGCTGAGTTTGACTCTATTCCACTCGGCCCGGGGGCCGAATTTGGCTCCCTGTTTGGCCTGTGAGCTTGTCGCCGAGCTCTTCACGTGCTTGCTTGGCGAGTTTTTCCAATCGGGCGACGACCTCGGGATGGTCGCCGGCTACGTTGATCGTCTCGCTGACGTCGTTGTGCAGGTCGTACAGTTCCAAGCCGGTTTCCATGTGGTCGTATGGCACACTGTGGCCCCCGCTGCCCGGTTTTTTTCCTGCCAAGGTCCGGTACTTGTGCGGGAAGTGCAGCTTCCAGCGGCGGTCGCGAATGGCTTGTAACTCTTGTCCGTAATAGCAGTAAAAGGCCTCATGGGGGCTCACCGCATTGGCCCTGCCTGACATCAGCGGCCAGATGTCTTTGCCGTCAATGGGTCGATCGCTCGGCAAATTGCCTTGGATCAAGTTGGCGATCGTGGGCAGCAGATCCATGGTGGTCGCCAACTCATCGCACTTGCTGTTGGCAGGAATCTTTCCCGGCCAGCGCATGACGCACGGTTCGCGATAGCCGCCTTCAAACATGGTTCCTTTGCCTTCGCGCAGCGGACCAGCTGAGCCTGCATGGTCGCCATAATTGAGCCAAGGACCGTTATCCGAAGTGAAAACCACGAGGGTTTTCTCATCGATGCCATTGCGTTTTAATGCGTCGAGCACCTGGCCGACTGACCAGTCCAACTCCATGACCACATCGCCAAATAACCCGGCACCGCTCTTTCCGGAGAACTTTTGGGAGACAAAGATCGGCACATGTACCATCGTGTGAGGTAGGTAGAGAAAGAACGGGCGGTCTCGGTTGCGATCAATAAAACCTACCGCGCGTTCGGTATACCAGGTTGTGAGCTGGGCCTGGTCTTCTGCCGTGACTTCCTCGTCGACAACTCGATCGCCATCAAAGAGCGGCAGCTTGGGATAATGTTGGCGGTGCTTTGGCACCGGTTCACCTTGCACGTCGGGCTGAGGCCACATGTCGTTGGAGTAGGGCAATCCGAAGTACTCATCGAAGCCCTGCTGCAAAGGCAAGAAGGGCTGCAAGTGCCCCAGGTGCCACTTGCCGAAGACGGCAGTCGCATAGTTTTTTTGCTTACACAGTTCGGCGATCGTCATCTCGTCGGTATGAAGCCCATGCTTGACTTGAGGAGAGAGCGCTCCCAAGATGCTTACCCGTTCTGGATAGCAGCCGGTCAGCAGTGCCGCCCGCGAAGCGGAGCAGACGGCAGTGGCGGAATGGAAGTCGGTAAAGATGCGGCCCTCGCTGGCCATCTGATCGAGATGCGGGGTCTTGTAGGCGGTGGCGCCAAAGGGCCCGATATCGGCATACCCCATGTCGTCGATGAAGATGATGACAATGTTGGGCAACTCGGCGTCCTCGCCGCGAATGACGCCCGGCAGGGACACCATCGTGATTAATCCAACAACCAATCCGAGAAAGCCAGATAGCTTTTTCATGCTTTGACTCGCGAGAGAGGGAGGTGCAGAAAAACGAGAGAAAGCCCATTGTAGCGGACGATTTGCCGACCGCCAAATCTCGCGAAAGAAAGTTGAGCGGCGAGAATTGTGGCAGCGCGGTACTTCGGATGCAACCCGACAACAGTATGCAGATAGCGCGCATGTTGATAACCTGTTCACACCGCTGATTGCTCGCGGAAGCGAAATCTTGGAATTGACGAAAAGAAATGCACTCTGACTTCCAGCACAAGTCGACCGTCGAAGAGATTCGGGCTCGTTTCGATGGCGACGTCGAACGATTCTCGCAATTGGAGACCGGCCAGACTGCCACGGTAGACGCCCCGCTGGCAATGTCGCTGATCACGCATGCCGCGGTTGCCAGCACGTCGCCCATCGAACGCGTGCTTGACATCGGATGTGGCGCCGGAAACAACACGCTCAAACTGCGAGAGGTGTCAGGCCACGATTTTCAAGCAGATTTGCTCGACCTCAGCGAGCCCATGTTGAAGAGGGCAGCCGAACGTGTCGCAGAAATCAATAATGGTCCTGTTAAAACAATCGCTAGTGATTTCCGCTCGGCAGCCCTCTCAGAAGGCACATACAACGTGGTACTTGCTGCAGCAGTGCTTCATCATTTGCGCGACGACCAAGACTGGCTGGACGCGTTTGCCAAGATCTATCGCATTCTCGCGCCGGGAGGCAGCGTCTGGATTACCGATTTGGTTTCTCACGAGTCTGCTGCTGTGCATGAGTTGATGTGGAATCGGTACGGTGAGTACTTAAGCTCGATTGGCGATGCGGAGTATCGAGATATGGTATTCTCTTATATCGACAAGGAAGATACTCCCCGTCCGGTGACCTATCAACTCGAATTGTTAAGGTCGGTAGGTTTTGGCCAGGTGGAATTGCTGCACAAGAACTCCTGTTTTGCAGCGTTTGGAGCGATAAAGACCAAATGACGGAATTGACAATGCTGAGATCATTCGCTGTTCTATTCAATTCGCCGTACCAATTGCGATTGTCCAGCTGACTTTTTCACTGGTGTTCCGCTTTGGTGAGGTTTGGAACTTGTTACCGATTCTCTTTTCAACTTTGATAGCCACTCATGGATAGCCAAACATTCTGGATTGTTGCGATCCTGTTGCAGTTTGTCGTTGGACCTCACTTCTCTCAAGCAGGCGACAATCGACCGAACATTGTCTTTGTCATGGCCGACGATCTCGGGTACGGCGATTTGGGTTGCTACGGCCAGCAGCAGATCAAGACGCCGAATATCGATCAATTGGCGGCCGAGGGGGTCCGGTTTACTCAAGCCTACGCGGGGGGCTGTGTCTGTACACCGTCGCGAAGTTGTTTGATGACGGGCCTACACGGCGGACACACGCCAGCACGCGATAACATTCCTCACTACCACACATATTTGCAAGAGGAAGATGTCACCATGGCCG
>JAGQOW010000074.1 GCA_020427155.1 Planctomycetales bacterium | reverse complement strand
AACTGGTAGCCGCCAAGCACTATCTGCAAGTGACCGATGAACATTTCGCAGCAGCTTCAGAGAGCCGCGAAGAAGCGCTGCAAAATCCGGTGCAGCAAGCAGCGGAAATGGTCGGAACTGCACCGCATTCTGCAGCGCTGCTGGTGATAAACTCCGAGAAAAGCGATACGTCTAGTGGTTTTGTAACGTATCAAGTGGGCGATGAGGGACTCGAACCCCCGACATCCACGTTGTAAGCGTGGCGCTCTAGCCAACTGAGCTAATCGCCCTTCCAATAGAACGAAATCGTAGCCCGGTCGGTGGTACGATGTCAATGCTCAACTCTATCCAGATCTGGAGCGAGAACTTGTTAGGATTCTTCGTCGTGCCTGTGATGGCCGTTCACTTGATTGCCGTGAATCTTGCCTGCGCCGGTCCTTTGCTTGCGTCGTGGCTTCACTTCCGCAGTCGAGAAAGTGAGACGCTCGCTCGCCTGGGACGCTCGCTGGCTTGGGCTTCTCTGATTGGGTTGGGTTTGGGGATGCTGACTGGCGGAGTCCTGCTGTTTGTCCCTCCCGCGACAGGACTCCAGGAAGCGATACGCCGGTTTCCAGCGCAGGCGTATTGGATGGCAGGAACCGAATTGATCTTCTCGGCGGTTTGCATGTTGATCTGCGCTGGTTGCTGGAAGCCGCTCCAACGGTGGCGCTGGCTCCATGCCTCGATCTCGCTGCTGGGAGCCACCAATTTGCTCTACCACTTTCCACCGTTGATGGCCGTGCTAGGAAAACTGGCTGCCGACCCCACCTGGTCGACCGAGCCAATGATCGACCGCCCTTTGTTTCTTGGACTTATGTATCGCGGCGAAATCGTGTCGCTCGCGACCCATTTTGGGCTCGCCTCGTTTGTCGTGGCTGCGGTAGTCTTGCTCGTAATGATTGCTCGCGCAGGTGAAGAAGATCGTGACCTGGCAGTTCAATCAATTGCCCGTAAGTCGGCAATCATCGCGCTCGTGGGCAGCCTGCTGCAAGTGCCCGTGGGAGTTTGGATTCTTGGAGCACTTTCCAACGCGGAGCGCGAGGTACTGATGGGCGGCGAGTTGCTTGCCAGCTTGGTCTTCTTGGGAGGAATGTTGCTGACGTTTCTGCTGTTGCAGCGCCTGGCAGCAATTGCCCTCGGGGAATTCGATCTGCAGGCAATGCGCCAGACAGGTTGGCTGCTCCTCGTACTGGTGCTGCTGATGACGGCAACCTTGCGAAGCTCGCGCCAAGCAGGCGACTCAAAAAGAACAGCCGCGGAGGCGAGGCCTCCGCGGCTGATATCGGTGCAAGTCAGCAAGTGCTGCTGAACCGCTCGGCTTGCTGGCCGTTTAGGAATACTTCAGTTGGCCTCTTCTTCAGATTCGTCTTCGGACCCCTCAGGCTCTTTCTTCACTTCTTCCAGCGAACCGCCAGGAAGTTGGCCCGAGGCAATCAGTTCGCCAAAGGTAGGGCTGTTCTCGTCTTTCGGATCGCTGCGCATCTCAGCGACTTTCTCGAGAGCGGCAATGATCTTTTCCTTGTTCTTCTTGTCTTCTTTCTTATCCAAGAGTTCTGCCAGTTGCGTACCATAGGGATTTCGCACTTTCTTCTTTTTTCCCTGGTGGCAACAGAGGCAGCAGAATTTCTTGAGCTCTTTTTCGGTGAACAACTTGCCTAGTTCGGTCTCAGTATCGGGCTCTTCACCCACATAGAGCTTTTCGAACTCGTCTTGAAACGGCTTGATTGCCGCCGCAGGCCGGGCCAAACCACAGGTGAGAAACAGACCGGCAAATAGCATCAGTCCAAACTTGACCATTCGATTAATCTCCTCCGACTCTTGTTAGTACTCTCTAAGATCCGACAGCCCGTTCCGTAGCCGACGCCGACTGATGGAAGCGAACCGTTCAAGTAGAACACGGGCGAATTGCCCTGTCAAGTAACGGCTGACTAGAGCGCCGTGACCACAGCTTAGTTTGGCTGCTCGCTTGAACTGTCCTGCGAAGGTAAAGCGGCGCCCTCGGTCGAGGGCGAGGGCTCGACAGGCGCAACACGGTCGTCTTCAAAAGGATCGACTGGAGCATCCGCTGCCAGTTCTTTGCCAGCATCAATAGCAACACTTCCACGCGCTCCTTTTGGAACTGTTTCTTCGCTCGCAGCGACCGTGGATGGGATGTTGTCTGCTCGATTCTCTAAGTCAGATTCTACCTCAGGCATTGGCGAAGACAGCGTTGAAGGCGATTGCTCGGCAGACGCTGCGCCGCTAGTGCCGCGTAACATGGGCCAGGGTGCGCTGGGCGGCAACTCTCGCGTAACGATGCTTAAAAACCCGCCAAGCAACAAGAGAACCGCGATCGGCAGAGCCCACGGCAGATGCCGCCGCCAGGCTGCCGGGCTTCGCGGCACCGTGACGACAGGCAGGTGAAGCGTTTGCGGCGAAGGCAATCCCTGCGAATGCAGGAGGTCGGCCAGCATGCCGACCAATTCGCCTGGCGACTGCGGACGATTCTCTGGTTGCTTGGCCAGCATCCGCTGCACGAGTTTGCCGACTTCTTCGGGCAAGTCGGGTCGCAAGTCCAAGATCTCGGGCGGTCGATCCCCCTGGTGCTGAAGTAGTTTTTGGGCCGGAGTGCCTTGCGAAAAAGGGGCATAGCCAGCCAGCATAAAGAACAACGTGCAGCCCAAAGAATAAATGTCACTTCGAGAATCGGCTTCCCGCGGATCGCGCGCTTGCTCCGGCGAGATGTAGTCGAAGGTGCCGAGGGTAACGCCTGAGTTGGTAAGTTCGTCATCGGGCGCATCTTGATACAAGCGTGCCAATCCCATGTCGACCAGTTTGGCCCTGCCGTCGCGCGTCACCAGGATATTCGAGGGCTTGATGTCGCGATGGACCACATCTCGCTGCGAGGCGTGAATTAGTGCATGAGCAATTTGGTAGGTATAGCTCAGCGCATCGCCCAGGGGCAGCGGGCCATGGTTGATAACCAAATCGCGCACGTTCTCCGCATCGACATACTCGAAGACAATATACGGCAAGCCACGGCAACGACCGGTATCATAGATTCGAGCAATATTGGGATGATCGAGCCGGGCGGCCGACTGCGCTTCGACTAAGAAACGTTTCTGCAGGTCTTCTGTGCTCAACGAGTGCGAGGCAACGACCTTCACGGCAACAACGCGGTCCAGCGTCGTATCGAGGGCCTTGAATACCACGCCCATCCCGCCGCCGCCAATAAACTTGAGCAAGTGAAAATGGTCGAGCATTTCGCCTTGCAGGGCATGGGCCAACTCGCGCGGCGTCATCCCTGCCGGCAAATCTTCGACTTGGAGCAGCGGCGCCGACGAAAGCACGGTCGCCTCGCCATCTTCGAGCTGCTTTTGATCTGCAGGACTTTCGGCAGGTTGCGATTCGGCAGATTCGTCCATCGAAACCTCCGAAACGGGGGCAGCATGCACAAGGGGCGCACTAAAGAGCGCGTGCCCAAAGGAGACACTTCATTCTAAATAGCCCGGCATGCGACGTCAATTTTTCAAGTTGCCCGCATCGCCAAAGCGACGTCGGCGACGGCCGCTTCCGCGTCGGAATTACCCCATGTGCTTCACGACTTCGTGCCCAAACTCGCTGCACTTGACCAAGGTCGCGTCTTCCATTTGCCGCTCGAAGTCGTAGGTGACCGTCTTTGCGCGGATCGCGCCGTTGATACCGGCAATGATAAGATCGGCCGCTTCGGTCCAGCCGAAATAGCGCAGCATCATTTCGCCCGAGAGGATGACCGACCCGGGATTCACTTTGTCTTGGTCGGCGTACTTGGGCGCTGTGCCGTGAGTCGCTTCGAAGATCGCGTGGCCGGTGTCGTAGTTGATATTCCCCCCTGGCGCAATGCCGATTCCGCCGACGCAAGCTGCCAGGGCATCGCTGATGTAGTCGCCATTGAGGTTCAGAGTGGCAATCACGTCGTACTCGTCCGGGCGCGTGAGAATCTGCTGCAACATCGCGTCGGCAATCACATCTTTGATGATGATGGGTTTGCCATTCTTGGGAGAGGTCAACTGGCACCAAGGCCCGCCGTCGAGCAGTTCCGCCCCAAAGTGTTCTTTGGCGCATTGGTACCCCCAATCGCGAAATCCACCTTCGGTGAATTTCATAATATTGCCTTTGTGGACCAGGGTGACCGAATCGCGCTGGTTATCGATCGCGTACTGGATGGCGGCTTTCACGAGGCGCGAGGTTCCCTCGCGACTCACCGGCTTGATGCCGATGCCCACGGAATCGGGGAAACGGACTTTCTGCCAGCGTTCGGGAAAGCTCTTGGAAAACTCCTGGCAGAATCTCTGGCAATCTTCGCTTCCCTGTTCAAACTCGATGCCGGCGTAGATGTCCTCGGAATTCTCGCGGAAGATGACCATGTCGGTCAGTTCCGGCCGCTTCACGGGCGAAGGAACGCCGTCGAAATACTGAACAGGCCGCAGGCAAACGTAGAGGTCGAGGATTTGCCTTAGCGCGACGTTTAGCGAGCGGATACCTCCGCCCACCGGTGTCGTGAGCGGGCCCTTGATACCAACCAGCAGTTCTCGGAAGGCATCCAGGGTTTCGTCGGGCAACCAGCTGCCCACGGTGTCGAACGCCTTTTGGCCGGCCAGCACTTCGCGCCAGACGATCTGCCGCTCGCCGCCGTAGGCCTTATCTACTGCCGCGTCGAACACCAACTGGCTGGCGCGCCAGATGTCGGGGCCGATGCCATCGCCTTCGATGAATGGCACGATGGGGTGATTGGGCACTCGGAGATTGTCCCCGTGCTTGGTGATTGGTTGGCCAGTGACAACTTCCGACATGACAGGCTGCTCCCTAAAGTGATCTGGAATATTGATATTGAGTTGAATTGTTTAATGGGGCAGGGACCAGGATTGGACTCGCCTGCTGAACCGCCGATTCTCAACCCAACGCCGCCCAGGGTCAATGGTCAGGCCCGCGGTGTGGCCCACGAAGCCGCCCCCGGCGGTTTGCCGAAAGGCCCTCGAATGCTTATACTCGCAAGCGCCACCAGGCTCGTCTTTTCTCTGATAATTACGGAATGTGAACGTCAAAAGGGTTGGCTACCATGCGTTACTCTCTCAATCGCCGGGATTTTGTGGCTGCCGTGGCGGCCACGACCACTGGCTTGGCTCTGGACAGCACAGTTATGACTAATCTTTATGCCGATGAGGCCGCTGAACCTCTGTTCAAGATCTCCCTGGCTCAATGGTCGCTCCACCGCATGCTCATGGCTGGGAAACTGGACAACTTGGATTTTCCTAGCTTCACCAAGACGGAATTCGACATCAATGCGGTCGAATATGTGAACGTCTTTTTCAAGGACAAAGCGGAAGATACGGCCTACCTGACCGAACTCAAGCAACGAACCGCCGATATCGATGTAACCAACGTGCTGATTATGGTCGACGGCGAGGGGCACCTGGGCGATCCCGACGAGGCGAAGCGTAACGAGGCGGTCGAGAATCACCATAAATGGGTCTCTGCGGCCAAGTTCCTGGGCTGCCACTCGATCCGCGTTAATGCCCATTCCGAGGGGTCTTACGAAGAGCAGCAGAAACTGGCCGCCGACGGGTTGCGGGCCTTGGCCGAGTTTGGGGCTCAACACGAAATTGGCATCATCGTAGAGAATCACGGCGGGCTCTCGTCCAACGGCAAGTGGCTGGCGGGCGTGATCGAAACCGTTGGATTGCCAAACTGTGGCACCTTGCCCGATTTTGGCAATTTCCGGACCGGAGAGAACGCCGACGGGACCCCCGAATACTACGACCGCTACCAAGGCGTGGCCGAGCTGATGCCCTTCGCCAAGGCGGTCAGTGCCAAGAGCAAGGAGTTCGACGGCCAGGGCAACGAGGTCCAGACCGATTTTGCCCGGATGATGAAGATCGTTCTCGATGCGGGCTATCACGGATATGTAGGTATCGAATGGGAAGGAGAGGAACCCTCGGAGATCCAAGGGACGCTCTTGACCCGCCAACTGCTGGAACGGGTCCGCACCGAGCTGGCCGGGTAGTCCCGCCTGACTGCTAGCCTCGCCCAACTACGTTCCGAGCGACCAGCAGAAAAAAGTCCAGAAACCTCCGCCGGGCGGCCCCAGGCCGCCTTTTTCTTTGCGCCAAACTGTAGTTCCAGCACTTTGCGCCCTACAAATTACGCAAGCATTCCAGCTGGACACTCCCGACAACGGGAACCGACCGCCTGCCTAAATATTGGGCAGTCAGCCCCGCCTGCCGACTAGGCAGGCGCTGCCCAAAGATAGGCAGCCGCCGTGGATTGTCGTAAGTGCAAGCAATGCAATGACCTGCGTGATGCACTTGCCTGCTAGCCAATACTGGGAGCAAACACGGAGGCCGTTGTGGTTCTTCGAGACGACCACCAAGCTGCATGGGTAAGGAGACATCGATCGTGCTGACACAATCTCAGGAGAAGTATCGAGAAGTACTACAAGTTGCTGAAAACCTCTGGCGTCAGGACCCCGACTGGGTGACCTTCTTTCGCGAAATCGTGGGCATTGACGGGGCCATCCGCAAGGGCTTCCCGACCTTCGACGAATTGGCCGCTTTCGAGCAGAGCGAAGAATTCGAGAAAATCCAGCGAATGCTCGTCAAGCTCCGCGAGAAGAAGACCTCGACCGACCCCGAGACCGAGCCTACGCGAGTCATCACCGTCCGCCTGCCGAAGAGCATGCACGAGTACCTGCGGACCGAGGCTCACGATCTGCGGACCAGCATGAACAAGCTGTGCATTTCGAAACTGCTGCAGGTGATCGGCGAGGAGATGATTCCGAACGAGCGAACAGGCTCGGGCGGAAACTCCTCGACGAACTCCAGTCCCCCGAGCCGCCCTGTGGCGACCAGCACGCCGATTGGCAATTCATCGCCAGCAACGCTGTCGCAACCAATGGCGCGACCGACCGCACAGCCCGCTGTGCAACACCAGCCGCCGTCGCCCTTCAAGCCGGCCCAACCCCGGTTCTAGGCAGCAGTCGAGTTGATACTTGAACCTGAGAACCGCCCCCGCCCCGGGGGCGGTTTTTCTGCTGCGGGGTTGGGAGGGCCGCTGTGCGTTCAAGCTGGAAGACGAAGAAGCTGAGGCAGTTCTTCGCAACTATATATATCTAATTTCACCAAAGTAAACTGCAGCGCTGCGATTTGGGGAGAACGCTCCAAGAGTGCTAAGTGTGCCCCTCTGACTGCATCTAGGAATGGCCTCAAACTCACTGAGAAAGTTTTTGTCGATGCGCCTTAGCCCCGTTCTCTCATCGCCAAACACGATTCTCAGCCCGCGTAGCACACAACCAGATTACGCCACAAAACTTGGGCCCCACAGACCCTTTTTTCCTGGCCGGCCTCTAAGAAATCAGGAGAATCTCCAGATGCGCAAGTCCTAGGGGAGGGGTGCGCAGCGGTTACAATAAATGCCTATTGCGCTGAAAGCAGTTCGCGGCTGCACTATCTGGGGTAATCCAGTTGTAGCATGTTTCTCCAACTTGACTCACTGAGCAATCACCCAAAAGTTCTCGGCTCTGAAAAGACGGAGAATCCAATCTAAAGAAATTCAATCTTGCAATATGGAGTCTGCTGATGTCAAAGAAATCCTTCTGGACTGCGATTCAAGCAGTGTTCGTTTCTGTAACAGCTTCGACAGCATTTGCCGGACTAATCATCGAGTTCGACGCGGAGAGCGGACAGTCGCCTGCTGACCTGGGATATATTGAAGCTACACCTCAAACAAGTGGCACACATGCGACAACCAGTGTGCCCGGTCTTGGCAGCAACGTCTGGGAGGTTTCTGTCAACGGGTGGTCCGGGGGATACATTCTGGACTTGGATGGACTCGTAGATCTTGCAGCAGGTTTTAGATTCTCCGCCTTCTTTCGAGGCCTAGATACCCCTCAAGGAGGAGCTCATGGAAACATTGAACGCAATCGCTTAACTGGTTCGTTTCCTGCACGCCCCTTCTTTTCCCAAACTGTCGTTGGCCAATGGTATTGGCTAGAGATGAATAGGCTTCCCGGGGAGAATACCTTCAACAGGTCACTTTGGACTGTAGATCATCAGACGGGCACAAAAACACTTCAAGATCAAGACTTCGATGTCGACGGTGTGTTCTTGGGTTCTCCCGGTTCCCAGACATTGGCAAATTCGATTGCCTTTTACATGCAGAATGCTGGCTCGACTTTTATGAGAACACAATTTGACAATGTTCGGTTCGAAGTAATTCCTGAGCCTACCTCATCTGCCATGGCAGTTCTTCTTTTTTATCTTGTTCTAGCATATCGTGCACGAAGCTCCATAGACAACATGCTCACGGAGGTCTGTCGACGTGGGCA
The DNA here is from genome assembly GCA_020427155.1 of Planctomycetales bacterium. GTDB lineage: Bacteria > Planctomycetota > Planctomycetia > Pirellulales > Lacipirellulaceae > Bythopirellula. Next base: position 12,840 of record JAGQOW010000074.1, on the reverse strand, counting down.
TGCGAGCTAGTTTGACGACCCGGGCGTCAATTTCATTCATCCGCCACGATGCATGCCTACCCGCTACTGCGTCTGAGCGTGGCACCCAGGACAGTCGCTATGGTTTGATCGCCAAATAGCAAGCAAATAGATACCGCAAGGAGTAGCCGGTCACCGCCAATGCAAACCACCAACCGAGTCGACGACTTCAAACCCGGAGACTACACCGACTTTTTCAACTTGCGCGGTCGTTTTTCAGGACTACCGTTACCGTATCCGCGATCTGTGTATCATAGCCGACCCGAGTAGGCCGAGGGCGGCGAGGGCGAAAGTGGAGGGTTCGGGGACGGGAGCTGAGAATGTCATCACAATCGTGTCGGCGGCGGAATTGTTAAGAGTCCAGACGTGGTCCTGACTTGTGTCGAATCCGGCACTACTCAACAGACCGGGCCGGAACAACCCGCCTTGAATCGTGGCACTTCCCGAGACATATCCACCCGGCAGGTACAGTTCACCTGAAGGGGCCGTGAACACACCGAAATTCGATGTCCCGGGCAGCGCGTTAAACCCAGTTTGCCATACGCCCTGATTGCCGCCGATCCAGCCTGGTGGGGGCCCAGGGGGCACGCTCGAAAAGGCAGTTGGGCTTCCCCAGCCGAAGATGTCGAAACTTCCGGTCATATGAAAAAGGGCTCCTCCGTAGGGGTAAACTCCTCCAGCAATGACCGTGCTAGAGGAACCTGATCCGGGGAGACCAGCGGTGATTAGACTCCCAGGCCCGCCAGCTCCGTCCCCCCATTCGATGTAAGTGGTGCCGGCGGCTTCGTACACATTGATGATCACCGCCGCGGACGCATGCGAAACACAGTAGAGTGAGATGCAGAATACGAGAAAGACCGATAGGTTTCTTAAGTGTCGCATATCGCACCTCCTAGGGAGCTGAGATTCCTGGTTTAAGTCAATTGTGAGAAAGCGTCCCTCACTGATCGGTTATGGACCAAACGAAGAAAGCCACTGTCATCCTATGCAGCGAACGCACAGGCCACAGTGGCTTCTTCAAGTTCTTTCGGTTGTTGCTGGAGCATTTGCATCTCCCCCAACAATTCTTCTCTCTTAATTACATTGTATCAGGGCGCGAGAGTGACAACACGAAGAAACCGATAACAAGAATAGAACAATGCTCTTAGAGACTAACACTATGAAAGGCGACTTGATTCCGTGCGGATACGCACATCAAGCGCGGCCGATTTACACACAATCGGCAACCTCGTGGTCGCTTTCATTCTTGATTGTAAACGCTGCTAATCACGTTCCAAACTTGGATGCAACCACCTTCCACACCAAGAGTTGCACCAACCGCTACGGATTGCTTGGGTCGATTTCTGCAATCAGCGCACATCATGGCGAGATGAAGCCTCAAGTTACGAGGTGAGCGGCTAGCGAACGAAGCAAACAAGAAAACAGCCCTGGAGGGGATCTGTAAGCCGGGTTCTGTGGTTGCCTGGCGGCGACCGACGGTCATTCCTCTAGGACGGCAGTTGCCTGCCGTCTCGAGCAGCCTACCCGAGAGTCGTAGCGAGCCGAGCCGACTCGTGCTCTCTGTTTGGCCTTGCACCGGGTGGGGTTTACCAAGCCAGGCGAGTCGCCCCGCCTGCTGGTGCGCTCTTACCGCACCTTTTCACCCTTGCCTGTGGGAAGAAGCTGTTAGCTGTTGGCATTTTGAGTCTCTGCCGAGCGGCCAACGGCCAACAGCTCCTTCCCCATCGGCGGTTTGTTTTCTGTGGCACTTTCCCTAACCTTGCGGTCGGTGGGCGTTACCCACCACCCTGCCCTGCGGTGCCCGGACTTTCCTCCCGTCTGCTGGCGCAAACCGGCGACCGTCCGATCCTCTCCAGGAACTGTACGGTCCATCGTACCGCGCCAGGGCGGCCTTGCCCACGCGCGGCCTGCTCGGCCTATAGTCCCAGCACGCGTCGCGGGGTGCCGCAGCAAAGCGTCTGAACTTGCTGCTCAGTTAGACCCAATTGATCTCGCAGCTTTGCCGCCATCTGCGGTAGCGAAGTTGCCGAGCCGGCCAGGTGGCTGGTATCGCCGTCCATGCAGGTCGAGAGATTCTCGTCGACGATCACTTCGTGCTCGCCCAACGAATAGCGGCCAGGCCCCAAACCCGCGGCAGAGATGGCGTCGCTCACCACCAGGCTGCGATCGAAATCGACGCACTTCAGGTAGTTGGCTAGGGCCATAAATGGCACATGGATTCCGTCGGCAATCCAACAAACGATTAACTGGTCGGCCAGGCTGAGGACGCGCTGGATGATATTGTCGTGGCGGTCGACCTGTGCAGGACACCCATTGCCTAGGTGAGTAAAAAGCGTAAGCCCCGCGTCGATCGCGGCCCGCAACTGCTCGAGAGACGGATTGCAGTGCCCGGCAGATACCCGCACGCCGGCGTCAGCCAGGAAGCGAGTAACCTGCATGCCTTGGTCGCCTTCAGGGGCAAGCGTCACCAGGCGTGCCAATCCTCCGGCAGCTTCGACCAGTTTTTTGGCATCGTCCAGGTTGGCAGGACGTACGGCATCGGGCGGATGCGCCCCCACGTAGCCCTTCTCGCGATTGATAAAAGGCCCTTCGATATGGATGCCCCAAACCGTTTCGCGAACCAGCGGATCTGCTTCGTGCAGTTGGCGCAGTCGGCTCAAACGAGCAACCATCACTTCCATGTGATCGGTGATGATCGTGGCGAGGATGCCAGCTACGCCCGACTCGCGAATTGCAGCGCAGGCGGTGTGCAAGTCTTCAGCGGTAAGCTGATCGCTATTGAAATCGACGCCAAGATAACCGTTGACTTGGAGATCGACGTATTCGCTGGAACGTTGCATATTCTTACCTTGGGTTCTTGAAGGTCTCAGGCACTCTGTGCTCGGGCGCGAAAAGCAATGGCAATCATAAACAGGCGCTATAATGTTTACCTTGCCAGCTGTCGCGACGGACAAACTCTGCTTCGATCGCCCGCTTCACGGCGGGCTTGTCGAGGCACCAACTCGGGCCAACGAAATAGTCGGGCGGGGCCTCGCCGCTAATCCGTTCGACTACGACCGTGGGCGGCAACAACTCAATAAAATCGACGACCGCCTGCACATAGGTGTCCTGGCCGATCAATTCGACTTCGCCTGCCTCGACTTGTTCGGCCAGCTTGGTGTTCTTCACACAATAAAGGTTGTGGATTTTCACCGCGTCGACCCCTACGCGCGCCAATTCGCGAGCCGTTGCCAGCATGTCTTCGTGCGACTCCCCAGGCAGCCCAAGCAAAACATGGGCACAGATTTCAAACCCTTTGCCGCGGCTTCTCTCCATAGCATCGAGAAACGAATCGTGGTCGTGGCCACGATTCATCCACTCGAGCGACCGATTATGCATGGTCTGCATTCCGTACTCGACCGACAGATAAGTCCTGGCAGCCAGTTCCTCGAGCAGTTCCATGACATCGTCCGCGACGCAATCGCTGCGCGTGCCGATCGCCAGACCAACGACCTGCGGATGGGAGAGGGCTTCTTCGAACAACGGTCGTAGGCGTTCGACCGGTGCATAGGTATTGGTGGCAGGTTGGAAATAGGCCAGGTAGTGTTTGCAGCTTTTGTAACGCACACGCATACGGGCGATGCTCTGATCAATTTGCCCCAGGACGCCCGCCCGTGGGAGGCGGCGGCTGGGACTGAAGCTGCGGTTGTCGCAGAACGAGCATCCCCCCTTGGCCACCGTGCCATCCACATTGGGGCAAGTAAAACCCGCATCGACGCTGACTTTCTGAACTCTGCAGCCAAAACGCTGTTTCAGGGCGAAATTATAGGCGTAATAGCGCAACCCCTCGGCGCGCCAGAGAGGCGTTAAACACCTTGCAGGTAATGGTTTAGTTGACGACACAGAGTGGATGGCGTACAGTGTTAGATGGCCAGGCGAGGTCGCGCGCGAGGGCTATGCCTGCGAGCGCACCCGCTGATGATTGGTGTATCATTTGTCTCACTTATTTTTGGGGCACGGTTCGTTATCCGCAAGAGTCTAACGCAATGTATGGTGAACTAATCCCGCTTGGCGGCGGGGACCCAATCCCGTTACTCAAGAAGTCGCTGTTGGTCGGTCGCCGCGAGAGTTGCGACATCGTCCTCCGTTTTGCCAACGTTTCTGCCCACCATTGCCAGTTGCTGGTGAACAACGGCTACTGGTACATCCGCGACAAGCAGAGCCGTAACGGTGTCAAAGTTAACGGCTTCAAGGTCCAAGAAAAACGTATTGATCCCGGGGATACGGTCTCGATTTCCAAGCACAAGTATGAATTGCAGTACTCGCCAGCCGACTTGGGAGCGATCGGGCCACCGCCGGCAGACGATCTCCCGGCCGAGATCATGAGCGAATCGCTACTTTCCCGGGCTGGGGTCAAGTCGAGCAATCCGGGCGAAGGGCCGGCGCGCCGTAGCCGCGGCAATGAATACAAGAGCGTCAAGCGATACGATGTTCTCGACGACAGCGCAGGCCAAATCGATCTTCCTGATGCTCCTATCTGAACGGCAATCGATGCTCAAGACAAGAAAGGCCGAGCCCCGCGGTTCGGCCTTTCTTACTAGAGGCGCAGGGAAGCTTACTTGACATGGCAAAGAAAAAGCACAAAGTGCGCGCCGATTTTCGGAAGAATCGCACAGTCCGTACTCGGCAGAAGGATCTTACTCGTAACTTTGTTGCCGACGATGCCACGGTCGAAGACCTGGATACCCATCAGAGCGTTACCGGTAAAGGCGACCTCACCCGTAAACGGACCCTTGCCGGCGCGGAAATCTCAACCGACGCGTCAGGGACTATTGTCCTGCCGGAAATCGACAAAAACGTTTGCCGGCGCGGGCGGGTGCTGCGAGTGCAAGGATTGGTCAGCGTCGTACAGCAAGAGGACGGCACGACCAGGCAATGTGCTACTCGCCGCTTGTTGAAATCGCTCAGCACCGATCAGCGTCACGTCGTGGTTGCGGGCGATATCGTCTGGGTGCGGCCCGAGGGTGCGCAAGAGGGCATCATCGAACGCATTGAACCTCGCCGCGGCGTGTTGAGCCGCACTAGCCGCCAGCGTCAGCATGTGCTTGTCACCAATGTCGACCAGGTATTGATCGTCGCTAGCGCCGCCGAGCCAAGGCTCAAACCGAACCTGCTCGATCGATACCTGGTTACGGCGGAGCGCGCTGCAATCGAACCCGTCTTATGCATTAACAAGGTCGATCTCGTCGATCCTGCGGATCTCCAACCACTCGTTGGCGTCTACAGCCAACTGGGGTATCGCGTTCTGTTGCTCTCTGCCACCAAGGGGTGGGGCATTCGCTCATTGCGCAACTTGCTTCGCGACCGCGAAACTGCGCTGACCGGGCAGAGTGGCGTCGGCAAGTCGAGTTTGCTGAACGCCCTCGAACCGGGGCTCGAGTTGCGAGTGCAATCGGTGAGCAACGAGACCGAAAAAGGCCGCCACACTACGACGACAGCCGAGTTGATTCCGCTTTCCAGCGGCGGCTACGTCGTCGACACGCCTGGCATCCGCCAGTTTCAGCTCTGGGACGTCATTCCAGCCGAAGTTGCGGGATTCTTCCGCGACCTGCGGCCGTATGTCAGCCATTGCCGTTACCCTGACTGCACCCACACGCATGAAGAGCCGTGCGCCGTCAAAGACGCAGTGGCCGACGGGTACATCGACGTCCGGCGGTACGAAAGCTACCTGCAAATTCACGCCGGCGACGAGGCCTAATTAGGCCGCTTGCTGCCCATCGCGGGCAGAATGCCCCGTTTGCTGTGTAGCGTCGTTTTCGGCAGGCAGCATACGTACCTCCAGTGGTTTCTGCGTATCTAAATGGATATCGCGCTGAGGAAATGCAATACAGATGCCGGCTTCGCGAAAATACTGATCGACCATGAATCGCAAATCGCTTTCGATGCGGCGTCGTTCCGAAAGTGTTCTCACCGTAATGAAGAAATACAGTTCGAAGTCGAGCGAATTGTCTCCGAAGCCAGCAAACCAAACAAAAGGCTCGGGCTTCTTCAGCACCAGGCCGTGTTCTACGGCTGCGTACTTCAGCCATCTGGCGACATCGCGGGTCGGCGAACCGTAACTGACCCCGACGCGTACCTCGCAACGAACTACCGAGTCGGCGAGAGTCCAGTTCACGACGTTGTTCTCCAAAAACGAACTGTTGGGAACAATGATTTCGCAATTGCTGCCGGTCCGGACTCTCGTGCTCCGCATGCCAATGGATTCGACGCAGCCGGTCAGGCCATTCAACTCGATCAAGTCTCCTACCCGAATCGGCTGCTCGGTGAGGAGGATAAGTCCGCTGATGAAGTTATTGAGGATGTTTTGGCTTCCAAAGCCCAAACCGATAGCGGCTGCACCGCCGAGAAAAGTAAACAAGGTAAGCGGCACACTAACAACTTTGAGCGCCATCAATGTAGAAGTAAACAACAGAGCATAGAAAGACAACGACTGCAGCGCAGCGGCGCCTCCTTCATTGATACCGAAATGCGTCAGTACGCGGTTGCCCAGGGTACTGCTGGCCCACTTGGAAACACGATAGCCAAGAATCAGAAGCAGCAGACCAGTTACGACCGCGCTCACGCGTAGCGGCTGGTCATCTTCTGTCTTCATGAGTTCATAGTCCCACACCAGGCCAATCTTGCTCCAGATCAACCTGCCCCATTCCGCGACAGAGAAGCTGCTTGTTCGCGAGCGGATTTCCTGAATCAGCTTCTGGTTGGTCCTCTCGGCCACTTCCAGATTGGAGATGTGATTATTGAGGAAATCGATCTGCTCGCGGATGACATTTGCCTGCTCCCCCAGCCAGCGTTCGACCTCCGGGAGGCCATCTTGGGCGACAACGCGCTCGGTTTCAGCCAGGATCTTGCGCAAGTCCTCCACGCGGGCCAACTGGATCGTCTTTTCCGTAGCGAGTTCTTCAGAAAAAGTAACTGCCGCAGCGCCCCATTCGACCAATTGGGCAGTTTCAAACTGCTCGGTAGCAACGTTATAGCGACGTCGCCATACTTCTCGCAGCGTCTGCAGCCACTGATTCTGCCTGGCGAGAAAATCGGCCCTGTTTTTCCGCAAATGATACGCCCACCTCCGGGCTTCCAACTCGGCCTGCATGGCGGCTGAAGGTTCCGGGGCATTGTCGAGTCGCTGCTGAGCATTTTTCCAGCCGCTCATGCGAATGGTGACTTCCGCTTCGTTCTCTTCTTGCTTGCGGACAATCTTGCTGGTAGCGCGACTTAGTTCGCGCAACTTCTCGTTGAGATCTTCAATCGAGAAGCTCACTTCTTGCGAGATAATGCTCAGTTTTTCTGTCAGTTGCTGGATCTGCAACTGCAGCGTTTCTTCTTCCAACTTGACATTGGCAAGTTCCAGTTGCACTCCGTCCAGCTTGGCCGAGGCCAGCTTGCTTTCTTGCTGAGCGAGTCGCAGTGCTGCCGCCAAGCTGGCAGCTTCTGCCGGGTTGGAGCTGGCAGTCGACCGCTCCTTGGCCTGACGGCGATTCTTCTCTTTGTTCTCGAACGTCGCCTTTGCCCGATCGAGCGATTGACTTACCGAACTGATCGTAACCGCATACGCCTTGAGCCGTTCCTGGTGGGTGACGAGCATGTCCTGCAGACGCTCGTGCAAGAAAAAGGAATACGGTTTCTCCTCCGAGGGCCCATTCTCATGCAGTAAATGAAGTTCTGCCTTGGCCTCGTCTCTGGCCTTTTCCAGCGTCTGCTTACGTGTCGTCGCCGATTGCTGCTGAGCGTATGCCAGGTCCAGTTGTGTCAACAACTCGACCAATTGAGCATCTGCCGACGATGAAGTCGTTTCGTCTTCGTTAGAATCACGCAGCGTCTGCTGCGCAACCCGAATCTGAGCCTCAAGCGCTTCCCGTTTTCCTGCAATTGGCGCCTCTGCAGGATGCTCAGTCGGCTCCTCGATGTCTGCCGCTTTGGTGCTTGTGTCCTGGGACTCACTTGTCCCTTTCAATAACGTAGCCAGGCCGGGAGCTGAAGCAGCTGCTGCAGTGGCGTTGCTCCATAGAATGACAAGAAGCAAGGTGATCAAGCAGAATCGAGACATCGTCGTAGAGTTACCACTTGGAGGGACGCAGAAAGACTTTTCACTCGGGGGGCTGCGAAAAGTACAAGAATCCGAGTCAATCGTCAATCGCCGAACTTCAAGTGCTAGCAGCGACTAAGGAAAACTGCATCCTGAGCCAATACGGTACTTTCGATACCGATCGCGGCGGTTCTCGTTTAGCGCGGCGTGAAGTCTGCGTCAGTTTCCAGGTTCGCAGCAAAAGTTGCCAACAGGTCGGCGCAAGCGTCGAGATCATCCAACGAAATCATCTCCACCGCGCTGTGCATGTAGCGATTGGGAACGCTGACCAACCCTGCCGCCACGCCTGCTCTGGAAAGCTGAATTGCGTTAGCATCGGTCCCGGTGCCGCGACCGATTGCTCCCCATTGGCAGCTGATGTCGGCTTCGTCAGCGGCTTGCCGCAGTTGCTCGACAACCACAGGATTCATATTGGGCCCGCGATAAACGACCGGGCCTCCGCCGAGTTTGATATCGCCCTCTTGGTTCTTGTCGATCGTCGGGCAATCGGTCGCATGGGTCACGTCGACAGCGATTCCCACGTGCGGATTGACGCCATACGCGCTGGTCGTGGCCCCGCGCAGCCCAATCTCTTCCTGGACCGTAGCCACGGCATAAACGCCGACGCTCAGTCCGAGGTCTTTGGCCCGGCGAAGCGCTTCCATGCAGACCCATAAACCGGTCTTGTCATCCATTCCTGGCGAGTTTGCCAGGCCGTTGCGCATCTCCTGGTAACCCAGCTCCAAAGTGACCGGATCGCCGATCCGCACCAATTCGACAACCTCGTCCTTGCTCTTGGCGCCAATGTCCAGCCACATGTCCTTGGCTTTCACTACCTGTTTGCGTTCTTCTTCATTGAGCAAGTGAATTGCCTTGCGCGCGATCACAGCAGGAATGGGCCCCTTGGCCGTGTAGATCGTCATTCGCTGGCCAATGAGTTGCTGTGGATCCCAACCGCCAATGGTGTTCGTGTAGATAAACCCTTGGTCGTCAATGTGAGTCACTAACAAGCCAATCTGGTCGGCATGGCCAGCGAACATGACACGAAACGGCGACTCTGGGTTGCAGCAGGCAATCACATTGCCATGCAGGTCGGTTGTCACCCGGTCGGCAAACTTCTCAGCATAACCGCGCACCAAATTCTGAACGGGCTGCTCGTAGCCCGAGGGGCTAGGGGTTTCTAGTATCTGCTTAAAGAATTCTTTGGCTGAAGTTTCCATATTGGGTCCATTCACTTGCTCAAGTCAAAAAGATCAGTCGCTGCTACTGAGGTCCATATCATGCACATCGGGCCACTCGCCCAGTTCGACGACGTGGCCGTCGGGGTCGCGAAAAAAAACCTGGCGGTAACCGTAGTCGGGGAGGACGCGTTCGACGAACTCAACGCCTAGGTTTTTCAACAGGCTGATCGTCAAATCATAATCCTCGCACCGCATCGCAAAATGATTGCCGCGCGTGTTGATCTCGCCTCCTGGCGGTTGATGCCCGGCATCGTAGATCAGGTGGATCATCGGGCCCACTTCGGCGCGGTACAACCATCGGCCCTCGAAGGAAAAGGACGGTCGTCGCACCACTCGAAAGCCCAGAGTATCGCAATAGAAGCGGGTCGCCCGGTCCAAATCAACACTTGCTAGACCAAAATGGTTGAGCGGACCGGGGTTGAGACCTTGGACATGCAATGTTGGTTCCTCCAGTCGGCCTGCCTCTTATGGACAGTGCCTGCTAGCAGATACGTGCCGCGTTGGTGGCAATCTTTGCCGATTTTAACGATTTCCTGGCCAACCGCGAGATGAGTCGCCGATAAACCCCATCGAACACCTTCGGGGGCATGCTCCCCCGCCGAATCTCTCGTAGGAAAGCTGCGAGAACCTAACAATGAAAGAGCTCGAGGGGACCATGACGACTCGAATCACTTTGATGCTGGTGCTAGCCGCCTCGTGTGCGCTGAACACTGGCTGTGTCTGCATGAGATGCTGCTCAAGTTGCGGCACCGGTTGCGATTATATTGGTGGAGCCAGTTGCGGGTGCCCCGAAGCCTCGTGCTGTTGCCCAGACGATTGCTGCGATGTCGCCAGCTGTGGCTGCCCCGAGGCTTCTTGCTGCTGTCCAGACGCCAGCTGCGGGTGCCCCGAAGCTTCGTGCTGTTGTCCCGAACCTTCTTGCTGTTGCCCCGATGCAAGTTGCGGTTGTCCAACTGTCGGCTGTGGAAGTCCTGTCGTAGGACGTTGCCGGCTCATGCAGCGTATTTGCAACGCACTTCACGGTCGTAGCAATTGTTGTTCGGGCTGTAGCTCCGAAGCTTATTGGAGCGAATGGCATAACGATCCTCCGTGCGACTGCCAATCGTGCTCGCCACAGGCCAGCCGAGGCGGTTATGCGGGTGGGTACGCGGCAGCTAGTCGGCGCCGCGTCGGCAAGCGAACTCTCAATTTTGACGACGAACTTCGTTTCGCAGAACGCGAGTCCGGGTCGAGACAACGCTAACGCAAACTTCGGTCTACTCAGAACTCAAAGCCCAGGGGCAACCCTGGGCTTTCTGCATTACTACCGACCGTTACGACCGGTCGTTAGTGCCGATGCCAAACAGCTGGCATGCATTCTGTGTGGTTTGAGCAGCCAACTCAGCAAGCGAAACACCTCGCACTTCCGCAATACAAGCAGCCGTATGCTTAAGATAAGCGGGCTGATTCGGCCTCTTGCCTCGAACAGGTTCAGGCGACAAGTAAGGGCTGTCGGTCTCGATCAGCAAACGGTCTGTCGGGATCGTCGCGGCGCACTCTCGTAGGGCAGTCGACTTCTTAAAAGTCACCATCCCTGCAAAGCTGATGTGCAGGCCCAGCTCGATGCATTCGGCGGCCATCACTTCATCGCCGGTGTACGAGTGCATGATCCCCTTGAGCGGGCCTCGCCGTCGAGCTTCTCGCAACATCTGCAAAATGTCTTCTTCGCAATCCCGCATGTGAACGACGAACGGCAAATCATGCCGCTCGGCCAGGCGTAGGTGCCGGTCGAAGTACTCCTGCTGCAGGGCAAAAGGCGTGTGGTCCCAGTAGCGATCGAGGCCTGTTTCGCCAATCGCCACGACCTTCGACTCGCCGACCAGTCGTTCGATCGCCGACCATGCGTCGGCCTGCGCTTCGGCCAGGTAGTTTGGCTGAATCCCTACCGCCGCGTAGACCCCTTCGTACTTGCCGGCCAGGCAGATGGCCTGACGGCTCGACTCGGCGGTGCATCCCACGACGACCAATCGAGAAACTCCCGCCTTGCGAGCCTGCTGAATGACGTCGTCTCGTATTGCATCAAACTCTTCTTGATCCAGATGCGTGTGCGTATCGAATAGCATAGCACTAAGAAAAAAACAGAAGAGACGAACGGGCTTCTGCAAAACCGAGCCGCGTAGCCTGTCAATTGGCGACGGTCTCTGCGACTAATTCTTGCAGCGAGTCGAGATGCCCCTTGGCCATACCCAGGGCTTCCTCGGCGAGTGACTTCGCGGCCGGAGCTGTTTGCAGTCGTTCTACCAGTACTGCGATCGAAGCGATATCTTGCTCCTGGAATGCCACCGCCGCCTGGCACAGAAAATCGATTCCGAGATCGTGCTTGTCTGTATAATCCATAGGAAACTCACCCGTGCGAAGCGGTGCATGCGCATCGATCAGCATTTGGCTGACGCGCGCGGCCAGTGCATCCTGGTCAGTAACGATTGACTTCAAGGTTTCGACCACATTGTCGCGCCCCGGTGGAATGTAAGGACGCGAATAGCGCAGGTATTGCGGGAAAGAGCGACTGACAATCGCCAGCAGGCGATTCAACCATTGGACGGTAGAGGGATCAATCATACGAAAAAACTTTCCAGGGGCTGCAACAACCGCTCAACATCGTCACTGGAAAAGGCCTTGGGTCGCCTGCTCGGCCCACTTCGCAACTGCTTCTGGCAACAGGCCAAACACCAACACTGGCAGAGAAATCACCAATACGTAGGCTGTCGGGAAAAATCCAAGCGTGGGAGGCTCCTGACCATCGGAAGGTGCGTCGATGCACATCACCTTGGCCACACGCAAGTAGTACACCAATGAGATCGCGGTATTGAAACCGGCAATCACCAGCACGGTGATCATCAACGGGCCTCCGGCCTCATAGAGCGATTGGAGCACCCTCAGCTTCGGCCAAAAACCCGCCAACGGGGGCAAACCGATCAGGCTGACCAACACGAGCGTCATCATTACCGCTGTCATCGGGCAGCTGCGGATCAGACCCGAGTAATCTTCGATCTCTTCACTATGCATCGAGTTCCGCAGAAACGCCACGATGGCGAATGCTCCCAAGTTCATGAAGAGGTAGATCGTGGCGTAGATCAACAGCGCAGAAATTGCCGTTTCGGCTTGTTCCACGTCGCGACCGATTAGGGCAACCGCCGCAGCGACGGCCATCATCATGTAGCCGGCATGGGCGATGGTCGAATAGGCCAGCATCCGCTTGATATTCGTTTGCCCGTAAGCAGCCAGATTGCCAAACGTGCAAGATACAATCGCAACAATGGCGACCAGCATCACGAAGAAGTTACGAATCGGAGTCAACGGTTCTTCTGCCGATTCATCCGCAGCAGCAATCTCGACTCCAGGTGTCGTTTGGGAAGCGGCAACCAACGAAACCGCTACGGTTGGTTCGGTCGCAGCCATGGTAGGCGGCGCATCAGCAGGAAGATAACCCAGGCCGAAACC
>JAGQOW010000073.1 GCA_020427155.1 Planctomycetales bacterium | reverse complement strand
CTCTGGCCCTACGGCAGCGGAAGAGCGAACTCTTGTTTCAGCGGTAAACTCAGTGCATCTCTCAATGGAATGGACCCCAATATGAATCGGTGTCACCAAAAACGTAACTTCAGGAACCAAATCGGCTTTACTTTGGTCGAACTGTTGGTCGTCATTGCGATCATCGGTGTGCTCGTTGCTCTGCTACTCCCGGCTATTCAAGCTGCCCGCGAAGCAGCGCGAAGATCGCAATGTCTCAATAACCTCCGGCAACTGGGCCTGGGAATGGAGAACTACCAATCTTCCCACAGCGCATTCCCGCCCGGTCAACGACGGTTTGCGATCAACGGCGAGAAACACGCCTGGTGTTCCTTTTTTCTGCCTTTCATCGAGCAAGGCAACATCCATGACCTGCTCGATTTCAGCAAACCTTTCACCGACCAGGTCAATTACAAGGCCGTCACTACCGTCATCCCGACGTACTTGTGCCCCAGCACATCAAGAATCGATCCGTTTCGATCCATCGAAGGTCGCATAACTGGAGTGCCTTTCGAGAAGTACGGCGGCGAAATGGCTTGTATCGACTACCTAGGTATTTCCGGACCCAATCCGAATGAGATCAATCCCGCCACGCAGTCTGCGTACGGCGGACAAAGCGGCGTCTTGCTCGGATTCAAACACTCCACCTGGCCGAATGAACTGGCCCCTCCACTCATGCCGCCCCGAAAGATCACCGACGGGCTCTCTAACACGGTACTGGTAACCGAATGCACAGGGCGGGGCATGGAAGGCCCAAGTCCGGTTGGGGCCTGGGCCAACGGCAAAAACGTAAGCCATATCTATCGCGGCATCAACGATCTTTCTGATACTCTTGGCAGCGCCGACGACCCGTACGTCAACGCGCTGCGAGAAGAGCGCATCCTGTCGGACCATCCTGGCGGAGTCAACTTCTTGCGATGTGACAGCTCGGCCACATTTATAGGAGATTCAATCGCTCTGCCGGTACTTTTCGCCTACATGACCCGCGACGGCGAAGAAACGGTCGAGCCGCTCAACTGAACAAGCCAGACTTGCCGTCGGCTAGCACTCGTGCAGCCGACTTCCTTCGAGCAAGAGCTGTCGCTGTAACTTATTGGCTAGAGAAGCGCTGTGAGTGACCACAATCAAGACCGCGTCTGTTTCTCGCTGCAATTCAAGCAGCAACCCGCCGATCGACTCCGCGGTCGAACTGTCGAGATTGCCGGTGGGCTCATCGGCCAATAACACTTTCGGATTGCGCACCAGCGCCCGTGCCAACGCCGCCCGCTGGCGTTCGCCGCCGGAGAGTTGAGCAGGGCGGTGCATGCTGCGCTCTGCCAGACCGACACGTTGAAGCAATTCTTTTGCCCGGTCCACTTCTACCGGCCCGGCTCGGCCGTCGGCAAGAAACGGAACCAGCACGTTTTCGAGCACAGTACATTGCGGCAAGAGGTGATGATCCTGAAAGACAAAGCCGATTTCCCGGCTCCGAAATGCCGCCAGTTCTGACTCCGAAAGCTGAAATGGATCCACTCCGTCGATTAGTACCTGGCCTGCAGTAGGGCATTCCAGCGTTCCTAAAATCGAGAGCAGCGTGCTCTTGCCCGAGCCGCTGGGGCCCATGATGGCCAAGTTCTCGCCTGCAGCTAGCCCTAGCGACACATCTACCAGCACCTCCAACGATGAATGGTCCGTGGAAGGATAAGACTTCGAAACACTCTTGGCAATTAGTAACGGCATTTCGCCATTGTGACCTGAGAGAGCCCTTAAGCCAACAGGAGACCAAGGGTCGCCAATCCGTAAAAGGAATACTCGACATCGACCGTGTCATCCCAGGCGGCTGCTCGAAATCCGCCTGCCGGATCCTGCAGAGTCTTTACAAACTCCAGTACAGCGATTCGATCGACATGTTCCCAGCAATCGATGTCCCGTAGCGTCTGCAGGGCGGTGTAGGTACTTAGCAAATCGGCCAACGGGATTTGTGTATTGGCACAGTAGCCCCCCTCTGCAGATTGGACTCTGGTAAGAAAGCTAGCGACGCGCTCTTTGTCGGACGAACTCAACAGTTCCTGGGAAGCTTGAGCCTGCAACACGCGTAGTGCGCCAACGGCAGCAGCCGTCGGATTGGTGCCGCTGCGCCGCATGACGCCGATCTCGACAAAGCCGCCGTCGTCTCGCTGCTGTCCTAGGATGAACTCGCCCGCCCGCTGCGGCTCCGGCAACGGCAGCTCAAGCAGTTGGTAGGCCAGCATGATGAGAAATGTCTGGTAGGTGCTACTTGCATGTCCTTCGGAAGTCTTGGCATAACCGCCATCCGGGCGTCGCAAACGCTCGAACGTCTGGGTTACCTCCTGCACCCAGTTCTCGGTGACGTCTGACAACAAGCTGCTCCCTGCCCATGAATCGAGCAAGCAAACCGCAAAGACCAGCGAAATGGTATCGATCACACTAGCAGGCACTTTGGCTTGCTCGCTCAAGTAATGGGAGATGCGTTGCACCAATTGAACATCTGGCTCACCCAACAAGGCAATCCCTCGTAGCGCAAAAGCAGTGTAGTAGCGATCGCTGCCCCCCTCACGTCCGGGAAAACCTCCATCGGACAGTTGTCGCGAAAGGAATAGCCGCCGCTGGAGCTCGCGCTCTGACTCCTCGAGCCGCTCCAGTCCCGCGGCGAGCTTGAGATTGAGTTCGACAAGATAAGGAATTGACTGTTCGATGAACTTGCTCCCGTTGTGATTAACGTCGCACCCAGACCTGGAGATTCTGCAAACGGAAGGATCTGGCAGTTCACCTTAAGGATGTCGGCGCCGACTGAGTAAGCCCGCCAAAGCAAGGCTGCTCAGCAGGGTAAGCGCAGAGGGTTCCGGCACAGCAGCCGCAGCGACCAGCGGCCCCAAACCGCTGCCCACCTGTTGTTGCCAGGCAAGGTAGTCGAAGGCGTCGATGTCTCCGTCTTCGTCAGCGTCGCCATTCATGTGAACGGCTCCGCTACTTGTGCCGAAGCCTACTTCCCATGTCGCCCGATCGGCGTCGTCCACGTCGCCGTCGAAGTCAAAATCGGCACTGTATTTCCGTACGGCCTCGAGCGTGACGCTATTGGCGGCATAGAGCACTTGGTAGGTTAATGCAGGATTAAGACCCGTAATATTCACGCTGTCGAACATGCCGGTGACGCTTGTCGCGTTGACAATTTCAAAGGTATCGCCCAACTGCGGCTGGAAAACGCCGCCGCCGGGGTCGATTTGCTCGATTTCGAGCGTGCCGTCAATCGTCACCGTCTGGCCGGTCATGGAGTCGAAGAGATTGAGATTCGTCCCGCCAATTTCAACTTCGAGCGTTGCCGTATCAGCCAATTCATACGTACCCAGCGTCTGCACGGCATACACGCTACCAAGACCTATGGAATGGGTGCCGTTGATTCGGACGTTCTTCAGAGTATTTGTTCCCGATAGGGTGCCATTGATATCGATGAGGTTGGATGAACTATCTCCTTCGATGACGCCAAGATTGACCAAGCTGCCATTTATTTCTCCATTGCCGGTGATCTTGTGACCGACTTCGTGCGTGAGCGTCTTTCCCGTAGCGACCGTAATCTTCGCGCGATACGCATCATGATTGAGATCGATCACACCGTTGCCGGCAAGTGACATCGAAGTGGCGCCATCAAACAGAATCGTATGGTGTGTATTTGCAAGCTGGGGATTAACGGTCACAAGTCCATTGTTCGTCAACGTGCTTCCTTCCACGGTAAGCGTCACCGTCGGTTGGGCTCGCACGTTCAATGCCCCCTCGACCGTGACATCGGTAAAGGTCACAGTGCCTCGAACTTCGACGCGTCCGGCGCCCGTGGCCTCCACTCGTCCGCCGTTCAGGCTCGTGCCCGTATTGAACTGCACAACGCCATCCTGGGCGATCAAACGGCCATTGCCGGGATCTTGATCGATAGTTTGCGAACTGGCAACATCAACCACAGTACCTGCAAGGGCACGGATGATATGGTTATTGGTTTTCGGACCGCCCGAAAGTGTGAGAATCGGCGTGGGGCTGCCCGCCGGTGGGCTCGCTTCGATCACGCCATTGTTTATCAGTTCGGCCGATAGAGTGCCTTTGCCCCGTATCGAATGGTCGACGTCCTGAGTCAAGACGGCAGTCGAAAGGGTCTGGAGGTTGCCATTGCTCAAGACTATTTCGCCCGTACCATCCAACGTCATCGTGTCGTCGAAGCGGATCGTGCCGCCGTTGATAGTCCCATTATTGGTAAAACCAGAGCCTTCGATGCCAAGAAAAACTCCGGCATTGACGGTTGCTTCATTCAGAACGTCCCGCAACCGGGCGCCGCTGCTGCCTACAACGGAGAATACACCGCCTGACAAAGATTCAATAGTGCCGCCAATGATCTTGGTGCCGTTGAGGGTCACACCGCCAGTATCTGCCAGGATGCGTCCTAACTTTCCTTGCGTGATGAGCGTCGATTCGATTTGCAACGTTCCAGAAGCCGACGAGGCAAACAAGTTTTCGTTGAATTGCTGATTGGTGCCGAGAATCAGCTTGAGAATCGCAGCGCCAGCCGGATTCATCGCACGCACGGTTCCTTCATTCAACAAGGTCGCGTTGATCTGGCCCGTACCTTCGATCGTATGGCTTGCGCCGTGATTGATCTGGTAGGCCGACTCGATCGTCGCCCCCTTATCGAAAGTAAACGGCGGGGAACCCGGGGTAAACGGCTTGTTGAGTACGACCTTGCCGTCGCCACTGATCGTCGTAGCTGCATTGAAGACGATCGTCGACAGTGCGTCGGCCTGGTCGCTGTTGACCACAATCTCGCCAAAGTTGCTTAGCGCACCACCTTGAATCAAGAGATCGTTACCACCGAGCATGTCGATTTCGCCGCTGGCGTCGACGGCAAGCGTAAGTACAATCCCATTCACGTTGACGACCGCAGGCGCAGGAGCCCCCACGATGGCATCGTCGGAGAAAGTTGGCGGGTTGCCTGGAGGATTCGACCAATTGGCGCTCGTATTCCAATTGTCATCGGGCCCCAAGCCAGTCCACGTCACCGTGGCGCCCAGTGCAGGCACTCCACAAACGACAAACGCAACAACCGTAGGCAATGCGAATTTCGACATGAGACTTCACCCCATGTGGTCCTGGCTGAAACGACAATCGAGACGAGCGCCATTGTAACCACTTAGGTTCGATCAAGCAGCTTTCGGACTAAAGTAAATAGCCCTTTTTGGCGACTTCGAACGGGAGAAGTGGATCAGGTAACATACGGCCGCAGTTTTTCGGCAATATCCACAGGGATCGGCATCGATTCCAAAGGCTCGTTGGGACGCACGTGGCAACAGACGCAGGTCATCTGCCCCGTCGCCACCTGGCGTCCTTCGTGCGTCATTTCAAAGTGAAAAGTAATGCTTTTCGTTCCAAGGCGAGCAATACTCACGACGATCTCGAGAACCTGCTCGCAATAGGCGGGAGATTTGAAGTCGCAGTGAGCCGAAACGCGAGGAAAGGTCACTGACTCATCTTCACGAGAGCAGAGAGTAATGCCCAGCGAACGGAAAAACTCGTGCTCGGCCGATCCCATATACAGGTAGAACGAGGCAAAATGCATGATACCGGCCATGTCGGTATCATGGAACTCGACGAATCGCGTCGTTCGGAAAGTCTTGGCCATCGGAGTGGGCCTTGAAGTACGAAGGCCTAAGCCTTGCATTGGCGTATAAAATTCAGGCCGGAAACCTGACGCCCAATCACTCAGCCGCCGTTGTAAGGAAGCAAAGCCATGAAACGAGCCCGCTTGACAGCCTTGGAGATGGCATGCTGACTTGAAGCGGCACAACCGGTCTTACGTCGGCTCACGATACGACCATGGCGGTTTGTCAGCTTGGCTAGGAGATCAAGGTCCTTGTAGTCGACGTACATCGGACGAGGACGGACCCCATCCACACAAACCGGGTCCTTCTTGGCAACCTTCTTGGTGACTTTGCTTTTACGGATCATTCTTTTCAGGTGTCTTGATAGGGGGGATGGGAGCCTTCAAACAGACTCTGCATTGTACCCAAAGTAAGAATCGACACAAGCCGCCTGCAGCCGTAGCTGGCAGAATGTCGAGGCAGCCTGTTTCCCAGGCATTGGCCAAACAGCCAGCAGGAAACTCGTAAAAAGCAACGGCAGGCAGACCCGCTTGGCCTACCCACCGCTTTGCTGACAAACCCTGACTCAGCCCCTGACTTCGACTCTCCGCATGCCCTTAACTCGCCATCCGTTCAAACGGCAGACTCAGCCACGAGTCGTGCGAATCGGTGCTTGGTAGCAAATTGTGCTCGTATTCAACTACTAAGCGGGTCAATTGGGCAACCGAATCAGTCTGCATCACTTCGAAGATGCGACGCCGGCGGTTTTCGACCGTTCGAAGGCTGACATCCAGCCGCTTGGCAATCGATCGGTTCTTCATCCCCAGCAACATCAGCTGGAGCACCAAGCGGTCCTGGGGCGCCAGTTTCTTAAGCCGACGTTCCAGCGAGGTCTGGTAACGCCGACGATGGTGTTCGTTTTCGCTCCGCAGAAGCGCTTCCTGGACATTGCTCCACAATTCGTCGTCTCGAAACGGCTTGTCCAGCACCGTGACTGCCCCGTTTCGCAACGAGCGAACAGTCATCGGCGTGTCGGCGTACGCAGTCAAAACAATCACAGGCAGCGAAATGCCACGTTGCAGCAGGCGTTGATGGACTTCCATGCCATCCAGCCCTGGCAGCCGTATATCGAGGACCACACAACCGGGGCATTTGTCGTCCACGCTCTCTAGAAAGCCGGTTGGCGATTCGAACATCCGCACTTGATGCCCGAAACTGTGTACCAGCTCGGCCACCGCTCGACAGGCTTGGGGATCGTCGTCAACTACGTAAACAACGGGCTTGAACGAATCTTTACGGTCAGTCATGACAATTCACTCCTGAGTACTCAGCAATAATAAGAAAGAAATGAATAAATCTGTGCGGCCAAAGTCATTTGCTTTGCCAGACAAGATGCCCTCATCCTAGAGGCTGCATCCATGGGGAGTATCCGCAAATACCGATCAGGCACTACGGGCATCCGCAAGAGAAAACCATTCGCCCCAAGATTCAAGGATTAAGCCACAAGGAACGATATAGAGAATTATTCTCCAAAAAAGACCGTCAGACTTCGACTTTCCTAGTTTGCGAGCAAGACGCTCTAGGAGTCGCTGGGGGAAGAAATGCCAGCAGCAAGTGCCATCCTGACTAGCTCGGCCAGAGAATCCGCTGACATCTTTTGGAAAATCTTGTGGCGATGATTCTCCACAGTACGAACGCTGACATCGAGCTTACGAGCAACCACCTTATTGGCATCTCCGGCAACAATGTACTCCAATACCTGGCGTTCCTTGGGAGTCAGCGTGTTGAGCCGGGATTGTACTTCGCCGCGTTGCCGATCCAGATCCCAGTTTTGCCGGTCGGCAGCTATTCCCATTCGGATCGCATCCCAGAGCTCGTCGTCGTCGCACGGCTTCTCCATCAGCGTAAGAGCGCCGTTACGCATAGCTCTGACAGTGGTAGGCGTGCTAGCAAAGGCCGTGAGCACCACTACCGAGATCCTGATCCCCAACTCGTTGAGGCGCTCTTGCAGCTCAAGTCCACTCATCCCCAGCATGCGCACATCGGTCACCAGGCACGCCGGCCGATGGCCATCATAGGACTCTAAGAATTCCTCTGCTGAAGCAAAGCTCTCGGCAGGCACTCCCATCGCTTGCACTAAGGTCAGCACAGCCTTTCGCGACTGCTGATCATCGTCCACGATGTAGATCTTCGCGTCGTCTGGCCGTAATTCGTCGCTCATGATTCGATCGCTTATGACAGAGACTTCTTGGAGTACGATTGCGAGCAAGGCATCACAAAGGTCATAGTCATTCCGGGGCCTTCATTCTGTTGAGAGTAAACCTCCCCAGAATGGGATTCCGCAATACTCTTGCATAGCGAGAGTCCCATTCCCATGCCGTTAGGTTTGGTCGAATAAAAAGCATCGAACATTCTATCCCGATCCTTGGGATCGACGCCACACCCGGCATCTTGAAACGAGATTCTCACCACTTCGCCGTTGCAAAATGTAGAAACCACCACCTCGCGCCGGTCGAGAGGTGTCTCTGCCATTGCCTCATAAGCATTCATCAGCAGGTTAATGCAAGCTTGTTCCAGCTGCACACGATCACCCTGGACCGGCAACATCTCCGCCGTAAGATTGAATCGCACCGTCACTCGTGCTCGCCGCGTTTCGTAGGCTATGATCTCTGCCGACTCTTGCACGACTTCGTTCACGTCGAGTTGCTCAAATTGAACCGGTTTGGCCGTCGTAAACGCGCGCAGATGGCGAATGATCTTCGCTGTCCGATTGATTGCCTCGGAAATCTCTTTCGTACAGTCGATGGCGGTCGATATTCCTTCAGGCAGCCCCGCTTCGAGATTGCGGCGCGCCGCCTCGGCAAAGGTCTTTGCCGCATGCAAAGGCTGATGCACTTCGTGAGCGATGCCAGCCACCAGTTCACCCATCGTCGCCAATCGTGAAACATGGGCAAGATGTGCCTCTTTCTTGCGAATCGTGTCAGCGGCAAGCTTCAGATCGGTAATATCCCGGCCTACAGATTGGAATTCTTCGATACGGCCTTCGTTGCCAAATATCGCCCGATTGGACCAATGGGTCCAACCTACCGAACCGTCAGGGCGCTTGACTCGATGCTCGACCGTACTGATGGGCCTTGCAGGAGACAACAAGCGGATCTCTGCTTCCAATCTGGCGCGATCGTCTTCATGCACGGTTGGCAGAAAGCTCTGGCCCAGCAATTCCTCTCGAGAGCGGTCAAAGTAGCGGCAATACGCTTCGTTAGCAAAACTGTAGGTCAGGTCCGAAGAGAGTCGTACGATAAACTCCGATTGGTCTTCCACGACATGACGATATCGAGCTTCGCTCTCTCGAAGTTGCTCATTCTTGAGTTGGAGTTCGCGGGTGCGATCGGCAACTCGTTCTTCGAGTTTCTCTTTCAGCCGTCGCAGTTCGTCTGCCGTCCGCGAGATTTCAGTAATATCTTTGGCAATACCTTCCATCGAAATGAATTCGCCATCTTCGCTATACAGTGCTCGTTCCTGAACTTCGAGCAGTCGCTTGCTGCCATCCGCATGCAACGTTTCTACACTGAACTGATGGAAACCCTGGCCCCCGACAGCCTCGGCTTTGAGTCGCTCGATTTCCTCTATCCCAGAACTTTGCTCACCCACGAATCGGCGCCAATTGAGCCCAATCGCCTCTTCTGCAGCATGGCCGAGAACACTCTTGACCGAGGGACTCACGTAGGTCAGCCGACCGCTGGGATCATGCGTGTAAATGACATAGTCGCCACCCAGCCCCTCGACAAGCCGACGATAACGCATTTCGCTTTCACGCAGCGAAAGCTCGGCATTCACATGTTCGGTGATGTCGTAGGCCATACCCTCTCGCCCAACACTTCTCCCCAAAGCGTCGCGCTGCTTGTGTTCCCTTATGCCCAGGTAAACAATTTCGCCATTAGTCCGCTCCGCCACGCATAGCCGAGGCCTTTCTCCGCTTAATGTCGCCCGCTGGTCGGAGAGATCCTCAATCAGGCTCTGCATCGAGTGGTCCAAATGAAAGAACTCTCGCGCACTTTTCCCCAGCATCGAATCCGGCGACCTTCCCAACATTGGCTCGACCGAGGGACTCACGTAAGTCAAATTGCCCTCGGAATCGATCTGATAAAAAACAAGTTCCTGCTGCCAAGTAGCTAGCCAGCTGGCTAGATTCCGCACCCCGGAATTCGCTTGCTTCTGGTTGGGATCATTGCACATGGCAGATAGCAAAACACTTCATCGCAAATGGTAAGGGGCCTACAGAAAGCCATTGTAAGGAGTTATTCTTCGAAAGTTGATACCTTCAGCCCCTTCTCAATTGCCCATAGAGCGTTTTGGTTCGAAGTGCCATTTCGGCAGCGTGGTAGCGATCTTGAATCGCTTGCTGCCCCTTGTCGCCCAATTGCCTCGCTCGCACAGGATCTAGCAGCAATTCCGCGATCTTTTCGGCCAGGTCCGCTGCGTTGTGCGGCTCGCACAACAAGCCTCCCCCGGTGTCTTTCAACAGTTCGGGAAACGCGCCGTGCGCAGGCACAACGACTGGCACCGCATTGGCCAAAGCTTCCAGAGCTGGCAAACCCTTACTTTCACGATAGACGGTAGGAGTACTGAAAACGGTGAGCGATTGGAGAAAGCGGATTTTTTCCGCGCGATTCAATTCACCATGATAAGTGAACCGCCCCGCTAACGGCCCTTGTGCCACTCGCGCAATAACTGATTGCAGGTATTTTCGGTCACCAGTTCCAAGGTACCCCGCTGCGTGGAGTTCTACTTTCGGCAACTCGGGTCTTTGGGCCAATGATTCGCAGGCCTCTACCAGTTGGTGCAACCCCTTATCCTCACAGATGCGGGCCACAAAACCGACGCGAGCAGGCGTCTCTTCCGCACGTCTCCCATGGCCCTCCAATCGCAGGCCGTGAGGAATCACATGCATTCGACCGCTATCGACCGCGAGATAGTCGGCCATAAAGTCTGCAAAATAACGGTTTAGCGCCACAAACGCATCGACATCGCTCGCCCGTTCTCGCAAGAGCTCCCGTGCCTGTTCGTAATAGGGCGGCAGCAGCTTCTCAAGAAACACATCTTCGCCCGCAAGCGAACACACAACAGGCGGCCCGCATCGTTGGGCAATCATTCGGGCCAGACCAAGCATCATCGTGTTTGAAAGGTGAACAACCTCGGGACGAATCTCTTTCAACAGCCAATCGACAAGTCTTTCCAGTTCCTTGCGTTGATTGCCCTCTTCGCCCTGCAGCATCGAGACCGTCATGCCGCCTAGCTTAGCTGGGTCGACGCTCGCACCACGCCCCTCGATGAATCGAAAAAGGGCAGGGTGGTCGAACCAACGATCCAGCCAACGCGGAGTGTGCCGAAAGATGCGAAAATGCTGCTGCAAGTAAGCATTGATGCCGCCATAAAACACGTGGGGCTGGCTCACATCAGGCTCGTCCGTGCGAATCGGCGTATAGATTGGCGCCAGGACAACGTCTTCACCCAATTCCAAAAGGGCTGCTGCTAGCGTGTTGTCGTGTAGACAGCTCCCGCAATACATGCCTGCGGCTCCCGCAGCAAGATAGGCAATCTTCACGATTCGCAACCTCTGCGTCTAAGCCAACTGCTCTACGGCATACGGCATGCTACGAGAAGAACTTCTTGAGCGTTTCTTCTCCAGGGGGCTTGGTAACCAGCGAGACCAGGACCATTGCAATTACAGAAGCGAGAAAGATTGCCGCCACTGACATCACCTCATAGGTTTCGCCTCCCAGCGTCACTTCGAGCGAGTAAGTCCGAATCGGCTCCGGATTACCTGCTTGGACGGCCTTGCCAACTGCATCGCTGAAAAAATATCCCCAGGAAGCTGCCGCAGCCAACACACTAGCGTAAGCGCCCCACTTGGTGAGCCGCTTCCAATACAACGCCGCAAATGCCAGCGGCGTCAGGGCCGAAAAACCGCTGAACGTCCAGACTCCTAAGGCAAACACGCTCGGCGGCTTCAGGAGACTGAGCAAATACGTAATCACAACAATGATAACGATGAAACCACGAGCGAGGGCGAGCTCTCGGCGATCAGTCGCCTCGTGGTCGAAATAGTGCCCCATGATATCATGGGTGAACATCGTGCCGAGACATAGAAACTGGCTGTCAAGCGACGACATGATCGCAGCCAGAATACCTGCGGTCAGAAACCCTCCCAAAACTGGTCCCGCCTGAGAATTCACGAGGAAAGGAAGTATGGCATTGGGCCTCGATCGTAGTGCCGGGGGGATCGTTACCAGTTCCGATGTAGCCCAAACGCCAATCAGCACACAAGGCACCCAGACGATCATGATAAACACCGGATGGGCAATGACCGGCAGCTTGAAGCTCTTCGCACTCTTGGCCGTTAGCCAGTGTTGGAATAGGTGGGGAAACATGCCAACCGAGAGAGGCACAAGCAGGTAGCTGAAGAACTTCATCTTCGACATGTCCGTACGGGTAGCTTTTTCCGCCGGGATGGCCTCGCCCAGCACGCGCAGGTTTTCCCACAAACTCGCCTGCCCACCCAACTTGTTCGCAATTACCCCAAAGGTAACTATACCCAGCAGCATGAACACCATGGTCTGAAACGCATTGGCCCATGCCGTGCCGCGCATGCCACCCAGGAATACGTAGATCAGTACGACCAGACAAATAAGTAGCGACCCCCACTGCGTGGGAATGCCACCTGAGGTAGCAGGACTCTCCGTGGCAAACAGCTTGGGAAATGCACCGGCAGTCATATTCTGTATCACCACGCCGCTGGAAATCACGCCAATCAAAAGATAGGGAATCACCAGACCCACCAGAATCGGGAACAGCAAGAGTCCTATTCCGCTACTCTCCAAGCGTTCTCTAAAGAACTGAATCTGGGTGCGGTATCCATAGCGCTTTCCGAAACCCCACAGCTTGATTCCTAGCACGAAAAAGCAGAGAGAGTGAATGATCCCGCTGGAAGAGGCCAACATGCCATATACCCCGATGCCCTCTTCGTAGGCTTCGCCAGACGAGCCGACCAGCGCGAAGGCCGTCATCGTCGTACCGAATATCGACATCAGCAACAAGAACGGCCCAATCGTGTGGCTTGCAACCATGTAGTCGCTTGAAGTTCCACGAAAAAACCGGCTGGCAAACAATCCCAGTATCAGCAACAAGGCCAGGTAGCCCAGAATGATCCACAACTGTGTCATCAGCGCGATTCCTCCTCGGCAGCAAGGTACGAATCGGTAGGCCAACAATACTTGGTAGCCCACCACCATACCACCGCCGCCGCAATCGACAGGCACGCGTGATAGAACAACCCAATCGGGATGAAACCAAACACTAATCGTCCGTCATTCCAATACCAGTTGTCCTGGTGAAGAACTATCAAAACGAGAATCACAGCGCAGAGTGTGCGAGACATGGCAGACAATAAAAAGGCTGGAGGAAGGTGGAGTGTGGCAAGACGCCCATTCTAGCGTGGTTCGACGCAGGATCAAAATGGTGATCCGACCCCAAAAAGCCTGACCATACGCCTACGACTCCCCGTCTTCCGCATTTGCCCTTGCATTAAGCCAAGGGTCGAGATCGTCGAAGATCTTGCCTCGGCAACCGTCGAAAATCCGGCCGATCAACAGATCGACGAGTTCTTCCCGGTGTTGTGGGTACTCTGCGATGAATTTTCCGACTCGGAAGTCGCCCGAATAGAACGCATTGACCAGTTTACGGATCAAACCACTGCGCTGCGAGAAATCGGGCACCCAGCGGCCCAGGTTCGCTGCTGAGGTGTCGCCGGCGTTGAGACTCTCGACGATACAATCTGCCGCCAGTTCGGCGGATTTCAAGGCAAAATATACGCCCGAGGAGTATACCGGGTCGATGAATCCCCAGGCATCCCCCACCAGCACCCAACCATCGCCGGCTGAACGTTCGGTGGAATAGGAGAACTCCTTCTCGACGTGAAGCTCATTGGCCAATTGGGCCTCGGAAAGCCATCGCGTTAGCCGCTCGCATTCTTTCAATTCCTGCCGAAAAACTTCCGCCGGGGCGCCACGCCCTTTCAGCAGATAATCGTTATCGCCAACTACGCCAACGCTAACCAGATCGTTGGCTTGCGGAATATACCAGAACCAGCTCTTGTTTTGGCTAGTTTGAAGAATGACCGTCTTTACGCCGCCACCTTGTTCGTCTCGATGGCCGCCTCGATAGTGCCCCCAAATTGCCGCTTTCCGCAGATAGGGATCGACTCGACGCACACCTAGTTTCGAGCCGAGTATCGCCTGCTTTCCCGTAGCGTCGACGACCACCTTTGCAGAAACCTCATTGCCCTCTGCCCCGGCCGTCTGCAGCCTGACTCCCTTGGCTTGCTCGCCCTCGAATAGCACGTCCATGGCCCGGGTGTTGTCGTGGCAATTGGCGCCGCTGGCTGCGGCGTTGTCCCACAACATCTTGTCGAACTCTGCACGATCGACGTGCCAGGTCTGGCTACACTCTCGAGCGTCATGGCTGCGAAAGAAAAACGGAGCCGACTCCTTACCCGAGCTACTGACAAACTGTACCCCGACTTTTTTGGAATAAGGGCTCACCTTGAGTTGCTCTAGCACGCCAAGTCGTTCGAACACCCAGTAGGTCTCAGGCATCAGCGACTCGCCCACGTGGAAACGCGGCATGCGGTCGCGTTCTACCAACAGCGTCTTCCACCCCGCTCTTGCCACGAGCGTCGCGACGGTAGCCCCCGCTGGGCCGCCACCCAGTACCACGCAGTCGTATTGAGAGTCAATTCCAGTCATCGTCTGCTCAGTAGAAGCTCGCTTAATGAATGCGATCAGAAACTCGGCGCCCCTCCTTACAATCTTCCGTCATTCCCAAGGTCTGGCAGAATTAGGGATGGACAATCTCAAGCAGTTCGACGATCGAACGCCCATCTACCAGGATACGGGCTGAACGACCATAGACACAGGGCTCCTCTCCCAATTGAAGCTGCAATCGCAAATCGGGGCCCGGTGTTATCCGCCAAAGTTTGCATAGCTCGACTTCTCGCAGCAGATGGTGCCGAATCATAATGCGACCCAAGGGCAAAGCTTGCGATTCAATCTCGAGCCGAACAATCTGAGGCAACCCTGCCAAATCGATCCGCATCAGGCCAAACTGCACCGGCGTACCGTCTCTCTGTAGCGTCAAAACAATCTTACGAGCATAAACATCGCCCTGCCGATGCTCTTGCAAGACGCGTACATCGACCAGGCTATTGTGCCAGGCTTCATTCGTGACCGTCATGTGATCGTGATGAGCCAGCAGGGTTTGCTGCTGCTCAGGAAGATCGCTCTCGCCGATCTCCGTAAACACGCCCAACTCCTCGAGCGAGGGATAGAAAACTTTCGTAAGTGGAGTAATCAATTCAGACACGATATTCTACAGTGCCGCCATTCCACTTTAGGCACCAATTAGGCGGGGAAGGTCAGGTGGGAAACGTGGGATTGAAGATCTCCATCTCCACAGTCGCAGGTCGCTCAAGCACCGAGTCGACCAGATAATACAACAGTCGACGGAGGCTCTCGGGTTCGATCTCGTCTGCAATCCGCTCGGCTCGCTCCTGGTACTTGTCGACCAGCAAATGTGCCTTTTCGAAAACGCCGGCGTTGTGGTAAATCTGCCTCACACGGGCAATCTTGGCGGCAGCGTCGACCGGGGAATCAAGCAATCGACAAAGCTCTTCGCGATTCTGCTCGCTAAGGCTTTCCAAGGCCAATGCCCACAAAACCGTAGGTCGTCCACCCAAAGTATCCAATCCGGCAGAGAGCTTGTTATCTTGATCTCCTTGCCAGTCTTTCAGGTCGTTCAAAATCTGAAAAGCGATGCCCAAATGCTTGGCAAACTTCTTCAGCGGAACTTCTCGGTCGACCACCGGACCCGCGCAGCGAATCCCGCAAAGCAATGCCGCTTCGAAAGCAGGCGCTGTTTTAAGGGCATAAATCTTCAATGCGTCGAGCGGCGTAATCTGCTTGTTATTGGCATCGCGCCACAATAGCTCAGCGCCCTGGCCCTCGCTTAGCCGCAGATGCGCATCGGCAAGCCGGTCGAGAATATCGTTGGCCACCTCATAGCCCAATTCGCTGGCATCGCGACTCACCAGCCGGTAGCCCAAACCAATCATGTAGTCGCCCACATTCACTGCCGTGGGCAATCCATAAGTCCGGTGCAACGTCGGTTCGCCATATCGGAAATCATCGTCGTCTTCTATGTCATCGTGCACCAGCGAGGCTTTATGAAACGTCTCGATCGAAAGGGCAACTCGCCTGACCGAGTCGGGTACCTCGGCCAACCGCTCTGCCCCCTCAGAGGTCGCCCCCTTGGCGCCAACCATCGCATCGTAGGCCGCCAGCGTGATAAAGGGGCGTGCGTACTTTCCGCCCTTGGCAAGAAACTCTTGCGCCAAAGTCTCTGTGACGGCAATCGGGTCGGTATGAAGCGCTAACCGGTCCTCGTTTTCTGGCGACGAGCCGCTCATCTCGAACTCGGCCCCAGAACCTGCATGCTTTGGCTTGTTTCGCAGCTGCGGAACCAATCGGTTCAACTCAGCAGGTTCAAACAGCTGTTTGGCAAACCGCAGAAGATGAAGATAGGTCGGCGCGTATTCTGCGCTGACCTGCTTCTCGACGTGAATCATGTCGCGCACCCAATCTTCGTCAACCGAAGTATTCCGACAGTCGCTGGAAAGTAGCGGCACCGCCATGCAAGGAATGCCAGCCAGCAATACGTTGTCGATCGATTTCTCAAGTACGTTCAAACAAGCGACTCCGACCACGGCGTCGACGTACCCGCTGATGATGATCTTCAGGACGATTGGCGAGCCCTCGGCGACGAGCACCTTGTAACCCAGTTCCTCGGCCTGTTGCCGAAAATCAGCGATGCTGCAGGCGCCGCATTTCTCGCACTCCAGGCCAAACTGGTCGTAGTCCGCCGGACACCCCTCCGCGTGCTTCAGGCAGTGAGGCAGAAGTAATAGCCTCCGTTCGGCAGGAACAGCTGCCACCTGCTCGCGCCAAAACTCCGAGGAAAGCACTACCATCGCCCAGCCGAGGTATCCTTCTGGAAGCTCCAGATACTCGAGCGCTTTACGAGCAACCGCTTCCAGCTCATCCTTCGAAAAACCTCGGTTCCGATCGAGTCGCGTCACGAGTTGCCGGCAACAGTCGCGAATCTTCTCTCGCAACTCTCGACTCGCAGGCACATCTTTAAGATGTCCGGTGCGCCGACGCCGACTACTGCGCAACTCCGCACTTGCCGTCGGGCTCTGGGTGTCGTGAACAGCGGCACGGCCATGGGTCAAGGAATCGCTCTGTACGCTTGCCATGGGCTGCCTCCTGTCTGTTGCCTGATCACCTGGTGTATTAAACCGTCTACAGAGGTTCCCGTTAACCGGCCTTCAATGAGGCCCGATAATCGCAAGGTCCCTCGGCCGAACTGCCTTCGCTTCGACCACCCTGGAAAGGACGAATCTCCATCAAAAGTCCTGTCCTTAAGGTCCTTTCAACGGACAGCGCCTACAGGTGTCGGCTCAGCACTGGCTACCTGGCTAGCACGAGCCAGGGCCTGGGTCGCGAAAATCTGCGGATACAGCCGCTCATAGTACCATAATTTCGCGAAGTAAAAACCGATGGGAGCCGGTTCG
This sequence comes from Planctomycetales bacterium, assembly GCA_020427155.1. GTDB lineage: Bacteria > Planctomycetota > Planctomycetia > Pirellulales > Lacipirellulaceae > Bythopirellula. The sequence continues at coordinate 4,634 of JAGQOW010000073.1, read as the reverse complement.
TGATGCCGATTCTCTGCAACCGCGTCGATAAGCCACGAAACGCCCTGCTCGACACTCGAAGCGATCTGCCCGTCAACGGCATGCAGCGGCACTAAGGCCTCGATGGCCAGCGAAGTTTCTTCGACACTCTCGCACGCCTCGAATTCTCCGTTTCCGCCCTTCTGTTGAGTGCCAGGAGCCGCTCCCCAGCCGCCTGAGGCTAGCTGTACGCCTACCAGCCAATGAGCGCCTCGCAGAGCCGCCTCGGTCTCTCCCAGGCCCAAGTCTCCGTACATTCGCACCACTCTGGCCGTGCCATAGACAGGATTGGCTTCCAACGGATGATTCTCGTTTCCAAACCATAGGGGAGTCCAGCTTCCGTCAGGAGCTTGCTCGCGTTGCAGGTAATCGAGCCCCCCACGCCTGGCCGTGCTGATACGACTAGACAACGAGGGGTTAGACTTTTCCAACTGCAACAAACCGCTCCAAGCATGCAACGCACGCAGCACATGCGCCGTAATGTCGTTCGAGCTACGATCAAATGCCAGCTTTCCCCAACCGCGGCAAAACGTAGGCCAACCGCCGTCGCTATTCTGCAGGTCAAGCAACCAACGAATCCCCGCCAACGCCGCCTGTCTCAGCTTGGCGTCACGGGTCGGGTCTCCTGCTCGATAGTAGTTTGATAATGCCAATAGCGCTGCGGCAGTGTCGTCGCCATCGGGCACACTACCGGTGAGGTCCGTCCAGCCCCAGCCCCCAGGCGCTGATCCTGTATAGGGATGCTCCTTCTTGCACTGGCAAGCCAGCAACCAATCTAGCGAAGGTTCTATATCCTCCTGCTCATCTGCCAATGCCGTGATCGCTTGCGACGTATTCCAAGTGGCAAGATTCGTATCAATCGGCCAGCTGCCATCAGATCGAACCGAAGTCAGTAAAAACTCAATCCCGCGGCGAACCACTGGGTGGTCGCTCAGTCCCATGCTGGCGAGACCCATCACTACGAAACTCGTCAAGGGCGTGGCTTCCAAGAACCCGCCGCTAGCCGGTTGTATTTCTTGAAGCAGCGCCAGACATCGCCTGCGCGCCAATGTGCGAATCCACCGTACCAGCGGGTTACGCGAGGGGGCATGGTAATGCCTTGCCAGGCCGATCACAACCAGGGCTGGAATTGCGTAACTGACCACCTGAAGCTTGAGAAGTCGATACCAACGCTGCGGCAAGCAAGCGAGTTCGAAGGGCAGAGGGGCCACCTTGCGCCAAGAGACCATGTCGGCCAAAGCACAGTTCGCCAAAATTGGAACCGCAAAAGTCTTATCGTTTCCATAGCGCCGCTTCAGGCCGGCAATCCCACCTTGCTTTTCGACGTAGCGCTCGGCACGTTCCAGAAGATTGGCATATTTTGCAGGCACTCCTGTCAAATGGAACGCCGCTCGGACGAGCATGGTCGTCGCGATATTTGATCGGCTGCGATCGGTATCGCCCCAACCGCCGTCTTCGTTCTGCTGCTGTGCCAGCCAGTGCAGCGAATGGACAATCAGCTCGCTCAAATCCCCCCGATAGATCTCATCGACGTGCGAAGGCTCTTCCCCCGGCCTATACGCTGGCAGACCACAACTGGTGCCACCCTGCTCGGCCAAAACGAGCGCACTGATCGCCGTGGCCGTCGACAGAGGCGAACTACATAACTCGCCTACCCAATGGCCTGCGGAGTTGCGCTGGGCAAGCAGATCAGAGCGAGCGGTATCAAAAGCGGCCGCAAGGCGATCGCGATCCACACGAAAAGTCATATGAGCCGATTGGCCCCGGGGTTGGTAGGACTGCTGGCACGGACGCCGGCAAGTTGTCATTTTAAGTCCCACGAAATCCGCTGTCGAGCGTCGACCATCCCCGGAAACTCCTAAATCTTTTGCCCAAAGCAAGTTAAACCGCTATTTCCCCACCCGGCCATGCGTCATAATGCCCACAATCCCCGCGACTTGCCCCCTCTTGACCTCCATCCTCGTCTCACCCCCCATGCTTTTCAGAACCGCAAAACGACTGCTGACAGAAACCGACAAGCGGCTGCTCTGGAAGCTGACGTGGAACTTTGCTTTCAAAGGCGCGCGGGCCATCCAGAAGCACAAGCGACGACTGGCACGCGGCGAGTTCTTTCCGCCATTTCTCTATATTTCGATCATCAATAGCTGCAACCTGCGTTGCCAGGGCTGTTGGGTCGACGTGGCTGCCAAGCAGGAAAAGATCGAGATCGATGCACTTTCCAGCGTCATCCGCCAGGCCAACGAGCAGGGCAACTACTTTTTCGGAATCGTCGGCGGCGAACCCTTTATGCACGCCGACATCCTGGAAATCTTCCGCCGCCATCCCGACTGCTATTTCCAGGTCTTTACCAACGGCCATTTTATTACCGAGCAGGTCGCCGCCGAGCTGCGCCAGTGTGGCAACGTCACCCCGCTGATCAGTGTCGAAGGCTCCGAAATCGTCAGCGACCAGCGCCGCGGCGGCGCCAAAGTACTCAATCGCACAATGCAGGGGATACACAATTGTGTGAATCACAGAATCATCACCGGCGTTTGCACGAGTGTATGCAAGACCAATCTCGACGATCTGGTAAACGAAGCATGGGTCGATCGGCTGATTGAACTGGGAGTGTTGTACATGTGGTACCACACCTATCGCCCCATGGGCCCCGACGCTTCGCCCGAGTTGGCCCTCTCGCCAGAAGATCAACTGAGGGTTCGCCGCTTTGTGGTCGAGATGCGAGTGAAAAAACCTATCGGCATCGTCGACGCCTACTACGACGCTGACGGACAAGCCCTTTGTCCTGCGGCCACCGGATTTACTCACCATATTTCACCTTGGGGCGACATCGAGCCGTGCCCGATCGTGCAATTTGCCAAAGACTCGATCTATGACGCACGGCCTTTAGCCGAGACGTTCAACCAGTCGCAATTTCTCACCGACTTTCGCCATCTGGCCGCCTCGCACACGCGCGGTTGCATTGTGCTAGAGCGCCCCGATTTGCTCCATGAATTGACGGTACTGCACGACTCGAAAGACACTACCGCCAGAAAAACCGCCGCTGCCGAACTGCTCTCAATGACTCCTCGTCCCTCGCAGTACAACGTAGCAGCAGAAGTCCCTGAGAAAAATTGGATTTACCGTTTCGCCAAACGGCATTTTTTCAGCGACTTCGGCGCGTATGACTCACCGCGCAACCCGCTAGCCAAGGCCGTTTCTACCTCACTAAGGCAAGAGTAAAGACCTTTCACTAGGAATAGGCTCCTTCAATTGGACTTAGGGTAGATTTGTTACCAGGTGTCTTATAGCCTTGTGCCAATCTATTCTAAAGGTAGACTAAAGCTTCCGTTCGACGGCGTTTCAGGCACGGTTTAGGAGAGCTTGCTTGTGGCTGAAGACAATCTACCTGTCGATCCCAGGCACCGCTTGGCGCAGCGTTACCTACAAGCCGCTCGCGACGACTTAGCTGCCAAAGAAGCTGAAAAACCGAAATCGCAACGCAAACGCCCCGCGCAACGCGATGGCCAGCCGTCGTTGGTCGATCTCGCCCCCTCGATCGACTCCTCGACTTTCGTTCATGGAATCCTGCTGGCAATCGTACTTACGATCGCTGCTCTCGCGGCAATTTGGTGTTATGTCGTCATGGACGCTGCCTTCGTCGCCGGCCGAATCGTGGCCATGCCGACTGGTATCGTCGTCTTCATTGCCGTCTCATACGCGTCTGCCTGCTTTCTTGGCATCCTCGAATCGACGGCCCAAGGCCACACGACGCTCGAACATTCACTCTCCGGCGATTGGCGAGATTGGTTTTGGACCGTTCCTTCGACACTCGGCATGCTTGGCATCGCCGCCGGATTAGGATTTCTGCTGAGTCGCGGGGCTCCGCAAGATACGTGGACCGTCATTGGCGTTACCATCTTGTTCGTTTATCCGTTGGTGCAACTCTCGTGTCTCGAAACCGGCTCGCCGGCGGCTCCTGTTTCGATTCCGATCCTGTGGACTCTGACCACCCGGCCTCTCATATGGCTGGCTCTGTACGCACTATCTTTTGGATTGGCCCTGCTCGTTACTGCCCTGGCAAAGCTCACCTGGCGAGATCCACCCTATGTCACGATGCTGCTGATGGGGCCAGTCTCGGCGGCTGCCCTAATCGTCTATGCCTGGCTGCTGGGACAAGTGGCTCGCTGGCTTTCGATTCGAGGAAAATAGGTCCTGGGAGGAATTCATGATGCTCTCGACAAAGGTTCGGCAGGCAGAAGCATCCCGATTTGCCTGGCTCGTTGTTCTCGTCCTGTTGCCGGGGTGCGGCTCGCAGTCGATCCAGGTCCCTAGTTCCTATGCCCCGTATAACTCGAAGGATGGCTCCTTCGCCTGTGAGTTTCCCGAAGGTTGGGAATCGAAAGGCGGTGGCAAGAACGGGCCGGTATGGGCCAAGTCATCTTCCGGCTCGGCACTAATCGACGTTAAGGCCAGCCCCACAGGCTCGCTCATGAGCGATGCCATGGGGGGCAGCAGAGTTGCCGACGACACCCTGCCACAGTTCGAACCCGTGCATATGATTCATGCCGAGTTTATGGAAATCGCCGCAGAAGAATTCGACAATTACACAGAAATCGCTGGCAGCCCGATCGTGATGG
>JAGQOW010000072.1 GCA_020427155.1 Planctomycetales bacterium | reverse complement strand
CACGGGTCCATTAATTGCGCAGGGGTCAATAAGAACGGCCCGGCATGCACGCCGGGAAGAAAACCTCAGATTGCGGCAGTGGAAGCTACTGCTAGACGCCGGAGAACCTATTGCTTAAGGAAGCCTGAAGAAGTCTCATCGTGAGTTAAACAGATCATGGGTAGTTCCTAATCAGGAGTTGCCCACAACGACCTTCGCCTGGCGACCGGCGAGATGTCTGGCGAGATTTGGGTGGCGACCAATGACAACGGCCGCTCACTCTACCTGTTAACCTACCCGGCCGCGTTTCGAGATGACGAACGAGGCACCGAAAGCAAACAGCGTGTTAACTTTCGAGGGTGTGTTAATCAGAGATTCCGAGACTTTTGGCCAGAGATTTCGCACATGCGGTCGCAACCTTGAGGGTTGCTTTCGGACCCCGGAAGCTCTCTCTCGAAACAGAGAGCACCTTCCCACGCAGCCGATCCTCGGAAAACTCTGCGGACGTAGGCTCAAAACGAGAAACGCCCGGCGGCCGATTTCTCGGCACCGGGCGTTGACCAGTGTGGTGGTCGGTTTCGTAGAAACCGGAAAAGCTCCCCCGGTAGGACTCGAACCTACGACCCAGCGGTTAACAGCCGCTTGCTCTACCGACTGAGCTACCGAGGAATACTATACGCCCTGCGAGAATCTCTCTATCGACAATCCCTCGCGGCGGGCAAACTGCCATAATATCTAAGTCCTGGATCGCCAACAAGAGCCGATTGCTCCGCACGTGGCTATCTGGCTATCGGCTCACGGCACTGGCCAAGGACAGCAAATCGGCAGGCATTTCCGAGTTGCTTTCCCCAATATTAGGCTAGCAATCCGAAGCGGCCGGTCTGAGCTTCTCCATCGTCAGGCATTTGCCGCATTCGCTGTGCTCGACCGAGTCCATGTAGGCTCTGATCAGGGCCAGCCCTCGCCCCCCTGGAACCTCCAGGTTCTCCGGCGAGCAACAATCGGGGACGGCATCTGGATTGTACCCGTCTCCTTCATCACAGACTTTTGCCCAGAACTGGTTCTGGCTAAGTCGGCACTCGACGCGGACCAACTTGGCCGGATCTTCCTTATTCCCATGCCGAATGGCGTTACTAATCGATTCTTCCAGCGCCATATGAACGCCGAACAGTTCCCCCTCCTGCCATCCCAGCTCAGCAAGGGTCTTTAGGATTTCCTGCACCAGGTCATGATAGGCGGTCAGCGAACTCGTCAGCTCGCGCAGTATCGTATGTGGCGCATCGTTCGAAGGCATTCCACTGCTCAGTTTTAGGATTCACTGCTCGGTCTTCAGGGCTCGGTCGTGTGCCGAAAGATCTGTGCCCGCAGACCTGGATTTACAAAACAGCCAGCGCGTCCGCTTCGCTGTCTTTGATCGTGAAGAGCTTGTCCAGGTTGGTAATGGCAAACACCTGGAAGATCTCTGGCGATATATTGGAGAGGATCAACTCCGAACCTTGCCGCTTTACCTTCTTTTCAAATGTAATGAGCTTTCCCAAAGCGGCGCTGGAAAGGAACTCCACGTTGGAAAAATTCAAGACCAGCTTCTTGCGATCGTCTTTCTCCACCAGATCAAAAAGCTCCAGCCCCAATTCTTGAATTGCTTCGGGGTCGATAATCTTCTGATCTTTAAATCGCACCACGCTAATGTTGGCCGACTCACTCACTTCGATGCGATGCAATACACCCATGCTGCCACTTATTCTTTCAAATGGATGATCTGATGAATCACTTGGCAGCAACGCCTGCCGTGCCGTTTGCCCAGATCTTTAACCTGCAAAGCTTTACAATTGATCTTATCGGCAGAGCACTCGCTGTCAAGCAGCGGGGCTCCCGGCTTCTCTTGTCTGCCATCTAGTTGGAAAGCCGCTCGGGTACCGGAGGAGGCGCTGTCGACTTGTAGATGGCACGGCTAATAAGAATGAAGTTCTGCCCCGAGAACTCAGTGATCAAACCACTCACGCGCCATCGAACACTCTTGGATTCATCTGTACCTTTGAGCGTCCGGGCAACTCGTTCGAGATTCAGATTCGGCAGACCGCCAAATTCCAAGCCTTCGTCGGTGACAAACGTCGCTCCGTCGCCATCTTGACGAAAAAACCCTGCCATGCTGTCGATAGTTGTCCCCTCGCGCAGCCTGAGCTGACCGGACTCGATATTACCGTCGCGCGCCGCCGCCTGCTGTCTGAGCGGCAATTGGCTCGAGACGCCGCCATCCGCTCCTGGCTCAGCTCCGTTCGAACCCCCGAACATCAAGGCCACCAGAAACAACCCTACCACGATTGCTTTTGCGAGGTTACGAGCAACGACATACCACATGCTTGCTTCCTTCCCTCAGAACCCGGCGGACTTTGATGCCCACGGACCGGACTGAGACATCGAATAGTCTGGCTCCGCTAAGATCCTGGGCCGCGCATCGCGAGGCTATGAAGTATCAGCACCGAGCCTACCGAAATCATACACCACCCCAACCAATCGGGCGGACGAATCACTTTATGCGACGTTTCACCGAGACTACTTGCAAATGAAACCATGGCACTCTGACTGCCTGACGACCTGGTACGTTCCGCGAGAAACTGAGTCGCTTCATCCGTCAAGACGTATTCATTGACCATGCGGAACTGCAAACCCAACAGCAGAATCACGATGCCTAAAAAGAAATACTGATTGCGGTTGAGTTCCATGATGCCATCCCCGCCTTCGGGGCCATCCGATCAAACGGCCAGTTCGCCGTCGACCATGCAATTCGGGTTAGTTCACGCGCTGTATCGACCGACCACCGGCCTACGGGTCAGTATCGTGCCGACGATGATCAGAACTCCAAGTCGTAAAGGCCTTTAGGAGTTGTGTTGATCGTAGCAATACCAGCGCAGGTAGAGGCCATGCCGACAAGCGCTGGTGTATTGATCATTGCGCTCGAATTGGCACTGGGGCGCCGCCGCAGCTCGCCCCCTCCTGCCGAAAACCGATTGTGGCGGAGCTGTGCAGGCGGCTATGGTTGCCCGTCTCGATTCAGTAGCCGATCCAGCTGGTTATGAAGCATTTCCGAAGCGGAATTGCTCATCAGCTCGCCCTTTCCGGCATTCATCAGCGATGCCGCAATCTCGGCATGCTCAGCCCAATCGGCGACCGTAAAGCCGCGAATATCGACATAAGTGGCCGCCAGGTTGGGAGATTTCTTCGGGACCACATGAAAACCATCCTGGGCTCTCACCACGTGGTATTTCATCGCTCCCAGCAGCAAAATTGCCCCGGTAACCATACCAAGCAAAAAAGTCATGAAGCGACGCATTCTGGGACTCCTAACGATCATTACCACATAGAACCACACTCTAACTCGATCCGGCTACGACAGGCAATACGAAAGGGCCCTGCCAGCAGCTGAGCGGCACAGCAACCTCCGTTGCTTGCCTGCAGCCTTTTCTGCTCTTTGCCCCCATCGACCTCATGGCTGTCGGGCGAAATACGCAGAGGCATTCGCTTCTACCGGTTATAGTAGTATCGTCGGTTAGGAATGTGCCGAGGTCGCTCATTTTCTTGACACTTGCGCCGAGGGTGCCCATTCTAGGAAAGTGAGCCTCCTTTTTATCTGCCAGTGCTGCAGAAGCCGACAGATATAGTACGTTTGCATTCCTGAACTCGCGATTTCGCAGTCGCGCCAGACTGAAATAGAAATCCTATGCGACCCTTCCCTAGCCAAAATCTCCGCAGCCTTCTCACTCTGGCTATCGGCTTGCTGGCGACCTCGTCCGGCTGCGAGTGGATGTCTCCTACCGAAGAAGTCGTCTCCGAGGAATCGCAACCTCGCCAAGTTTACGCGTTGGGGCGAATTGAACCTGCGGGCGGCGTGATCGACGTTCGTGCTACTCCTGGCGATCGACTCACTCAACTTTTCAATATTATCGAAGGTGAACTTGCTCCCGAAGATGGCGTCCTCGGTTTGCTCTCGAGTTACGACATGGGCAAGGCTCAGTTGACCGCACTTCTGAAGAAACGTGACCTGGCCGACCAGAAGCACGACCACCAACTGCAGGTTGCCGGAGCACAGATCGCTCAGGCTTACGCTTCCAAAGCACAGGCCGAGGCCAAGCAAAGAGAACTCGACCTGCAGCTAAACAAACTCGAAGCCTTGCGGGTCGCCCGCGATCTTGCAGAAAACGAGTACCTGCAACTCGAGCGACTCCGATCGACCGATCCTGAACTCGTTACCGAACACCAGCTTGAGAAACAACGAAACCAGATGGACCTGGCAAGCGCCGACTACACGATACTTCGAGATAGTCACGCCTCGGCATCCGCAGCCGCCGAGCTGGCCGTACAAGCCGCCGAAGCGAATGTTGCTGTCGCTGAGGTCACCCAGCAACAGGCAACCAAGAATTTCGAAAAACAGGTTGTTCAGCAGGAAATCGAAGTCGCGCGCGAAGCCCTGAAGCGATCGATTCTGCTGGCTCCTCAAGTTGCGCCCGATGCCCTGCGCAAGCTGCTGGCAGAAGACGACTCCCAGGAGGCTGCGGTTGATCAAACACCGCCTGAAGCTCAACCGCATTACACGGTATTGAAGTCAGGTCTGCGAATTGGCGAGATCGTCACTCAAGCTCCTATTCTGCAGTTGGGAGATCTGCGAAAAATGGTCTGCGTCGCCGAGGTGTACGAAGCAGACGTTAAGGAACTAAAGCTGAATCAAGTCGTCACGATCAGAAGTCCCGCTTTTGCGGGCAGGTTCTCCGATGGCGACATCAACCCGGCAAACCAGAAACGCTCCGGCGGGATCAAAGGCCATGCTGTCAGCATCGGTCGCATGATTGCCCCTCCTGGTCTCTCCAACCGCAACCCGCTGGCCCCTGCTGACCGTAGCGTCGTTGAGGTGAGAATCGAAATCGATGAAGAAGAGGCTCCAGCTGACGGCGAAACCGCCATCGAGCATGCTTCCAGGCATGTGGGACTTCAAGTAACCGTTGAATTCGAGCGTGAGGAAGGCGAATCCTCTTCCAATCATAACGCTCAAGCCGGCGAGTCGAAAAAACCTCAGGCTACCGATCCCTAGGGATCCGCAGTCAGCACGCTCCTGCCTTGATGGGCACTATGGCAATGCAAAATAATGAACACCCCGCTTGCATGGAAGAACATCACGCATAACAAGGCCCGCACGGCCATCGGCGTGGCGGGCGTGGGGTTTGCAGTCATTCTCATCTTTATGCAGATCGGCTTCAAAGGCGCCATCAAGAAGACGGCCACCCAGATTTATGACGCACTCGAATTCGACTTGATGCTGCGCTCGCCCGCCTATCTCCATCTCACCGAACCGCGCTATTTCCCTCGCTCCCGGGTTTACCAGGCCGCTTCTCTGCAGGAGGTCGAACATGCGCGCCCCTTCTACCTGGGCTTGAGTGAATGGCAAGCCCCGATCTCGCACGAAATTCAGGCGACGGACAAACCAGCAGACCCCGACGATCCGGCGGGGCAGTGGCGCAGCATCATTACCATGGGCACCGAACCCTACAACCCGGCCTTTAAGCGCGACGATATTTGCAAACTGACGCCCAAACTCTCTGATCCGCGCTTCGTGCTCGTCGACTCCGAGTCGAAGCCTGAGTATGGCCCCGTCTCAGGCACCGAGTTCACCGCTGCTGACATAGGCGTAGAAACCTCCCTGGGCCCCGAGCGGGTGAGCATCGTAGGGCTCTTCCGGCTAGGAACAGGAATGGCGTCCAACGGAGCCTGTCTCACCAGCCCCGAAGGCTACGTGCGCGCCTGCCCGTGGCAGACTCTCGACGAAGTGAACTTCGGGTTACTCAAACTCCGCAATCCCAACTCCGCAGCCAGCGTCAAACGCAAGCTCCAACAGATGTTTGGCATTCCCGAACAAGTCTCCAACGCCGAGTCGTTCAAAAATCACGACGCGGCAACCTTGACCAACGTGGATGTAGAAATCCTCACCCGCGAGGAGGTCAATGCGCACGAAGAGTATCGTTGGGTCGTTGATACACCTCTGGGGCAAATCTTTCAGCTTGGCGTCTACGTGGCGTTATTCGTCGGCGTTGCGATCGTCTACCAGGTGCTCTCCAGCGACATTGCAAATATGATGGGCGAATACGCCACGCTTAAGGCCATGGGCTATAGCAACAAATACCTGACCCGCGTGGTCCTCGAACAGTCGATCCTGCTGGCAATCGTCGGTTACTTGCCCTCGCTGCTGGTTTCCACAATCCTCTACGAGGTCGTCGAAGCCGAATCGGGCATGCCGATGTTCATGACCTGGCAGATCATGCTATCCGTTCTCCTGCTAGCAATAGGAATGTGTGTCGCTTCGGGCCTGGGAGCGCTGCGAAAACTTTACCAGGCCGATCCTGCTGATTTGTTCTAACAAAAACTGATTCGGCCATCGCCCCGCACTGCTGCAATCTCAAACTACTCTCGGCAATCCATAGCACGTTTATGAAACTTAAGACGAAAACGCCGCTGGCCTGGAAAAACTTGACGCACGATTGGCGTCGGTTGGCGGCTGCGCTGGCGGGCATCGGCTTTGCCGTCTTGCTGATGTTTACCCAGGTTGGGTTTCAGAATGCGCTCTTTGATAGCCAGGTGAAGATCATCGATGACCTGCAGGGCGACATTTTCCTGGTCAGCAAGGCCAAGTACACGTTGGCTGCCGAAAAACGATTCCCGATCGCACGCATCAATCAGGCCCGATCCTGCTCGGGAGTCAGCGGCGCTTATCCGCTCTACTCCGAATTGACGACCTCTGTGCTACGAACCATGGACCGGGGCAAAGGCAATCGCGGCTACCCCCTTCGTTCCATTGGCTTCTATCTCGACGATCCCGTCTTTCGACTCGCAGGTATCAAATCGCAAATCAATAAACTGCGACCTCCCGGCACGGCGCTGATCGACCGCAAGAGTAAAGCAAAAAAGTTCAACGTCCCGCAGGCGGATGATGCCGGTTTGGCCCGTCGCGATCTGGAACTTGCCAACAAGAAAGTGACTCTCGTAGGCACCTTCGACCTGGGAACAGATTTTGCCCACGACGGCAATCTTGTGATGAATGCTGAGAATTTCGCCAAGTACTTTCCCCATCGCAAACGCTTTGGCGATCCGCTGAGCGTTGTCGACATCGGGATTGTCCATGTGCAACAGGGATTCACTCCCGACAGCGTCAAGCAAGTCCTGCAAAAAACGTTGGAAAGCGACGTGCACATCCTCACTCGAGAGGAGTTTCGCACCAAAGAAATAACTTTCTGGGACAAAAGCACGCCCATCGGCACCATTTTTTTTGCCGGCAAAGTCATCGGCTTTGTCGTCGGTATGGTCATTTGCTACCAGGTGATTTATTCCGATATCGCCGAGCACATGCCAGAGTTTGCTACCCTCAAGGCGATGGGCTACACCACTGGCTTCTTTATCCGTTTGATCTTTATCGAAGCCCTCCTGCTCTCGATCATTGGTTTTATACCCGGCGCAATCATCAGCCGTATTATCTATGGCGTGCTAGGCGATCAGACAGGGCTGCTGATGCTCATGACCCCCATGGTCATTGTGTTTGTGTTTACTACTACGGTTGCCATGTGCGTAGCGTCGGGACTGCTGGCCGTGCGAAAGCTCCTGGCCGCAGACCCTGCCAGCCTGTTTTGATCGACTGTCTCTTACTTGCCAACCTTCCCACAATCGAATCAGCCATGCCTGCTCAAACGACAATACCTGCCACCAGCGGCGCCTTCGTTGGCGACCTTCAGCTGCCCAAGACCGTGAAGGTGCACAACCTGAACCACTACTTTGGCGAAGGCGAGCTGCGCAAACAGGCGCTGTTCAATAACAACCTCGAAGTCCGTCGCGGCGAAATCGTCATCATGACCGGCCCCTCTGGCTCCGGAAAGACGACGTTGCTCACGCTGATTGGCACGCTGCGCACCGCCCAAGAGGGCAGCCTGAAAGTCTTAGGCAACGAACTCCAGGGCTGCGATCGCGACTTGATCGTCCGCGTCCGCCGCGAACTGGGTTTTATCTTTCAAGCACACAACCTCTTCGAATCACTTACCGCCTATCAAAACGTCAATATGGCTGCCGAATTGCTGGGAATCGATCCGAGCATCGCCCAAGGACGCATCAAGTCGCTGCTGACGCGCCTCGGACTTGGCGAGCGCATTCACTACAAACCTAAATCGCTTTCCGGCGGCCAAAAACAGCGCGTTGCCATCGCTCGCGGACTGGTCCACAAGCCCAAGCTTATCCTGGCCGACGAGCCCACGGCCGCACTCGACGAACAGTCGGGCCGCGAGGTCGTCACGCTCTTCCAAGAGCTCGCCCGCGACGAAGGGGCTACGATCATCATGGTGACACACGACAATCGCATCCTCGACGTCGCCGATCGTATCGTCAATATGGTCGATGGCCACATCAAGTCGGACGTCGCAGTCCTAGAAGCTTCGGTCATCTGCGATTTCTTGAAAGACATCCCCCTGTTTGGCCAGCAAACCCCCACCACGCTGGCCGACATCGCCGATCAAATGCTGGTGCACGAAGCCGAGCCCGGCGAAGTGATCATCCGGCAAGGCGACCCGGGCGACCTCTTCTACCTGATCCGCAGTGGCAGTGTTGAAGTACGTATCCACGACGGCAAGCAAGAACGCAAAGTCGCCGAGTTGAAGGAAGGACAGTACTTCGGCGAAGCGGCACTCATTACCGACGAGCCGCGCAACGCGACGATCGTTACCCGCGAGAAGTCGATCTTCTACGCTTTGGGCAAAGAGAAATTCCGGGCCGTGCTGGCCGCCAGCCCCACGTTCGAGCAAGAACTCCGCCAGGCCTTGTTCAGCCGACAATAGTATTGCAATACCAACAGCGCTGCTGCAAAACCACTCCGATCACTTTGCGCACTTCGAGCAGTTCTTCTGCTTGCAGTTCTTGCCCAGGCACGAGCAACAGTCGCCGTCGCAGCAGCCCTCGCAGCAGAGCACCGGTTCGAACCCGCACTCCAAGGCGAGTACCCCCTGGGCTTTGCCTAGCCCCACCTCTGCCAGCTTCAGAGCAACCACCTGGCTGATGAGGTTCGACTCGGCCTCGTAAAGCTGGCCCCGCAGGTTGCTTAGTTCAAATACCGTCACCTCGTTCACGTCGCGAGTCTCTTCCAACTCGAACAGCTGTCGGCGAATCTCCTGGACGCTCTGCTGCACGACGACCACACGTTGCTGTTGCAGATTCACCTTGTAGGCGGCGCTCTTGATTTCGGCTGTGGCCAACTTTTCGGTCTCTGCATAAAACATTGACAACTGCCGGCAACGGACGGGCACCTCGTGCTCGTTACAGCGAAAACACCTGGCCGCGTGAATCCAGCCGTCGACCGGCTCCACCGTGCCGAGCGTCGAGTCGGCAAAACTCAACACGCCTCGCGCCACCGGCAGCGTCGGCTTCTTGAGTTTGCAGAGTACCAGCGCCAGGCCGCGAAGATCGGAACGCGTCGCGAGCCCGTCGGCAAGCTCCAGCTCCACGTCCACCGGCGTCAGGTCGGGCGTCCAGTCGATCTGCGGCCAGTAGAAGGCGTGTTCGTTCAGCGGACACCCAATCAACTGCTGCAGTTGGCCGTTGAGTTGAATCCTCAGAAACTCCAGTTGCAACTTCTGATCGCGCAGCTCATTGAGTTTCGCTACAATCGTGCTGCGTTCGATGCGTTCAGGCAACTCCAGGCCTTCGGAACGCAGCTTGTCGACGCGCTCCAGCGTCCGCTCGGTTTCGTCGATCCCCTGCAGCAGATAATGTTGCTGGGCTTCCAGGCCCGCCAATTGATAGAAAGCCTCCAAGGCAGTCGATGCCGAGGTATTGCGCAGATCGTAAGCATGCAGTGCCAGCAAGTCGCGGTCGAGACAGTAGTTTTCGCGAACATTCTTCGTATCGCACTCGATTACCACCTTGGCCCAATGGCGCTCCAGCTCGACCAGATTGGCCAGATTGGCATTGGTAGCCGCGTTGCACTGGCACGTCGACGCAGACAGCAGTTCGTACGTCTCGCTCGGCGACGGCAGCGGCACTAGCTGGCAATCGGCCGAGACCAATTCGACCAGGTCGGGCGGATCTCCTTCGACCACCGACGTTTCGCCCGGACACGGCGCCGACGGCGTCCCCGGCACCCGACACCCGGACGGGCAGGCACACCCTGTTACGACCGTAAGAGCCGGTACAAGCAGTATGATAGCAAGAAGCCTGAGAAGCATGACAACCGATCCAACAGGAGCAAGCGCGCTGATTGGTATCTTTATCGAGTGCGAGATATGCTGCCCGCAGCAGTTGCCAGTGTTTTTCCGCATGCACCGGTGAGGCAAACTTTGACGATTGCCAAACAGCCGCCCGTGAGCCGCTGCTGGCTTGTCGAGGGCGTCCGGGAATTCACAAGGCGCCGGTGCCATGCTCACGGAGGTCCGCCGACGTGGGCATGCGACGCGGCGCGACCCATCCTGCCCAGCCCGGCGGACCGGTGTGGCATACCGCCGCCCTTCTTGTGTTAAAATGGCCTACAAAGGCCCCACTAAACGCCAATAATGCGTTCACCCCTATTTTCACCCAAAAACGAGCCAAAAAAGCTTGACAGCCCCCCCCCTCCAGATGGTAATTTAACGCCAGGCCATCTATTCAGGAGTTTTTTGCGATGAAACCGCTCGTTTGTTGCTTGCCTCTTTGTCTCTTCCTTGATTTACTTTCGTCTGCTCAAGCTGAGCCGCCGCTAGTCGTCGCTTTCGATGCCGTGATTTCTGAGATTGAGGGCGATCCATTACCCCTCGACCTGCCCTTCACGTTAAACATTGGCGATCAGATCGAAGGGGAACTTGCCTTTGATAGCCGGCATGAAGCTCTCCTGCAACTACAAGGAAATACAACCATTTTTTCTAATCTCACTCTCAGTCTCGGTGGGGACTTAATCGATAATTTTTTTAATGTTGCCTTGGTAAATAGTTTTTTTTTCCTGAATGACGAGCGATTCCCTGGACCGATCGATCCGGACAATCCACCATCATCAATCTACTTCTCATACTTTCCGGTAAGCACGGGCAATCCAGGTTGGGTCGGTTCAGGCTTACAACTACCTTGGACAGCTGAAATTCTGATGTACGGCGAGCCAGGAACAATCGATTCGCCTCATAACTTGCTTAACTTCGACGATTGGAATCGGCTCGAACAAATTCGTAATCTGACAATTCTAATCGGATTTCCAGAGACCGTAACTGTCACCGCCAGGCTGGGTAACCTTTCAGAGGTTCCGGAACCATCTACATTGGCAATCGCTATTTTTGCAATCATTGTCCTCGTAAGGCGCAGGATAACCAATCAATGTTATCCACGGCCGTAGGATTCGTAACTCTTTCGTGTCAATCCAGGCTCTCAATAGTTATTTCCTACATATTCAACGGAGTGTGAAAATGTCGCCTTCCCGACGCCGCCTGTCATTCCAATGCCTTGAGGAGCGAACCTTGCTCGCGGCTGACGCTTTCACGTTTGCCGAGATTGCTTCGCTAGATGAATTGGCCGCCTCCTTCGCGCCTGCAGAAGCTTCCACGAGTTCACTCGCTGTGTCGATGGGAACTGCATGGACCGATGCTCAGCAAAATGCTGACGCGGACTACAAGGCATCGCAAAAACAACTCTACAATGCTATTAGCGACTCTATATTCGTGTCGGTCTACGGCGATGGAACATCAACGACTTTACTGCAGGACCTTACGACCGCTGGAATGATCACATCGTTCGTCGAAACAGGCCAAACAGTGATAGACGGCCGAATTGGCCTTGAGAGCCTTTACGAATTACTAGCAGTCGACGGGGTGTCTTATATCCTACCCCATATGCTGCCGGCGACAGATTCAGTTGGTTCTGTAGCAAACTCTGCAGAAGGTGCTCTGAACGTTGAAGAATTGCGTCAAGTCTTTTCATCGACCGGATCTGGAATAACCGTGGGGATCATCTCCGATGGAATTGACGGCCTGAGTTCATCGCAGGCCACAGGCGATCTACCGCCTGACGCCGGGACGCCAGGAGCTGGGGCAAGAATCGACGTATTGGACGCTGGCGCAGGTTCAGAAGGCCGGGCGATGGCGGAACTGATCCACGACATCTCACCGGGAGCTGATCTTCTCTTCCATAGTGGCATTGGGAGCGAAGCGGCTTTCGCTTCGGCTGTAAACGCCCTTGTGGCTGCTGGCGCTGACGTCATCGTCGACGACGTAAACGGACTAGCATCTGAATCTTATTTTTCCGACGGAGTGGGCGCTGCTGCCATTGAATCGGCGATCACGAATGGAGTCTTTTATACGTCCTCGGCGGGCAACCGCGGCGACAATGCGTTTGACACAGAAGCCAGGTTTGTCGCTGGTCAGACAATAAATGGTGTCTCAGGAACATTTCATGACTTTACTGGTAGTGGCAACTTTCTACAGAGAATCGAGATTACACAGGACGCAAATGGAACGGATTTCATACTTCAATTCGATCAACTGTTCGGAAGCATAACATCGGACGTACAACTGTATTTCTTTTTAACTTCTGGCGTACCGTTGGGTGGCACAACGACTAACAATATTACTAATCAACAACCAAATGACTTTGCCTCGATAACAGGCACTGGTTTCTTGGATATTGGTGTAAGACTACTTAGTGGTCCGGCTCCGGAACACTTTAAATGGCTGCACTTCGGCGACATTGGATTCATAGAGCACGTAGGGGTCAGCGGCAATTTGCGCACCGGACGTAACCCTGGCCACGCAGCGACCGTAGGTAACTTTTCGGTTGCGACGACCGACGTCAACAATCCAACTCTTCTCCGCTCCTACAGCGGTTCCGGCGAGGTGATTCGCTCTATTGCCAACGATGGTACACCTCTCCCATCCATCGAACTCCGTGGAGGACCAACAGCGACTGGCGTCGATGGTACGAACACAACGGTTCCAGACTTCCAGCCATTCTTTGGCACTTCCGCGGCTGCCCCGAATGTTGCCGCCGTTGCGGCCTTGCTGCTCGAAGCGAATCCTGCAGCGTCGATCAGCGACGCACTCACGCAAACTGCGATCGACCTTGACACACCCGGCAATGACCTACGTAGCGGCGCCGGACTGATCGATGCCTACGCTGCAGTCACCTCAATTCTACCCCCCGCCGTCACCGACGTGATTCTCGATGGTTCGGGATGGTATCGCGATCCTTACCTGATGAGCGATCGAGTGGCCGCTGGAGAGCAATTGCTAGCTATCCCGACCAAAGGGATAGATACCATCTCAATTCAATTCAGCGAGGACGTGCGTCGAGGTGGCAATCTGCTCGATGGTAGCGAACTGCAACTACGACTCACAGTCGACCCTCTTCCCGGAGAGCCTTTTAACCACGTTGCTACAGTTGGCACGGGGCTAACATGGATCGGCTACGACACCAATACCCATGTGGCAACTTGGGGGCTTGATAGCAACTACAACTACAAGCCGGATACAAAACTCTTTCCCGACGGATTCTTGCTGAACGGCAAGTATGCAATCCATCTGTTCGCCTCGATCGTTGATTTAGACGGCAATGCCCTCGACGGAGAGTGGGAGAATCCTGATAACGGCACACCTGATCTCTATAGCGATGACGTTTTGGACGGCGCATATAAGTCGACTCTTGTCAGCGGTAATGGCGAACAAGGTAGCCTGGATAGCGATAAGGATGGGGAGGGAGAGTTTCGTTTCCATTTTGCCACACTCAGCGGTGACTATAACGGCAACAATGTGGTGGATGGAGATGACTATCTGCTTTGGGAACAAGAAAGTGGTAAGACAAATCAATCGAACAACCCGGCAGACGGCAACGGAGATGGAACGATTAACAGCGTTGACCACACCGTCTGGCAGGAATCCTTTGCCGAGCCTTTACCGCTCTGGACGCCAACTCCGCTTCCTACTGGTGTTTTAACTCATGACCGTAACGACAATGAGTTCGTCGACTTCGTAGATTTCGAATACCTCTACGACCTTTGGCAGGGTGCTTTCGGATCGCAGACAGGAGACTCTGAATATGTTGCTCTTGTTGACATGAATGACGACGGCGACGTCGATGGGGGCGACTTGTTGAGTCTCACGGCGTTCTACGGTTTCGCCACGGCATGGTACATCCCTACCGCCCAAGGCCCACTCTTCGCCCAAGTTGGCGGACCGGCGGCTCAGATTCTTAACGTCATCGTCAGCGGTTCGGTCTCGCAGCACGATCCGTTTTCGTTCGACACAGTCGATGGCAGCGGTAGCCAGTTGGCCACCGTGCCCGTGGGCGCAGCTGATACCATCTCGATCGTCTTTAGCGAAGGCGTAAACGTTTCGGCCAACAGCCTGTTTGTCATCGGGCTTACGACTGCCAATATGCCAACCCTGGCGGAGTTCTTCTACGATACGACGACCCACACAGCCACTTGGCGGTTCGAAGGCTGGGCCCTCGGCGACAACTACCTGCTGTCGCTCTCCGACAGCATTACCGATACCGACGGCAATCATCTTGACGGCGAATGGACGAACCCGGCGAGCATCACAACGACCAACTCGCTGGTCAGCGAATTCCCCTCGGGCGACGGCAACCCCGGCGGCCGCTTTAACTTCTTCATGACCTTGTTGCCCGGCGATGCGAATCTCGACGGCGTGGTCGATGCGACCGACGCTTCGATCCTGCTCGGGAATATTGGGCAAGGTCTGCTCGACGCGTTATTTACCGACGGCGACTTTAACGGCGACGGGTTTGTAACTGGTTCGCTAGACGGCAGCGTCTACCTCTCGAACATGGGAGCCAACCTACAAGACATCTGGGCGTTAGCCGACCTCGACGGCGACTACGACATCGACTCCGACGATTTGGACGTCATCAACGCCAACCTCGGCCTCACCGGCGCGACCTGGGAAGACGGCGACCTCAACGGCGACGGCGAAGTCACCCTCGAAGACCTTGACCTGGCATTCCTCCAATTCGGTCTCGATCTCGACTTAGTGGCCTAACGCTCACCGCGCCGCATAGCACATTTCATCCCATACATGTAGCTAAACTTGCAAGAGTTAAGCTAGTTGGAGACGCCGTTGGCAGTTCCGCTGAATTCTTGCGAATCCAGCTACCGTCACTTCGCCGCTTGCAACCAGGTCAACGGGCCGCCAGTTCGGGGCGACCTTTGCCGATCAGCTTTGCCAGCTCGACGCGGTCGGGGTTCAACAAAGCCGCGATGCGCTCGCCATTGACTCCGCCAACGATGATATGCCCTACCTCGGCATGCACTTCGTCAAAGATATTGAGTGCCTGCATGCCCGCAGATTGTCTTTCGTTGTCTTCATTGGGGCTTACATAGTGCACCGACACCGCCTTGTATCGGTGAATCAAAAACAGATGCATCAACGTCATCAGCCGCTTGCGGCGGAACTGGTCGTCGTAGGTTTCTTGATATCGCATGGAAAGAATGTTGTTTCCGCTTCGATCCTTGATGGGTGCAAAAATAATCCCGGCCTTCTTGTTCGCAAACGTGTCGAGTACGTTCAGCGCCAGCAATTCCGAACCGGCAGCATGCGGGCGCAGCTCGGCGTGCAGCGGCCCGAAGGCGTCGTAGTTCTCGCACCACAATTCGAGCCATTCGTCCAACAGCCGCACGGGAACCTCGGTCTGGACCAGGTGCTGCACTTGGGTCGAGCCCTTGCCCATGGCGGCAGTGGTCGCGGTGCGCCCCGAGCAGGCCATCAAAGCACCGTCGAGACGCGGCCCGCCTACCAGAGTTTGCGGCGTCTTGTACGGCGACTCCACCAGTCGGAGCTTCCGTTGCAAGCGCGCTAGCGAGAGCATGCCGTCCTGTTTCAGCGCGGTGGCAAACTCTTCGGCCGCCATCCCGTCGACCTGATGTCCGCCGTAGGTAATAAAGTTGAACACAAAGCCCAACTTGCCAAGTTCCTGCGGAAACTCGCGCATCTGCTCGTCGGTCATGCCGGTCGTATCCCAATTGAACGACGGCGAAAGGTTGTAGGCCAGCATTTGCTCGGGATAGACGGCATGAATCGCCTCGGCGAATTCTCTGGCATCGACCAGGTCTGCCGTCTTTGTTTCCATCCAGATCAAGTCGGCAAACGGCGCAACCGCCAACGACTTGGCAATGGCATAGTCGATGCCGCCACGAACTGGGTAGTAGCCCTCGGGAGTACGTCCCAACTCGCAGTCCCAGACGACGTTCAATCCCATCGATCGGCATCGCTGGCGGGCTTCCTGATGGCCCACGGTGTTGGCCCACGCCAGCCACTCGTCTACGCTGATATCAAACCGCTGGCCTTCGTCGATATGAAACTCCATCGCGTCGGCGACTGCTTGCGCATAAGTCTTGAGCCCCGCCTGCGATTCCCAACGCTCGACAAACTGGTTCGATACTTCGCCAAGAATCGCGTCTATTGGCAACACCCGGTCTTCCCGGTGCGCATCGAGCAACGCCGTAATCTTCGAGAACACGCCCACCTGTTTCAGCCAGACATTGGCTTCGTCGTAGTCTTGCTCGGGAATCTGATATAGCAGGTGGCCGAAGACCTCGGTTCCCCCCAGTTCATAGAACCGCTTGAGGATCGCGAGATAAACCGACCGCCAACTCGGCAGATCGATATTGGTGGCTCCCAGGATGAAGGGCTGATCTCGCTCGTCGCCTCTGCCATCCAGCAACGTGGCCGCTTCGGCGTCGGTCCGGGCGACGATGAGGCCCGGAACGTTCATCACATCTAGCTGGAACCTGGCGGCGTTGAGTCGCTTGATCTGCTCGTCCACCGGAACGAGCACCTTGCCTCCTTGATGGCCGCATTTCTTGCAGCCAGGTTTCTGATCTTCAATATGGTAGCCGGGCACGCCTACTTCGACAAAACGGCGGATGAGATTCCGCACGTGGGCGTCCCCGCCGTGCCCCGTGTCGGCATCGGCGATGATGAACGGCCGGTAGTCGTATTTCGGCGTAGTTGCGCGCTGTTTGTCAGTCATCCTCGATCTGGCAAACCGCTGGTTCTGGTCGGCCGTCAACAGCGCTCGCACGATTGGCGCAGCTTCGTCGGGCACCTGGCTTAGCGGATAGGAGGCCAAGTCGGCGCCCGGATCTTCGTTGACCGAACCTTTGGCAGACGTAGCCCAACCACCAAGATAGATCCCCTCGATCCCGCTGCGCTTCATCACCACGGCCTGGCCAGGCGAGTAAGGTCCGAATGTCGTGATCGACTGGTTACTGCGATACAACTCTCGCAGTCGCGAGTACATATCCTGCGCCGCATTCCTTGCGACGGCATAGTCTTGGGCGATCGAGCCCCGCTGCTCGGCCACCTGCCGCGGACCGTACAGTCGCTTCAGCCGCTGGAATCGCGGGCCCTCCATCCACTGCTTGATTTCGCGCACCTGTCGGTCGAAGAGTTCCATCTCGTCGGTCGCCGACTCGCCTGCAGTATCCAGGTTCTCGGTAATGCGCGTGCCATCCTTTTTGAAGCTGTGCATGTATCGGTGAATCCTGTCGCGAGCTACTTGAAGGTCATGATTGTTCAAGTTGATGTTCATTAGATCGATGTACCACGGCGCCTTGGTGGCGTCGCGCACATAGGTGTCGACGATCTCGCGGGCGATTGGCAGGGTGGTTGACTTCGAGATAGCATGAACGTCCTTGTCGCTTGCCTGACATAGCTTGTCGAATTCTTCGTCCAGCAAACGCCGAAACATCTCGATGGAAAACAAATCGCCAGCCTTAGCCCCCATGGCAGCATCGCCCTCGGTCAGCCTGGCGCCCTTATGGACCCATTCCCAAAGAATACTGAGACGGATTTCGCCCGTGGCCGCATCTTCCATTAGATACAGAACATCGTCGTTGCCGAAGAAGTCTGCCGGTTTGAGAGCCGCAGCCTGGAAACCTTGCCCAAAAGCGTTTCCATACTGCAGACCGACACTGAGCAGATCACGAGCACCGCGGATCGTTCGCGGCGCTTCTTCCAATAGCATCAGGCCGTCGGCGTCGGCCGGGGTGTAGGTCAGCGGCGGAAAGTCTCGACCAAGCTGATTATCCTGGCCGACCTTTTCCCAAACCGGCCGAACGATGTGCACCATCTTCCAATGAGCAACCCACTTGCCGCTGGCGCCTTCGCGCTGTTCGCGTTCCGCCCCGGCGATGGCTTTCGCCATGCTGTTGGCCACCCCCTCCGAGGAGCCCACAGGAATATTCGGCTCCATCCCTCCCTGCCACAGCGCGCAGCGTCCTTGGTTGTCCGGCGTATTCACGGCCCGCCGCACACGGTCTTCATAGTTGCGCATGTAGCCGTAGGTCATGGTGATGGCGTCGATATTCGGATTGATAAAATCTTTGTTCCAAGCCAGCGCGTCGGCCACGCTGTTGATATAGTCCCACCGCCCGGTGTTGTAGCCGACAAAATGCTCACCCAGGGCCGCACGGATCTCCATCAACTGGAAAGTGGCCTCGAGTTGTTCCACCAGTACGTAAACCTTGATAGTCCCGGCATCGAGACCCAAATGGCCTTCCAGGGCGAGAAGCATCTCGTTCCACAGCGCCGCCTCCTCAGCCGTCTGAATCTTGGGCAAATAGAGTACAATCGACGAGCCGTCTCGCAGGAGCTGCTGGTAGTTGTTCGCCACGTAGAGGGTCATGTCGACGATTGACGCCGATAAAGGTGTGCCCTCTTGGTCGCGGATGTGGCGATCGTCGAGATGGAGGCCCCGGGCACGAAAGATCTTGGTTGTAAAATCAAGCTGTTTCTTCCAATCGCGAATGATGTCGTGGCCGTGGAATTCCCGCGCCCAGGCATTCATCTCCTCGGCCACCTGCCGTGCCGCAGCCATAAACAGATCGTCTTTGTGAATGGCCAGCTTCAGATTCCTCTGATTGTCCAGCGACATGCTGTCGATCTGCCCCAACGCGTCTTCGCCGTCGAACATCCATCCATCGGCGCCAGAGAGCAACGCATAGGCGACATTGCGGATGCTCGATTCGATCGGGGCGTGCGGTTTGGCCGCAGGACCGGTGCCTTGGATCCATTGCCGCTGCAAATCTGCCGGTATTTCCGACCCCGCGAAATTGCCTTCCCGGGCATCCCGAACCTTGATCTGCGTACGAGGAATGAGGGAATTGGCATCGAGAAAACCGATGCACTCTTGGTCGCGAAAGCGTCGCTGACGGCGTTCGATCCGGGCGGCCATCAGTTGCTTCTGGTCACGATTGAATCTGGCCATCGCCTCCAACGCCGCCAACGCTGCGGGCGTGTAAACATCCGAGTAAGTGGATCGCAGATCGTCGCGGATCGACAGCCTGGGTGACGAAGAACTGGCAACAAGTGGCGTCACTGGGCGCTGAGCGGGCGGATTCATCGTCCATCTCCTTGACTAAAGTTGGTCGAGGGGGCAAGAAGCGCGCTAATGCAGCAAATCACATACCGCGCAAACTCTGCGTTTTCTCGCGAACTTATCGCGTGCCTCCGCCGCGCGCGTGCGATTATGCACACCGCTCGAGCCCGCAGCGATCTTGCCAGCATTGGAGAACTTTCCCTGCCCGTGCGGTCCGGCACATCCGCTTGTGAGTCGCTGCCGCGTACGGCTAAATGACGAAAGCCACAGAGACGCTCCTCGACGTCTGCCGCAGCAATCGGTTCCCAGATAGAATGGAATTGGGAAGTTGGTCACTTTTTGCGCTTTCTGGGACTTGTTCCCGGCAGGAACGAGGGTCCAGTTGCAAGTGCATGGCAGATGGACGCAGTTGAGGATTCATGCCAAACACACCCAACCCGGAGACCGAGCCGCCAGCCACTCCCCTCTCCACTAGCAGGGTCGCCAACGAAGTTGCTCGCCTGATCCGCGATGGCTTCGCTCGATTCCACGACACCTTTCGTGGCATCACTCGCAAGGCTGTCCAGCGTTTTACCCAGCGCAACTGGCGCGGGCTGCATGACGATGCGCGCCAACGGATGGAGGTGCGAGATCAGGTACTCGCAGAACTACTGCGAGACATCCGCGAGAAGCTCGGCGAGCGGCTGCAGTCGCGCATCATTTGGTTTGGCGTCAAGTCGGTCTACTCCGGCCTGATCCAGAACCGCGACGACTGGGAAATTGCCGAGACGTTCTACAACTCGGTCACCCGTCGAATCTTCAGCACCGTCGGTATCGATCCCGAGATCGAGTTCGTCCATACCGACTACGCAATGCCGCCCACTCCTTCTCGTAGGAGTGTTTACCACTCCTACCGCGCTGCGACGACCCAGGAACTCGTTCATCGAGTGCTCGCCGACCACCCTGAGCTGCTCCTCTCTCCCGAGGCCCTCCAACAAGACGCGGCCGTCGTCGCCGCGCGCGTGGCAGAGGAATTGCAGGCGCGAGGCGACGACCCCGCCGTTTGTCAGGCCGAATTTGCCACGGCCGTGTTCTACCGCGGTGAACATGCTTACCTGGTGGGCCGCGTGCTTCGTGAAAATCGCGTAATCCCGCTGGTACTCTGCTTGACCAACGACGACCTCGGCCCGCACGTCGAAGCGGTTCTCCTCGACGAAAACGACGTGAGCTTGCTGCTGAGCTTCACTCGCTCGTACTTCCAGGTCGAGTTATTCGCGCCCTACGACATGGTGCAATTCATTCATTCGCTGATCCCCCGCAAGCGGGTCGCCGAGATTTACATCTCGTTGGGCTACAACAAACACGGCAAGACAGAGCTTTACCGCAACGCGCTGCGCCACCTGGCCAGTACCGACGACCTCTACCAGATTGCCGAGGGAAACCAGGGAATGGTAATGATCGTGTTCACTCGGCCGACTTACCCGGTCGTGTTCAAAGTGATTCGCGATCGCTTCGACTTCCCCAAGGAAGTCACTCGACAAGAAGTCATCGACCGCTATCACCTCATCTTCCGCCATGACCGTGCCGGACGGCTCGTCGACGCGCAAGAGTACGAATACCTGGTACTCCAGCGCGCCCGCTTTACCGAGCCGCTGCTGGAGCAGTTGGCTCATCATGCGGCTCATACGGTGGTTGTCAAGCGCGACGAGGTCATCTTCAAGCACTGCTACGCCGAGCGACGCGTGACCCCGCTGAACGTTTACCTCCAACACGCCGACACTCAGGCCTCGCGCGCAGCGGTCATCGATTACGGCCGCGCCATCAAAGATCTGGCCCTCACCAATCTGTTCCCCGGCGACCTGCTGCCCAAGAACTTTGGGGTGACGCGCAACGGACGGGTCGTCTTCTACGACTACGACGAGGTCTGCCTCTTGCAGGAATGCAACTTTCGCAAGATTCCCCACTCGGGCCACTACGAGGATGAGCTCTCGGGCGAACCCTGGTTCGGCGTGAGCCCTCACGATATCTTCCCCGAAGAATTCATCCACTTCCTCGGGTTGTCGCCACCGCTGCGGCAGCTTTTCGTCGATCACCACCGAGACCTCTTAGATGCCGACTATTGGAATGGCATCAAGCAGCAAGTCGTCCAGGGCCGGTTATTCCACGTGCCCCCCTATGCCGAATCCAAGCGACTGCGCCGTCCTGGCTAAACCGACCGCACGACCCAGGAGTGATCCAGAAACTGATGCATAGCAAGACGCAGGCCTGCCCTCGATATTCACCCGCCGGCTTCACCGACGCCCTTCGCCGCAGCAGAGTCGGTCAAATACTGATCTCTTCACACATTTCATCACTCTTCGAATGCGAGATTCTGACAAACAGCAAACTCGCCATCAACCCGACGACTGAGAATGTGGCTACCACGAGAAAGACGTTACGATGGCCGGTTGCCCCTGGTGCGCTGTCTAGCAGGTGCCCCATGAGTGGTCCCATGAATATGTCTGGAGTATAGCCTACGATCGAAACAAGGCCGACCGCACTTCCGGTGTAGGCCAACGGAACTTGCCCCTCTTCCATGATGGCGTAATACAGGCCTCGCAGCGCAAAAATCCCGAGACTGACACAAACGATCGTAAAGATGTAAGAGAAAAACATCGAGCCCGTCAGGATGCTGCTGGCCAAGACAGCGCTCCCTGCAATCAGCAGAGCGAAACTGAGTGCCGTCATTTTTCCGGCGCCAAATCGATCGGCCAACAACCCTGCACCAATTGCTGCTAGTGGGCGCATCCATAAAGAGTAAGTACCAACTCTCGCAGACTCAACTTCATTGACCTGCAGGACTTCGTTTGCATAGAGCGAGAAATCATCTGTCGCTTTGTAGCCTACGTAGGCACAGATTATT
>JAGQOW010000071.1 GCA_020427155.1 Planctomycetales bacterium | reverse complement strand
CGCGTATCAGCCATGACGCGGTGAATATGTTCCTGAGCCTTGTACACACCGCCCGTCAAGCCACGAAAGCTGGGAGCGCCCGAAGTCGTTAGCCTAACTCCGGAAGGCGACGCCGAAGGCGAGCTCCGTGATTGGGACTAAGTCGTAACAAGGTAGCCGTAGGGGAACCTGCGGCTGGATCACCTCCTTTCTAAGGATAATTAGAACTTCGAATCCGGCTTCTCCGGAGGCTCTGATTCGTCGTATTATCTCAACCGGTGACGGTTGATTTAGAACATGGGGACAGTCCTTGTTCTGGCATAGAAGTCGGCTCGCCTCGGCGAGCAACTGACTAAATTGATATTGAGAAACCCGGTCCAGGACTTAGCCGCCCTGGGCCGGGTTTTTTTGTGCGCTGCTGAGCTTGAGAACCTGCAAGTTGCTGTTGCTGCTGTTCCGCCCCCGGATTCGCAGAGACTTCTCAACGCGTCAGAGTGCGTGTATGGAAGCCCGAATTCCAAACATCGAAGTCCTTGACGACCAAGAGGCGGAAATCCTGTGTGCCAAGACGCCTGCCGAGCGAGTTGAATTGATCTTTGCTGCCAACCGCACAGACAGGCTGCTTGCCGAGGCCGGAGCGCGGTACGCACACCCGGATTGGGATGATGCTCAAATCCAAGCCGAAATTATTAAGCGAGTATGTGGTGGATCAAGCTGAACTGCCACTGCAAGCAATTCAAACTCTCGATAAACTGCAGATACCCTATGCAATCGTAGGTTCATTTGGCTGCGGAGTCTGGGGGAGTCTCGCTTCACGCAGGATACCGATAGGTTTCTCGACGCGTTAGAATCATCGCAAAGCTAGCCGTGAGGCACTGAGCAGGCCACTTGTTTTGATTGGCATCGGAGAAATTGTTTTGCCTGTCTATGACCCAAGTACGATTCCAGATGAGCGCCGCATCGTTACGCAGCGGGTGATTCCTTATGTGCCAGATCAGGTATTTCAAGCGTTTTGCGATCCTGAGGTACTCGCCAACTGGTGGGGTCCGAAAGGCTTCACTAATACGTTCACGGAATTTGATTTTCGCGAAGGTGGACTGTGGCAATTCACGATGCACTCGCCAGATGGCAAGGATTATCCCAACGAAAGCCGCTTCTTGCGCATTGCAAAACCGTCATTGATTATCTTCGACCATCTCTGTGCCCCGATATTTCAGGCCAATCTGTCTTTTCATGAAGCTCCCGAGGGTTGCCAGGTTCATTGGCAGATGATTTTCGAGGACGAGAAAACATGTACAAATGTCGCAAAGTTCGCGAAGGATGCCAACGAGCAGAACCTCGATCGGCTCGTTGCGGCATTACGGGCCCGACAGTAGCCGGAGGTTTTACCTAGAACGTTTTCCTCCTACTGCTTGAAGTCACTCCGGCAGACAATCGCGAAAGACTTCGAGCGCAGGTCGCACATTCTTCCGCCCAGCCGCTACTGCCGCGCGCTCGACTTCTCGGCCGTGGGGAAATCGTCGGGCACGGGGATCGTGACTTCGCCGGTAGCAGCCCATTCGGCGCCGCGCAGCAGGGTTGTTATGAAGCCGACACATTGCATTGAATAGTCGGCATGTCCCAGCGTAGTGTGGAATACGCGCCCCGAGCCGTAGTCGAGAACCATCAGCATGGGCTCGTCGCGGCCCGAGCCTCGCTGCTCGGGATCGGCATAGGCGGTGGCGAGCACTTCCATGCTCTTGGCTGGGCCACGCAGGCGGTCGTATAACTCGTCTTTCGTGTGCAGCCAACTCGGCGGCAGGCCACTGGTGATGGGATGATCCCCATTGCGGAGGGTTACCAGGAACTCATGTTGCGAGCCGTGGCTCCCTCCGCGACCGGCGGTTTCATCGCGCACGATCGCGCCTTCGCGAAAGTAGACATAGGGCCCCGACTTCTCGTCGCGGCTGTTCCACCCCCCCAGCCCAATCATCTGGTTGTACTCAGGCCAATCGGCAAACGCATTGTTCGCGGCGTGCACCACAACAAACCCGCCCCCGTTGAACACATAGGCTTGAAAGTCGACTTGCGCTGCTTGCGACCACGGCTCGCCGTTGTAGTTGCTGACAACGACATCGTAGTCAGAAAACTTGGGTCTGAACTTGCTCATGTCGTGGCGCGCCGGCGGCGAAGTCGCCACCTCGACCTCGAATCGTCCGCTTTCTTGGAAGTATCGCTGCATTATTGGCGTCGTAACTTGCCACTCGTGATTGTTCTGCCCGTCGACTATCAACAGCTTCAGGCGTTCGGCGCCAAGTACACGAGCGGAAACAGTGAGCGATCCGATCGCAAGCAGCATGCATAAAACCAGGTTAGAGAGACGCATCATGATTACCTCGGTAAGCGATGTGTTACTTGATTCATCGACAGATTCGACAGAGGCCTGCGAAATGCTTTCGCGCGGCGTCGTGCCTCAGCAAAGTTGCTCTGGCTCCGCAGCAGTCGCCCCGCCGGAGCTACGTAGTATAGTCATAAACCAACGGTGCGCGTCGGGCCAGGGGTCAGCACCAGCTATGAGATAGGACGAGAGCTAGCAGCATTGGAAGGCGTTTTTTCGAGCGCCCTTTACAGCATTCCACCACGCTGCGGAAGAGTGGCCGAAATCTCTCGAACCCCGCTGGATGGCAACGCGTAGGAATTTCAAAGGTCTGTTCGATGCAAAAGAAACCGAAGGGAGTCGATCGCCATGGTGTCACCGATTAGAGAAATGACGAATACGAGTGGCGGACCCGACTCGAATCGCCGTTGCGCCATCGTCGTGGTGTGCTGGTGCCTCGCGATTGGCTTGTTGCCTCCGAACGGATTGCTCTGGCAAATCGGGTGGTTCGAAGCCGCGGGGCAGTGGCTGGTGAATGGCGTGTTGGCAACGCTCGATCTGTCGGGACTGGTTCGCTAGCGGTGCCTTGCTATCGGCGTTGTTCCGCAGCGGCGCTCAGGGCTGCTCCGCCGTCGATGGCGATGCCTTCGTCACTTAAGATCGTCTCGAGCGCTGCCAGCAGCAGCGTCACGTTCCGCTGCGAGCTGGAGTGCCCCATCAGCCCGATGCGCCATGCCCGACCCTTGAAGGGGCCCAATCCGGCGCCGATTTCGATGCCATACTCGCGAAGCAGTCGGCTGCGCACCCGGGCGTCGTCGACGCCGTCGGGCACGTACACGGCGTTGAGTGTGGTGAGAGAGTGCTCGGGCACCCATTGGAGCCCCATCGCTTCGAGACCAGCACGAAGCGCCTGGTGATTCAGCTGATGGCGAGCAATACGGTCTTCCAACCCCTCTTCCAGCACGATCGCCAGCGACTCGCGTAGCGCGTAGGTCATGTTGATTGGCGCGGTGTGATGGTACACCCTATCGGCGCTCCAATAGTTCCGCAGCATCGACATATCGAGATACCAGCTAGCTACGGGAGTCTGACGAGCTTCCATGGCGGCGACCGCCCGAGGTGAAAACGAAACTGGCGCAAGCCCCGGCGGACAAGAGAGACATTTTTGAGTACCGCTGTAGATAGCATCGATCGCCCAGTCGTCGACTCGCACCTCTATGCCGCCAAGTGACGTGACAGCATCGACCAGCAGCAGTGCCCCGGCGTCTTGTACGAGTCGCGAAATCGCTTCCAGCGGCTGATGAGCCCCTGTCGAAGTCTCGGCGTGCACAATGCCTAGCACTTTGGATTTAGGATGCGCCTGGAGGGCCTCGGCTACCTGCTGGTCGGTGATGACCGTGCCCCAGTCGGCTTCGATCGAGTGGACCGTCGCACCGCAACGCTGGGCAACGTCGCGCATGCGCGTGCCGAACACTCCATTGACGCAAACAATCATTTCGTCGCCGGGCTCTATGAGGTTCACGACGCAAGACTCCATCCCGGCGCTGCCCGTGCCAGAGACAGCCAGCGTAAGCTCATTCTTCGTACGAAAAACATCTCGCAGCATCTGACGCGTCTCGTCCATGATCGCCAGGTACGCGGGGTCGAGATGACCAATGGTCGGCGCTGCCAGCGCCTGCAAGACCCGGGCCGGCACATCACTGGGGCCAGGGCCGAGAAGAACACGTTGCGGTGGGTCAAGCGTGGGAGTCTTCGCTGGCATCGACAAATCCTTTTTTGAATGACGGGAGCGCATCCTACCACACTGTCAATCAAGTAAGCGAGCCGTCACAGGGAACTTTTTTTGTCGCGCACCGTTCCGGGCCCTCTATTCAACTTGCGATGCATTCACACAGCCATTCAACGACTTCTATGGTGTGTCACGCGGGGGGTGGTAGACTGGCAGGTGCTGAAACAACCCTACCAGTCACCCGAGATGACTCGCCATGGATCAATGCCCCGCCGCTTGCTCGACACGTCGACAACTTCTGAAATCGGTCGTTGCCGGAGGGGTAGCCGCTGCTGCCGCGAATGTGCCGGCGCAGGGACAAGACGAAGCCGCGTTCGCCAGGAAAACTGCAACGAATGGGCGCAGCCGAGTGAAACAGTCGGTCATGGCCTGGTGCTTTAGTGGAGTACCGACCGATGAGCTGATAGCCGCCTGCGCGAAGATGGGGCTGACGGGCATGGAAGGAATCAGTCCCGAGTATTATCCGCAGATGAAGTCGCAAGGGCTGGCTGTCTCGTTGGTCAGCAGCCATGGCTTTCAGCGGGGGCCGGTCAATCCTGCCAACCGAGAGTTCTGTGTATCGAAACTGCGTGAATGCATCGATTTGGCAGTCGAGTGGCACTGCGAAAACGTCATTACTTTTACCGGCATGCGCGAGCAGGGCATCAGCGATGAGCAGAGCCAGCGCAACTGCGTCGACTGCTGGCGAGAAGTTATTCCTTATGCGGAAGAAAAGGGAGTGAACCTTGCCTTGGAGCATCTCAACAGCCGCGACGATTCGCATCCGATGAAGGGCCATCCGGGCTACTTTGGCGACAGCATCGACCGTTGTGTCGAAATGATCCGCCGGGTCGATTCCTCGCGTATGAAGCTGCTGTTCGATATCTACCATGTGCAAATCATGCAGGGCGATGTCATTCGACGGTTTCGCGAATACCAAGACCTGATCAGCCACGTACACACTGCCGGCGTGCCTGGTCGAGGTGAGCTCGATGAGAATCAGGAGTTGAATTACCCTGCGATCATTCGAGCAATACTAGAGACGGGCTACGCGGGGTACATCACTCAAGAGTTTATTCCGACCTGGGAAGACCCACTTGCTTCGCTAAAATACGGAGTCGAGGTTTGTGATGTATAGCGGCCATTCGGCAACTACGCAGCACGTGATCGCGAGACGCGGGGCTTGATCACTGATTCTAGCAAGTCGTCTCTGCCGTCCTCCTGCCCATTGTGCTCGCCCAGCGCTCGGCGCAGACGTAGTGCGCTGATGCAACACCAAACCCAGGCAATTGGCAAGAGCGGCGCGGCGTAGACTGCCGCCTGGCTTACCGAATTAACCGCTTGCGAACTGAATACGGCTCGCCCCGCTCCAACCAGTGCAATCATGGGCGCCGAAAGCCAAAGCAATCCCAGCACAGGCCCCAGCCAACCCGAGTGCAGAAGCACCCAATCGCAGTGGAATGCGTGGCCTGCTCGCTGAGCAGACTCACGGAGCGTTCCAATAAGACTGACAAGGTAAAGATATACAAACGTCAAACCGGGTATCGAGGCAACCAACGCGGTCGCCATCGGCAGCGCATGTTGGGTGCCGGGAATGGTGATCTTGGGACGCGATTCTCGTGCCACGTCTGCTAGGGTCGCCGCGGGCCCCAACTCTGCTCGATCTGCATACCATTGCAAACTTAGCAGGTTGCGTTTTGAGTTGGCTAGCTCCTGGCTTGCCGCGATGTTTGCTTTCAACAACGGGTGCCTGGCCAGTTGGTCGCCTAGTTCCAGCGCTGCGTCTGTCGCGGCAAGGTACTCTGCTGCAGTTGCCTGGCGGTTTTCGGGAGATGACACCGACAAGCTGGAATATCGCAGCAAGCTCGACTGATGGCTTTGGGCGGAAAAACGGCTCTTCAATTCGCGCAGCTTGCTTTCGCCGGTTTGCTTGGACTGCAATTGCAATGCTTGAGAGAAGCCTACCAGGCTACGTTCCAGATCCAAGACCGTGCGATGAACATTCGGCGGATTGACTGAGGCGATCCAACATAACAACAACGCCCAAATGAGCAGCAAATGCATGACGCTCTGCAGCCGCTGGGTCAAGGGAGCTGACATCGATCGATTCACCGTGGGAACAAGAATCTTTGGCTCAATTCAAACGGCGGATCGTAGCAAGCACTGCCCCCGTGGCCAAGGGAAGGTGGGCCTGGCTGATGCTAGCTGATCGCAAGAGTACCGTGCCTAACGATTGCTAGGGTTCAACAGCCCCAATCCCTCGGTTACGTCAGGCACTTGGAGCACATATACAGCCACCAGACCACAGATGCCTGTAACGATCAGATAGTAGATCGTCGGCAGCGTCGTTTTACGCAACGTCGAGCCTTCTTGACCGAGCAAGCCCACCGTCGCAGAAGCGGCAACGACGTTGTGGATGGCAATCATATTGCCCGCCGCGGCGCCAACGGCTTGCAGGGCGATGATCATCATGCCGCTGATGTCGAGTTGCTCGGCTACCGAAAACTGAAACTTGGCAAATGTAAGATTACTGACCGTGTTCGAACCGGCAATGAAGGCGCCAAGCGCGCCGATCACGCCCGCGAACAGGGGCCACACCCCGCCTACGTTTTGTGCGACCCACTGCGCCATGGCGACGGGCATGCTCTCGTAATTACCATGATTGACGCTCGAGTTGATAAGAATCTGTACCATGGGAACGGTAAAAATCAGCACGAATCCGGCGCCGAGGAGAATCTTTGAAGAATCGCCAATCGCGCGTGCCAGCTGCTTCGCGTTCATCCGGTGCAAGAAAAAGGTGATCGCGACGACTGCCATCATGATCGTGCCGGGCAGGTAAAGCGGCGTGCTAGCGGCCGTGATATCGGTGCCAAAGACGTTGTGCCAACTCAGGCTGAATCGCTGCAGCAAGTTGCCCAGCCCGATTACTTTGATACGACTCAACAAGAGCAGCACAGCTACCAGCAGATAAGGCAGCCACGCAAGCCCAATCGACATCTCTCGCCGCGTCGAGTCGTCTTTTGCGCCATCCCGTATGTCACTCTTCCAATCGTGGGGCCACTCGCTCTCGTCGGCAAAAGTCCACGGCACGGCAGGCACCAGCCACTTTCTTCTCGCCACAAAGGTAACGATCGGCAGTCCCACCAGCGCGCCGAGCAACGATGGAAACTCCGGGCCTAACAGAAAGGCCGAGAGCGTGTAGGGAACCGTAAACGCCAGTCCACCGAAGAACGTAAAAGGCAACGCCGACAATCCCGCTCGCCACGATCGTTCCCGCCCGAAGAAACGAGTCATCATCATCACCATCAGCGTCGGTATGAAGGTGCCGGCAATAGCATGAATCACCGCGACGCGCATGCCAATTTGGTAGAGAAACTCACGCATAGTCAGGCCATGCAGCGCCAACTGCTCGCCAAAGGCCACGCCGCCCATGCCGTCGTGAATGCCAACGAAGATCGGCGTACCTGCAGCGCCGAAAGTGACGGACGTCGACTGGATCATCATGCCGATCATCACGGCACAGGCCGCAGGAAAGCCCAGCGCGACCATCAGTGGAGCCGCAATGGCTGCAGGCGTGCCAAATCCGGCAGCCCCTTCAATAAACGAGCCAAACAGCCAGGCGACAATGACAACCTGTACGCGCCGATCGTCGGAAATATCGTGGAAGCTGCGGCGAATGGCCGTCACAGCACCAGATTGCTCGAGGGTGTTGAGCAACAGGATAGCGCCAAAGATAATCCAAAGCAGGTTCGCAGTGACGACAAGCCCTTTGACCGAAGCGGCGGCTACCTGGGCAAACTCCATTTGCCACGCCCAAAGGCCAATCGTTGCCGTTACAACATAGACAATCGGCATCGCCCACTTCGCGGCAATGCGAAAGCCGATCAGCAGAACGCCGCCGAGAAGAATGGGCGTGAATGCTAACAGGGCCTGAAGAGAGAGGCTCATACTGCGGGCTCCATGGAGATCGACGATGGCTTCAGTGGCCCGTCAGTTTAGCGTATTCAAATGAACTCAGCTGGAAGTTTCTTGACGCGCGAGTTGGCGCAAGAATGTCGCAAATACAGAAACTCGCGTTGGTAATATGAGCAGCTACGGACGAATACCGGAAGCGGAGCACGGCACGAACCACAGCCAGCGAGAACGCAAGCCGCGGGGAGATTTCCAAGCGTTACTACGCTGAACTGAACGCCTGCCGTTTAGTGCTGTGTCAGAAACTCGTCGCTGTTGAACAGCACCCAGCAGAGATCTTCGAGGCCTTCTCCGGGAGTCTCTTTGGCGGCAATGTGTTTCATTGCAATCTCGGCCTCGGCTGCTGTGGGCGGACGACTGAGCGCAGCGCGGTAAAGCTCGCCGAGAATCACCTCAGGCGTCTTTTCGGCTGAAAGCGATTTGTGAAACCGATTCTGTTTGTCAGCCAGCTTCTGATGGATCATCGAACCATTGAACAGCTGGATCGCCTGGGCCAAAGTCGAATCGTCGCTACGTTCGCATGCGCAGGCCGTAGTACGCGCAGGACGGCCGAAGGTATCTAAAAACGTATGGGCAAAGTCCGGGCTCGGGATCGCGGTGGCTCGGGTACCTGCGGGGAGACCAGGGAACGTTTCGGCCAGTTGTGTCACCTGGCAAACCGCGTCGAGCAGTTGTTCGGCGCTGAGCATCCGCATCTTGGCGTGTGAGAAGAGACGCTTGTCGTTGGAGTTGAGCTCGTTGGCCTCGCTGCTGAGCTGGTAGGTGCGGCTATTGAGAATCGTGCGCAAGATGTGCTTCTGATCGTAACCATGGGCCACGAAGTCGGCCGCCAGCTTTTCCAGTAGCACCTCGTTAGCAGGTGGATTCGATTGGCGGAAATCGTCGACCGGCTCGACAATCCCCTGTCCCGTCACTTCCGACCAGATGCGATTGACCGCCACTCGGGCAAAGAACGGATTCTGGGGAGCGGTCAGCCAATCGACAAACGCACTACGCCGATCGTGCGACTGGACTTCTTCGACTACCCCTTGCCCCGGGAGCCAGGGTTTCATCGTCTGGCCTGTCCGCGGTTGCTGGACCTCGCCTTCGCGAGAAACGAAGACAACTTCCTCTTCAAATCGCTTGCCCGGCTTTCGCGCAACGCGGTTGAAAAACGCGTTCAAACCGTAGTAGTTGTCTTGGGTCCAGTTTTCGAAAGGATGATTGTGGCACTTGGCACATTGGATTCTTGAACCGAGGAACAGTTGAGCGGTCGTCTCGGTTGCCTCAGACATGTTGGCGGCGGCACGATAGTAGTTGGCAGCCGGATGATCGTACGTGCTGCCTTGGGCCGTCAGAAGTTCACGGGCAAACTGATCGAAAGGCATGTTCTGCTCAAAAGCATCGACGAGCCATTGGTAGAACTTCGGAACGCCGGTCGAATTGACGCTCTTCTCCTGCAACCGCAGCAGATCGCCCCACTTGAGAGCCCAGAAGCGAGCAAACTCGGGACGCTCGAGCAATTGGTCAATCAGTACCTGGCGGCGGTTGGCCTCTTCGGAGCCCAAGAAAGCATCCAGCTCGGCGAGCGTCGGGAGAACGCCGATCACATCGAGATAAACCCGTCGAATAAAGTCGGAATCGGTGCACAGCTCCGAGGGTGGGTACTGAAGTTGACGCAGTTTTTCGTAAACCGCCTCGTCGACGTAATTGTTTGCGGGAGGATCGGGCCATTGAAAACCTTCAACGTCGCGGACGAGCGTCAATTGGCAAGAAACCAACTGATCGAGATAACGGGCCATTACGGCTACCTGCCCCCGACTCTGCCCCCGCAGCAGCCCGTCGGCGCTGATGGTGGCAACTTCTTCGTCCGAGGACGAAAACTTTGTGAGACGCGTGACATCGCGAACTGTACCGTCCTCGAAATGCGCCAAAGCGACGATCTGTTGCTTGAGATGGGGATGCTTGAGCACTCTCCCCGAAGCGGGCAGCAGCTCCAACTCGACACACCGTTTGCCTTCAACCGAGTCAACGCTGATGCCTTCGGCGATCCATTGGCGAAGCACTTCGTAAGAATAATCGTTCTTGTTCAGCTTCAAGCCGCCGCCATGCTCAACTGTCATCGTGGGTTTCAGAAGCAGCAAGCTCTGGTCCGGTTCGATACGGTTCGTTCGTCTCCCCTGCGCACCGCGCGTGAGCGATTGCTCGTCCATCGCGTTGTCGTAGGCCTCGAGCGACAACAAGAAACCGCCTTTGCCGCTCGGCGAGCCATGGCAGCCGCCAGAATTGCAACCCTGACGAGTAAGCGCGGCCACAGTTTCGGTACGGAATGAAATGGGGGACGGTTGATCGAACTGCTCGACACTTACCGGCACGATAACCTGCTGATCGGCAATCAGCACGCTTACCTCGGCACTGCCGTTGCCCGCGGGCCATATAGCGGACGAATGCGATACGACGACAGCTTCATTGGTCGAGACAAGTTTTGCTTCGCGCGTGAGATCCATCACCTGTCCGTCGGCCAGGTGCCCAGTAACCAGCAGAATCGCGTGCCCACGGGGAGAAGAGAATCTTACTTCTGCGGGCTGGACCTCGATCTTCTCCAAGGTCGAAAGATCCAACTCAGCTGCGACTGCTCCGGCGAACGGCGACACCAGCCCGGCAAGCGTCATGAGCAGACCAACGGTCGAATCGAGCAAAAGCCATCTTCTAGTGCAGGTAGCAGACTTCATGGCGAAGGTTCTCCCTCGGCGGGTGGCTCGGCAGGCGGGGCCTGGATTTCTCCAGAAACCGGCTCACTGTGGACTGTGATATTCTGGCCTTGGACGCTCGTCGATGCAACCACGGTCAGGTTGTCAAACTTGCCCGGCAAGACCTCCGATGTTGTGCCCAGGCTTAAACTGGCCTGATTGGCGTCGCTGGGAATTGTGAGCAAGATAGGAGCCGTGAGCCCTGGTGGACCATCGCTCACCTGGACACGCACCGGCTGAGGCTCAGCGCCGAAACGCTGTAAGTGGATTTCCGCAGCCTGAGAGCCGCCTACAACGATTGGGCCGGGAACTTTTAGCGAAACAACCAGAGGCTGGCAGACCTGGAGAGTCACATTCTCTAGCGCCGCCACCTTGGTTTGATCCTGAAAAGTTGCCGTCCCGACAATGCTGATCGGAAACGTGCCAAGGCTCACATCAGCCGGTCCTTTGAGAGTGACTCGATAGGCTTTCGCACCGTCTTCGACCGGAGCCACCTCGGCGGTGATTCCCTCAGGCAGGCCGTTGACCGTCAAAGCAACCGCTTCTTTGAACGCCGCATTGATGCGATTAATCTCAACATCAAAAGTGGAAGTCCCAACAATCTGAGGGAAGTAAGCGCGATTTTCGGGAACCACCAGTTCGAAGAACGGCGCAAACGGCGGACCAACTCCGACGGCAACGGTCTCAATAAGTGCGCTGGGTAACGAAAGGGTGTTGGGAAACATGGCGAGTAGTGGCGTTTGCTGGGTCGCGGCGACCGTGAATTCTTGATCGCCGTCTTTCACTTTGCCAATAATTCTTGCCAAACGCATTGCTCCCTGCGGCAAGTCGGCTGGCAATGTGATCTTCATCAAAGTCTCGGCCGCCTCCATGCGATTGTTCTCCAGCACAACTCCCAGGCCCAGGCCTTCGACGGCCAGTTCGATTGGCCCGTTGAAACCGCTGCGCGTGGCGAGCACCTTGACCGCAACCGTGCCGCCCTGCGGCGCCACGTACTGCATATTCTCGGCATGCAGCGCAAAGCCGAAAAAGGCCTCTTGCAAGTCAATGCGATAGACATACTCAGAGCTACCGCCCGAAAGCAAGTCTTCGACCCGCAGCACATAGTCCCCATCCTCGGGGATCAGCAAGTCGAGCACCGTATCGCGCGCCTGAGGCGCAACCGCAAGCTGCGATCCGTCGGCCTTGTGGAGACTAAGATAGAGATCGCAAGGCGAACCCAGGCTGCGGGTCATAGCCACGGCGTGGAGTCGCTGGCCCTTGGTCGCATGAAATCTGAAATGGTCCCGATCGCCCGGCTGTTCGAGCCGCCCGTTAATGACGCCAGGAAAAGTAGCAACGGTCGCCTCCGCTACTTCGTTATTGGGCTCTTGCTCCAGCATTTGCTCGCCGGGGCTTGACTGAACTTGGAACCAACTGGAACCGTCGTCTTGGCTACTTCGTACGCTATACGGGAGGAGTCGCGGGTCTGATACTTTTGGCAGCGCAACATGCAGGGGAGAGAATTGGTCGACGCCGTTACCGACAAGCTGGAATGAATTGACTTGGCCACATCGACCGCCGGCAGGATAAACCGCCGTGATCAAAGGAAACTGCCCAATTCGCAAGCGGTAAAAGTACTCGGCGCCGCCTAAGTGGCGGACGTCGCTGATGGCGAGCAGGTAGTTTCCCTCGGTTTCAAAAGTGTGCGAGAAGCGGCTGTCGCCTCCGGCGCCTTGGGCGTCGTCGAATCGCGCAATCTCTTCGCCCTCGGCGTTCAACAGTCGCAAGACGGAATCGAGCTTCGAACCGAGTCGTTGTGCTACGACTTCGAACGTGTAACGCTGTCCCGCTGGTGCATAAAAACGATAGTAGTCTTCCTGAATCGAATCGCTCTGACCATCGACCGCGAGCGGCAAGTCGAGGAGCTGGGCTTGCTCGACCGAGTGATTGTCTGCCGTCTCGGCGACTGATCGCAGATCATCGACCATCACGAGGATCGCATTAGATACGCCTTCCCCGGTGACAACTCTCAAGGCGCCGACGCCGACTTGCTCGTCGCGGGGCACCGTGACGTGGCAGAGCAGCTTCTCGCCCTTTTGCGAGCTTTCGTCTGAGGCGGCGGCAAATTCGGTACGAGCGGCAAACGTACTCCACAGGCTGCTTGGCCCAGTGAGCTGCTGACCGTATAGCGTCAGGTCAATCGATTTGCCGGGCACAACCGCCAGCGGACTCACGCGGGCAATTTGAGGAGGTGCGGCTTGGAGCGAAGCTGAAACGCACCACATCAAGACCGAACTGAGGACAAGTACCAGACTGCGATTCATAGCGCCCTATCCAGCGAAGCAGAGCGTCGTGCCGCCACGTATGGCTCGGCCTCTTGCCGAGCAGCGATTATCAACAAGCACGAGCGTGCCCAAGCTATATCATGACACAAACAGAACTGTCGAGGCGAGAAAAATGGAAGGAAACAGCGGGTCGCAGCAGGCTTGAGCCGAGTTAACCTATCAGCTCGGCAATGGGCTGAGAGTCTGCATCGAGCGGGCGATGAGGCCGGTTCTGGGCATCGTAAACTATCCCGTGGCCGTCGATTCCCAGATTGTGCAACAGTGTGGCGTGCACGTCGCCGAAGGTCACGGGGCGATCAATCACCTCGCCTGCCTGGTTGTCGGTAGCGCCGATGACTTGCCCGGTCGTCATGCCACCACCGGCAAGCAGCGCCGAATTGACGCGGGGCCAGTGATCGCGACCCGCCCCTTGGTTGATCGTCGGAGTACGTCCAAACTCGCCCCACACGATCACCGTGACATCTCGGTCCAGTCCGCGCTCGTGCAGGTCTTGCACCAACGCCGATACGGCGTTGTCGAGCATCGGAAACTCTTCGCGACCTTGCTTAAAACAATTGCCGTGCCAGTCC
Source organism: Planctomycetales bacterium (assembly GCA_020427155.1). Taxonomy (GTDB): domain Bacteria; phylum Planctomycetota; class Planctomycetia; order Pirellulales; family Lacipirellulaceae; genus Bythopirellula. Next base: position 8,730 of record JAGQOW010000071.1, on the reverse strand, counting down.
CAACGGCTGAAATTCAAAGACACAACTCGGGCGCCCGCTTCTACCAGGCGGCGTGCTCTCAAAAAGTTTTCCGTTATTCGCGGCGCCGAGTCGTCCTTGTAAACCGGCACGCCGGGGCCGTAGCGCTCGACGATCTTCGGGTCTTCTCGGCTCACGTCGAGGGCTTCGGCCAGCGTAGGCGATGCGAGAATACTCCAAGCCTGTTCCACAAACTGCTGTCGCTCTTGCTGAACTGCCGATTTAACAATCGAAGTCTGCCAACGGTTGAGCGTTGTGAGCAACGCTTTGCGGTTTTGCAATTGAGCGAGTGAAACATCCTTCAACACGAGATGCCCCGGGTCGGGCGCCAAGTCGGCCGTGGTTGCTGCTTTGTGGCCCGGGTCGTACTTTTCTACCAGGCCGTAGGGAGCGTAGGGCGCACCCAGAAAACCTCCGCCTCCGGCTTCGCCCCAGGGGCGGTGACTGGTGCGATAACACATCGAAAGATTGGGCGGCATCTCGGGACGGGCAGGGCCTTCGAGCCGCGCCACCCAAGCCCCCAGCGATGGCGAGCCGGGTACCAACGTCGGCGACATGCATTGCTCGGCATAGTGCGGACCACGCGCGCCGACGATACTGCGTATGACCACCAGCTTGTCCATGATCGCAGCCAGCTTGGGCAACAGCTCGCAAATCTGAATGCCGGGAACGTTCGTGTTGATCGGTTTGAATTCCCCTCGAATCCCGTCGGGGGCATCGGGCTTCAGGTCCCAAAGATCCTGGTGCGGAGGTCCGCCGGGCAGAAAGATGTTGATCAACGACTTGTGCGAACCGGCAACGCCCTGCTGGGCCTCGGCCTGCAGCAGCGACGAAAGGCTGAGTCCGCCGGCGATCGAGCCGCCTACGCTGAGAAAGTCTCGACGCGATAGTCCGTCGCAGAACTGGCCACTGCGCATGGCCTTGCTAAGCAGGGTCAACATACAAGTTTCTCCTCCAGGTCGTCAGACGTTTCGGATTATACTACAGTCGATGCCCGGAAGCCAACCAGGAATAGGCTTAGTCGGCTCACGGAAATCTGGGGCTTTGAGTGCCAGATTTGCCGGGAAACGTGAGAACGCCGAAAGTTGTGGGTTTATCTTCTGGGTTGGAATGCTTGATTCCGCTTGCGGCAGAGAGCCCGCAATCTATGCGAAAAGAAGAGAAAACAGATCGGTTTCTGGCAACTCCGACCAATAGACAGTGCGTCTGGCAGCTGCGAGGCTGGTTGATCGAGTTTCCAAATCCTCATGGGGCGTTTGACGACCAAGAAAGGCTCTTGTGATCCAATCCATTTCCAAATCAATTGTCACGTGCGCGGTTCTCGTCGCCCCACTAGTTGCTTGTGGGGATGAAAACGCGTCTGCTCCCGAAGTGAGTTTCATCCGCGAAGTGGCGCCAATCTTGGTAAGCAAGTGCCAATCATGCCATGGAGCCAAAACGGCCGAAAGCAACTATCGGCTCGATACGTTCGAGCGCCTGATCGAGCCCGGCGATTTTGCCGCGGCGCCGGTCACCGCCGGCAATCTGGAGGAAAGCGAATTCCATCGCCTCATTGTTGCCGAGGACGAGGACGAACGGATGCCAAACAACGGCGGCCGCCTCTCCGATGCCGAGATCGAATTGATTGACCGCTGGATCGTGCAGGGAGCCAAGTTCGACGGTCAGGATCCTGCGGCTTCGATCAAGGAACAGTTGCCACGGATTATCCACCCCTCTGCTCCAGAAACCTATCCCGCCCCCATTCCCCTTTCCGCCCTCGCCTTTACCGGCGACGGCAGTCAACTGCTTGTGGGCGGGTATCAAGAGATTCTTGTGTGGGACACCGCCGAGGGAACGCTCATGCAGCGCATCGGAGATATCCCGCAGATTGTATTTGGTATGGAGTTCCATCCCGACAATTCACTGCTCGCCGTGGCGGGAGGAACGCCGGGCGTCTCTGGCGAAGTTCGCACGATCGCATGGAATCGCGGCGATTCCCCAGAAGCCAAAATCCTGGCTCGCCACAATGATGTTTTTTTTGACGTCGCCTTTCGACCCGATGGAAAGCAGCTGGCTGCCGCCGGCAGCGACGGTTCGGTGCGGATATTCGACGCTGCCACTGGCGACGAACTCTTGAAGATCGACAATCACGCCGACTGGGTGAACGACATCTGCTACAGCGCCGACGGCAAGCGGCTCGCAACTGCCAGCCGAGATAAGACAGCAAAAGTTTTCGATCCCGAGACGGGCGAATTGATTGCTACTTATTCGGGACACGACCAATCGGTCGAAGCAGTTGCCTTTTCTCCCGACGCCAAAACGGTGATCAGCGCCGCCGGAACTCAGGTTCGCGTCTGGAACGTCGAAGACTCGAACGTCGTAGGCGAAATGGCCGGCTTCAGCGGCGAGGTGTTCGCCATGCAGGCCGATGCAGAAAACCTGATTGCAACCTCCGCCGATCTGACGGCACGGCGATTCGCTTTGGCCGATCGCAAACAGAATCTCGCACTCACAGACCACCCCAACTGGGTGTTGTCGTTGGCCTGGCATGCCGACTCGAAACGGATCGCGACGGGCTGCTTCGATGGCACGGTGTCGCTTTGGAACCTGGAGGATGGCTCGCTGCTCAAGCGGCTTGTGTCGATACCTCCGGCCCCGGCGCAGTAGGTTAAGCAGACAAGCGAGGACTCCGCGAACGACGCGAATTCGCGGATTGTCGAAACAAGACATTCGTTTACCATAGAAAAGGAGTTTGCGGTGTTCGATTGGGTTCTGCGTAGAAGTTTTGAGTTTGGAACGATCGCCTCTACCTTGCTGATTGCCGTATGTTGCGTGTGTAGCCCAGTGTGGGCAGAAATCTCTGAGCCCGCCGCCTGGCCCAATTGGATGGGGCCTCGGCACGACGGCATTTCTGACGAGCGCGGCTGGTCCACCGCTTGGCCAGCAGCGGGACTGCCTGTCGCCTGGCAACGCGAGATTGGTATCGGCTTCAGTTCGCTGGCGCTGGCCGAGGGTCGGCTGTTCACGATGGGGCATGTCGAGGGCAAAGAGTTTCTCTACTGCCTCGATTGCAAGACGGGCGAAACCATTTGGTCGCATTCCTATGAATGTGCGCTGGTCGACAATCTTCACGATGGCGGCCCGGGATCGACCCCTACGCTCGATGGCGATCGTGTTTACGCTCTGGGCCGCGAAGGACAACTGTTCTGCCTTCGCGCTGCCACCGGCGAACTGGTCTGGTCGAAACTGCTGCAAACAGACCTCGGCGTCGAAATGCCTGAGTGGGGATTTACCAGCTCACCACGGGTGCTCGGCAATCAGCTCATCCTGGAAGCAGGTCGCGTGGTCTCCTACGACAAGCACACAGGGAAGAAGAACTGGCAGACCCCGCCGCACAAGTTGGGTTACGGTTCGGTCGCAAGTTTTGAGAATAAGGGCAATGTGCTGTTGGCATCGCTCGACTGCGACGGGCTGCGCATCGTGCAGGCCGACGACGGCGAGGAAGTAGCTTTCGAGCCCTGGGAGTCACCCTACCAAACCAATTCCACCACGCCGATTGTCCATGAGGATCGTCTCTTCATCTCTACGGGATACAACGTGGGCTGTGGGCTGTTTCAACTCGTCGGGAGCAAGTTGGAACCGGTCTATACCAACCGCGATATGTGCAATCATTTCAACAATTGCATCTTGCTCGACGGTTATCTCTACGGCATGGATGGAAACTCCCACTCGAGTCGCAACGTGAAACTGACCTGTATGAACTTCGATACCGGCGAAGTAGCCTGGACCGAGCGAGGCTTTGGTTGCGGTTCGTTGATGATCGCCGACGGCAAACTCATCATCCTTAGCGAAGAGGGGACTCTCATCGTAGCTGAGGCTTCCGCCGCAGGGTTCCGAGAGTTGTGCCGCTCGCCGTTTCTCGAAGGACGTTGCTGGACCGTGCCTGTTATGCTGGATGGCCGAGTCTACGGCCGCAATGCCGCTGGCAAGCTGGTTTGCCTCGCATTGCCGACCGCCAAATAACCTCGGCCGACAGTTGCTGCTTGCGGAAATCTCTTGGCGCACGCACTGCCGCGGGTTAGGCTCACGGATACGTCTCCCACGTCGCTCCGCGGTGATTTCCCGATGAAGCACTTTGCAGAAGCACATTGCGGCTCCCAGGCATTTGCTGATTTCAATGCTCGGCAACGCGAAGGTTTGGTCGTCGCGAGCCGGCGGGGAATGCTGAAGGCAGGGCTTGCCGGAATGGCCGGTTTGACTCTGCCAGGACTGTTGCGGGCGCGCGCCGAGGCGGCACATTCGCAGAGCCCGATTCCTACCGGCAAGAGCGTCATCTTGCTGTGGATGGCGGGCGGGCCCAGCCAGATCGATACTTGGGACCCCAAACCCGACCGGCCGCTGGAAAACCGCGGGCCGTTCGGCGTGATCCAAACCAAGCTCCCTGGCATAGCGATCTGTGAGCATCTGCCCAAACAGGCAGCAATGCTCGATAAGCTGACGATTCTCCGCAGCGTCCATGCGGTGAAAAGCAATCACGAACCGAACAAAGTTTTCCAGACGGGCAATCTGGCCGCCGCGCCGCGAATCAATCCGCGTGGCGAGAAATACCCGGCCATTGGCTCGGTCATCGCCAAACACCACGGGGCAAATCATCCGGGGGTCCCTCCCTACACGGCGTTTATGACCTCGCGCTCTCACATCGCTTTTGCCGGATACCTGGGGCAACAATACGATCCGTTTATCGCCAACCGCGCCGCCAAGCTGCCCATTTACAACAGCGTCGGCGTCGACTCGGGTACAATCTCCGATGCCGATCTGTTTCGCATGCCGCAGGGCGTCACGCACGAGCGCATCGGGCATCGCATGCAACTGCTGCAACAACTCGACAAATTGCGGAGCGGATTCGAACAGTCAGCAGAGTCCATGGACGCCTTTCAACAGCAGGCGATGGAAATGATCGTTGGCGGCCGAGTGCGCGAGGCCCTCGATCTGGAGAAGGAACCACAAAAGACGCGAGACCTCTATGGCTCGCATTTATGGTGTCAGGAAGCGCTGCTGGCAAGACGGTTGGTCGAAGCAGGCACCGCATTCGTCACCATCGATCTGAGCTACCACACGGCCTCGGGAACCTGGGACAATCACGGCGATAACATTCCACCCTACGGCGGAATCTCCAAAGGATTGAAGCCCCTGCTGCCCCTGTTCGATCACCTGCTGACAACCCTGGTCACCGACCTTGAAGAACGAGGCATGCTCGACGATGTTCTGGTGCTAGGCATGGGCGAATTTGGACGTACTCCGCAAATGGGCACCCAGGGAAGCACCGACGGGCGGAATCATTGGCCCCATGTCATGTCGATGGTCATGGCTGGCGGAGGGTTTCGCCATGGGCAGGTCATCGGATCGACTGATAAATTCGGCGCCCATATCAGCTCCCGCCCCGTCACTCCCGGCGATCTGGCCGCCACGATTTATCACCACATGGGCGTACCGCTTGATACCCGCTATCTCGACACCGATGGACGGCCGACCTTAATCGTCGATCACGGCGAACCAATTGCAGAGCTGATCTAGCCCGCCACCTAGTGTTCGACCAGCATCGGAGCCATGGGAAGCTCGGGCACAGGCACACACGCTGGCTCCAGGTTGCGAGCATCCCATTGACGCTTAAGCCGTAGGAGTTGCTGCCGAACTGACCACGATTTGTAACAGCTAAGCCGGTAGATCGGCAGCACGTCGGTCACGAGTGCTCGCTTGCACTCCAAATGGCGCGGCCCCAAATCATGACGCCAGTCGCCGCGCTGATACGAGTCTTCAATCATCTTGGCATAGAGCAGGTTGCCGGCGCCCTTACAACTAAGATCTGGATCGTATCCAACCCGCAACCCGTAAACGTGGCCTTGGAATACATAGTTGTACGCAAAAGCAATGGCACGGCCATCGAGATAGAGCAGGTTGAGATCAATACATCCACAGCGCGCGGCCGTGGCATGGGTGTCTTTGAGATACGGCGCAACGGCTTCGTGAGTCAAGGTCGTGCCCGTCTGCGAAGCTCCCTGCCAACTGGCGGCGGCAATTCGCAAACACTCGTCGTAGTACTCCCAGCCCAGATCGCCCTGTTCATTGGCATCGGGTCGAAACCGCAAATGGGTTACCTCGCCGAGTGCATTGAGCTGTCGATTCCAGCGGCGATAATTGTTCCGCCATTTGCTGGTGCGCGAAGCCAGGTAGTCTTCCCAAGTCCCCGAGAAATTGACCACCGAAGTGGAATCGAACTGGCTCCGCATCGGAGCATAACCGGCAGCGCGGAGCAAATGCTCAGCACGATCGCATTCGCCGTGCTGATCACCCAGCCACCGTAGTTCGAGCACATCCGCTTCGAGCCCGGCAGCATGGAGATATTCTAGCCCGGCAGCCAACACCTGGTCGGGGTCGGGGCCAATCGGCCCATAGAACGAGCCCCAATAATCGAGAGGATAAGTAAGATAGTCCAGCGAGCCCACCTTCGTACGTTCCAGCCTGACGACCAGCGGCAAGATCCCGGTGATTTCACCCTGCTGCTCGACCACCAGCACGCGCAGGTGCTGCGAATTGCCGAAATGTTGCCAGTACGTTCGCAACCACTCGAGCGACTGAAAGAAGTTAGCTCCAGGCGTCTTTTGCAGCAGCAGACGCCAACTCTCTTGGAGAGCGTCGACCTCGTCAATGCAGTTAATCTCGCGGATGTCCATCTCGGGGATAATACTCTTCGAAAGGCTTCTTCAGAAAAATCGGCCAGCACTGCCGGCAAGATGCTGGGGAGGAAGAATCACCTTCAAACATAGCTCAGGCCACTCTTTGCTGTAGTTGCCGAAAGTGTTCAGAGCAGTAGTTTCGACCGAAGGCGAATGGATGCCCTTTGGGAGATTCGCCGAGCAAGGATCAATAAATATACCGATTGAAGGGGTTTTGCAGCGCCGAGGTGGCCCGGTTGTGAGCAATAGACTTGCCACAACGCTTGGGAGCATTTTCCGCGAAACAACTATTCTCAGAGTCGTTCTTACGGGACGTGCCGAACTGATTCTGGCAGGGGACTTTGTTCGATAGCCATTCTTAATGGGAAGTTAATCTCAGGGTTTCCCGCGAAGATAGGTCTTATTTCCTCCATATGCGTTGTCCCCATTGCTACAGTACGGAACTTTACGCCAGTAAGTCGGGCAATAGTCGACTGCCCGCCCTGGTACGGCTCTTCATAGTCTGTTTGCGATGTTATAAGTGCAGCAAGACCGTCTTGCGATCTCGCCTGGGGACTGCGCTCTCAACAAATCGGGCTGCGTAGCCGCGGCTCATTGGCCGATGCAGTAGAGATGCTCGTGGGTGCGGATATAGATTTTGCCGTTTGAAATGGCCGGCGTGCCGTTGCAGGTTTCGCCCAGCTCATTCTTGGCAAGTTCCTCGTATCCCTCGGGGGTCGGCCGAAAGACAACCGTCGTACCGTCCTGCCCCGTGACATAGAACCGGCCTCCGCACAATACCAACGAACCCCAGTGGGCCGCCGGGCTGCGCTGCGACCAGAGACTGTCGCCTGTCTTCGGATCGACACACTGCAACCCCTTGCCCGCGTCGGCGTTGGCCAGGTAAACGTGGTTGTCGAAATACACCCCCGAGCCTATGCTCTGCGGCCCGTCCTCGAAACGGTACAGTCGGTGCGATTCAGTCACGTCGCCTTGGCCGTCCAAGCGGATCGACATCATCGGGCCCTTGTAGCCGCCTATCACAAAGCAAAGATCGCCTGCTATCACCGGCGAAGAATAAGCCAGGTCGCCGCGCCCGTGGCTCAAGCCGTCGCAACTCCAAACAATGTCGCCACTCTCGGCGTCGTAAGCTACGACTCGTTTAGGATGCATCACGACGATCTGATCCTGGCCGTCCACCTGGGCGATCACCGGGGTGCTCCACGAACCGTGTGGTGCGCCATCCTCGCGGCGATCGACCGTGCCCGCCTCCGCCTCATCTTGTTGCCATAACGTCTTGCCCGTCTTCAGGTCGAACGCGGCAACAAAACTTTTTTCCCCTGGGCCGCTGTTGAGAAACACCCGACCGCGATGGATAATCGGCGAACTGCCGTAACCCCACATATGACGGAACTCGCCCAGGTCGCGATTCCAAAGCTCCTTGCCTTCCAAATCATAGCAGTACAATCCTGCCGACGCGTGCCAGACGACAACGCTCTCGCCGTCCGAGGCCGGCGTCGAGCTACCGTGTGGGTTCGTCTTGTGATGAGGCATCTCCTGGTCGAATTCTACGGTCTTGACCCATAGCTGTTCCCCCGTGTTGGACGCAAAGCAGTAGGTGCTTCTCTGCTTGCCGGGCTCGTCTTCCGTACACGTGAGCAGCACGCGGCCGCCAACCACAATCGGACTCCCGTTTCCGGGTTGCGGCAACGCGACCTTCCAGACAACATTTTGCTCGTTGCTCCACTCGATCGGCGCGGTATCCTCGACCGTACCGTTGCCGAGCGGGCCACGAAAACCGGGCCAATCGGCAATACACAGGTTCTGAAGGCCGACAACCAAAACAATCACTAGAAAGCATGCAGAAAACTTCATGGTACTGCCCGGCAATCGTATCTTGCCGGTTCCGTGGAGCGAGTCTGGCGGTAAAGCCGCTTCCTACTGCGGCTATCAATCCAGGGATTGTACCGTAGCACGCCGGCGAGAAAAGTGGACGTGCTAACTCTCGCGTCGCTGTCAG
>JAGQOW010000070.1 GCA_020427155.1 Planctomycetales bacterium | reverse complement strand
GATACACTCGGACCATGGCGCAACTTCCATACGTCAACGACACCTATCGCACCGCCCCCCGCCACATCTCCTGGTTCGCTCGTGCGTTCCCTTCTCTCACATTCCATAGCCAATGGATCGCCACAATTTTGCGTTCGTGCATGCTAGCCAAACGCGCTCGATACGGCGATCAGGAATGGATCGACAGTAGCCTCGAAGTGCTGCGAAGCTTGGAGAGCGTTGGCGTTCAATTTGAAATCGACGGTCTGAACCATTTGCGCCAGCTAGAAACGCCATGCCTCATCATTGGCAATCACATGAGTTCCTTGGAGACGACCGTATTACCTTGTCTTATCCAGCCTCTGCGCCGCATCACGTTTGTTGTCAAAGAAAGCCTATTGAATTATCCCTTCTTCAAACATGTCATGCGGTCTCGCGACCCCATTCCTGTCAGCCAGACCGATGCGCGACAAGATTTCAAAGCAATGCTTGATGGCGGTACGGAGCGGCTTGCGCAAGGGATTTCACTCGTCATCTTTCCTCAAGGGCAACGAGCTGCCGCCTTCGATCCTGCCAAGTTCAATACGATCGGAATCAAGCTCGCAAAACGGGCCGGTGTGCCGATCATACCGCTCGCCTTGCATACCAGTGCCTGGTCGATCGGCCGCATTGTGTCAGAATTTGGCAAGATCAAGCCAGCTCAGAAAGTCCGCTTTTCTTTCGGCGCGCCCTTGATCGTGAACGGTCGAGGCACAGATGCGCATGAGGCGACGCTTCAGTTTATCACCCGTAACCTGCAGGAATGGGAAGAAGAGGACCGACAATCGGTCTTGGCCGTAAGTTGATTAGCAAGGCCCCACTTGTGCGTTAGCTTTTCGAGAGGAGTTTTTCCTTTACTACTGCAGAGCGCGTGCTGTTTCTGTTGACGGCGGCGCAGTCAATGAACCTGGGCAACTTGCTTCCTGCCGCCAAAAACCAATTGCAGCTGGGGCTCATGAGCCGCGCCGTGGTCTGTAAGAAATGGCTTTAAGCCCAAGTCTTCTTGACGTAATCGGACACACGCCTCCGCGCAACTCGACAAGAACGTTAGAGTCGACTAACATAGTTTCCAGTGTGGATCAGCAAAGTATTCAGTTTCGTGGTGCACTGAACGGGGACGCACAATGCTTCACTTCGAGGGAGATGGCGTTGCACATATGTGCCAAGGGATGCGCAGACGAGATTTTCTATCCGTTGGCGCACTCTCGGCCATTGGCTTGTCCTTGCCCCAGTACCTGGCAGCGAAGGCCGCAGGCGACGTCGCCTCCAGCCATGACGATCGCTCCTGCATTCTGATTTTCAACCTGGGGGCTCCGAGCCAGCTCGATACCTTCGACATGAAGCCCGCTGCCCCGGCGGAGATCCGAGGCCCGTTCAAACCGATTAACACGGCTTCGCCCGAAATCCAGATCTCGGAGATTCTTCCAAAACATGCAGCCGTCGCCGACCGGTTTTCTTTAGTGCGCAGCTGCTACCATACTTCTGCAGCCGTACATGACGCCGGCTGGCAGATGATGCAAACCGGCCGCAAGTTCACCGGAGGGGTTGAAACTCCACACGTCGGAGCCGTTGCAAGCTATTTAAAAGGTCGCCGTGGCGACCTACCGGCGCACGTGCTGCTGCCGGAACCAATGGGGCGAGGTGGTGCAAACCTTCCTAACGGCCAGGCCGGCGGCTTTCTCGGTAAGTCGCACGATCCGTTCGCACTGATGGCCGATCCTTCCCAGCCAAAATTCAAAGTTCCCGATCTGCTACTGCCACCCGAGATTGGCACCGCTCGACTCCAACGTCGCCAACGGCTTCGCGAAATCGTCGATCAACAAGTGGAATTATTCGAGCAATCTGCCGATGCCCGACTGCTGGACGACAACTTTCAGTCGGCTTATCGACTGATGACAAGTACGAAAGCCCGCGACGCATTTGACCTTTCTCAAGAGAGCCCCGCGACACGTGAGCGCTACGGCATGACTCGTTTCGGCCAGTGCTGCCTGCTGGCTCGTCGGTTGATCGAGGCGGGAGTCCGGTTTGTGACGATCAACACGTTTCTAACCGTCTTCGACGAAATTACTTGGGACATCCACGGCTCGAAACCGTTTACTTCGATCGAAGGCATGAAGAATATCGTCGCCCCGCTTTACGACCAAGGGTACAGCGCATTGATCGAAGACCTGACTCAGCGCGGCATGCTCGACGATACGATGGTGGCCTGCCTGGCCGAATTTGGACGCACCCCTAAGGTCAATCCTGCCGGTGGACGCGATCATTGGCCTCAGTGCTATACGACCTACTTTGCAGGGGGCGGGGTCAAGGGGGGGCAAGTAATTGGAGAAAGCGACCCCATCGGCGCTGTCCCAGCCGATCGCCCCGTGCAGCCGCCCGACATTGTGGCCACAATCTTTCACAGCCTCGGCTTGGATATCGAGACGCTTCTCCCTGGCCCTGGCGGCCGGCCTTTCCCAATTGTCGACTCAGGACATCGCGAAATTCACGAACTCTTTTAGCCGCTCCTCGATTCGTCAGGATGTATCCGTGTTACCAGTGCATTCAGCGACTCATTCCTTATCCTTCCGTTCAATGACTCACCAACTTCGCCCAATCTGTATCGGGTTCTTACTCAATGCGGCATGCGGCTTGCTATTGGCGCTGCCCAGCATGGCTAGTTTCGCTGTTGCCGAGGAACAAATCTCGCCTGATTTTCGGCGACACGTCATTCCGATACTATCCAAGGCGGGGTGCAACTCAGGTGCGTGCCACGGTGCCTTAGCGGGCAAAGGCGGCTTCAAGCTCTCTCTCAATGGCTACGACGCCGAGGGAGACTATGCTGCCATCACGCAACATGCGCGAGGCCGACGAATCGAACTCGGCGATCCAGGCCGTAGCCTGTTGCTCGCCAAGCCGACCGGTGCTCTGCCCCACAAAGGGGGGCTTGTACTCGATCCAAAGTCGGACGGCTACCAGGTTCTGATGTCCTGGCTTGCAGCCGGCGCTCCGCCCCCGGCTGTCGACGAACCGGTACTCGAGCGGCTGGAAGTCCAACCCCTGCACGTGCTGCTCCAGCCCGAAGAATCGCAACAATTGACTGTCCGTGCTTTCTACTCCGACGGTCAAGTGGAAGATGTCACTCGGCTCGCCAAATTCACCTCGACCGAAGCGTCGGTCTGCAAAGTGGACTCCAACGGGCAAGTCACCGCCATGGGGCACGGCGAAGGAGCAATCGTCATCTGGTTCTCCAGCCAGATCGTGCTCTCACGCATTACTTCTCCCTACGAACATAAGATCGCGCCCGAAGTGTTCGCCGAGGCGCCAGTCAAGAACTTTATCGACGAACATGTCAACCGCAAACTTCAGCAACTCAATCTCGCGCCCTCCGCTCGCTGCAACGACGAAACTTTTCTGCGGCGAGTCTATCTCGATACGATTGGCGTGCTTCCTACTTCAGAAGAGAGCCTGGCGTTTTTCAACGACACCGCGCCCGAAAAACGCGATCGGGTGATCGACGCGCTGCTCGAGCGCAAAGAGTATGTCGACTACTGGGCTTATCGCTGGAGCGACGTCTTGCTGATCAACGGGAAACTGCTGCGACCTCCAGCTGTCAAAGCGTATTACCAGTGGATTCGTAATCACGTCGAGCAGAACACCCCCTGGGATCAAGTGGTTCGAGAAGTCGTTACCTCCACAGGAAGCAACTTGGATCAAGGCGCGACGAATTTCTTCGCAGTCCACACCAGCCCCGAAGAAATGGCCGAGAACGTCTCACAAGCGTTCATGGGCTTGTCGATTAATTGCGCCAAATGCCATAACCACCCGCTCGAAAAATGGACCAACGATCAATACTATGCGATGGCCAATCTGTTCGCGCGCGTGCGAGCAAAAGGGTGGGAAGGCGCTCGAAGCGGCGACGGCAAACGCACTCTGCTCGTTGTCGGCACCGGCGAACTGGTACAGCCGCGCACCGGACGCCCGCAACTTCCCGCGCCGCTTGACGGTGAACCTCTTTCGCTGGACGATACCAGTGATCGCCGCGCCCACCTGGCTCGCTGGCTCACCTCTCCCAAGAATCCCTATTTCACAAAGTCAATCACCAACCGAGTATGGCATGCTTTGCTTGGAGTCGGCCTGGTCGAACAAGTCGATGATCTGCGACTCTCCAACCCGGCCAGCAACGAGGAGTTGCTCCAGACGCTTTCTGATTACTTAATCGAACACCAGTACGATCTCAAAGCCCTCGTGCGACTGATCCTGCAGTCGGAAACCTACCAACGATCGAGCCAGGCCTTGGCCACCAACGCTGAGGATCGCCGCTTCTACTCTCGCTACTATCCTCGCCGCTTGATGGCCGAGGTATTGCTCGACGCGATATCCCAAGTCAGCGCAGTACCCACGACGTTTGACAAGATCTCTTACGACGGTGCCGACGTGGAAGATACGAAAGAATACGAGGTGGGCACTCGTGCCACGCAGCTTTACGACTCGGCGGTCCAGTCCAAGTTTCTCGCGATGTTCGGGCGGAACGAACGCGATATCGTCTGCGAATGTCAACGCAGCGACGCGCCCAGCATGGTCCAGGTGCTGCACATCAACAATGGCGAAACGATCAATGAAAAGCTTCGTAACGAAAACAGCCGCATTACTGAGATTCTCAACTCTTCGCTGAGCGAGGACGAGATCATCTGCGACGCCTACTTGCGAGCGCTCTCCCGTGCGCCTACAGACGACGAGCGCCAGCAATTGTTGCAAGTCCTTGCCGCCGAGGCTGAGCCACAGGCGGCCGATTCGCAAACTGCTGCTAAACTCCCCAGAGAAGTCCTAGAAGATCTATATTGGAGCTTGATGAGCAGCCGTGAGTTCTTGTTTCAACACTAGTCGAAAACGGTTTTTCTTCTGCCATGCCATTTACTGAGAATACACATCGCTCGGCTTGCCTGCATCTTTTGGCAATCCTGCTCTTAACCCCAAGCCCAGGCCGAGGCGCGGAGACGCCACACTTTGAGTCTGACGTAGCGCCTATCCTGACAAAGTACTGTGCTGGCTGCCACAATGGTGAGGAAGCAGAAGGAGGATTGAGACTCGATACCTATACCGGACTGACAGCAGGCGGAGAGACCGGTGCGGTGATCACCCCGGGCAACTCCCAGTCGAGCCGACTGATCGGTATGCTCACCGGCCGACTGGAACCACAGATGCCCCCTGAAGATGAACCAGCTCCCACTGCGGAAGAAATTGCTGCGCTGGCAGCTTGGATCGACGCTGGAGCCAAAGGCCCCTCGGGCGTCAATCCAGGCAGACGACTGGCGACTCCCAAGTATCCACCTGTCGATGTCCGGCCGGCGGTAACCTCGCTCGCGTTCTCTCCTTCCGGTAAGACCTTGGCCATAGCAAGATTTGCCCAGGTCGAATTGGAGCAATCAGATGCTGAGCCCGAACGGCTAATCTTCGAACATCCTGGCAAGGTGCAATCGGTTAGCTTCTCTCCCGACGGCCAGCATCTCCTTGCAGCCACGGGCATTACCGGCCTCTATGGCGAAGCCCGACTCTGGAACATCGCCGGTGCCACGATCCACAAGACCTTTCCTCCTGAAGGAAGCACGGCGCATACCGACATTGTCTATGCCGCGACGACTGACCCCGAAAACCGTCTGCTAGCTACCGCCGGGTACGATCGGAAGATCCACTTGTGGGATATTGCCAGCGGGCAACTCGTCCGCTCGCTTGAAGGGCACAACGGCGCCATCTTTGATCTTGCTTTTTCTGCCGACGGCCAACAACTCACAAGCGCCAGTGCTGATGCAACCATCAAGGTATGGCACGTTGCTTCTGGAACTCGACTCGATACACGCAGCGAACCCCTAAAGGAACAATACACCACAGCATTCAGCCCCGATGGGTCCATGTTTGTTGGCGGAGGCGAGGATAGCCGAATCCGCGTCTGGCGTCTCTCGTCAACCGACAAGCCTGAAATTAATCCGCTCCTCCGGACACGCTTTGCCCATGAAGGATCCATCTATCTGCTGCGATTTAGCGAAGACGGAAAACTGCTCGTTTCAGTCGGCGCCGATCGCGAAGTAAAGCTCTGGGAAACCGACAGTTTCCGACAGGTCCACTCCTGGCCCAACCAACCTGCCTCGGTTCAGGCGGTCTCCATTTCTTCTGCGGCGAATCAAATCGCCGTCGGCCGCATGGACGGATCGGTCGAACGCTATCCTTTGCCAGACGGTCTCAGCACCGAATCCCAAGTCGCAGCCAATACTCAAGGAGTCGCTCATTCGCCACTCTCTTCAGGACCAACAAGTGAAAGGGTCGAGGCTGAGCCCAACGACGCGCCCCAGAACGCGTTAGAGGTGGCAGCCCCTGTTCGCATCAAGGGCGTCATTGATTCAGTGTCTGGTAGTTCCGCTTCGGGCGGCCATGACGCCGATGTGGATTGCTTCCGCTTTACCAGCCTGGCTAACCAAACTTGGATTATCGAAGTCAAAGCGGAGCGCAACGGTTCGCCCCTCGACAGCCAGATTCAGGTTTTGTCGAGCGACGGTCTGCCGATTCCGCGAGTCATACTGCAAGCGACGTCTGACTCCTATTTCGAGTTTCGAGGCAAGGACTCCAGTCAGGACGAAGACTATCGACTGTACAATTGGAGAGAAATGCGGCTCAACCAGTATCTGTATTGCAATGGCGAAGTCGTTAGATTCTACCAGTATCCGCGAGGTCCCGACTCGGGATTCAGAGTCTATTCCAACTCCGGAAAACGTATCGGTTACTTCGATACCACGGCCGTTACCCACGCACTCAACGAGCCTTGCTATATTGTCGAGCCACATGCTCCCGGCGCAACGATCGTGCCCAATGGATTGCCCGCATTCGTCGTGAATTACGAAAACGACGATGATAGCCTGCGGCGTTTCGGTAACGACTCGTTTCTGACATTCACCGCCCCCGACGACGGCCAGTACGTGGTGCGGCTCAAAGATGCTCGAGGGCTTGAGGGAACTGATTTCAATTACGAAATTGCCATTCGATCACCACAGCCAGATTTCGCAATCAAGTCGGTCGAGCAAGGTAGTTCTGAAATCATTGCCGGCGCCGGTCACAAGTTTGGCGTCGTTGTAGATCGGCAAGATGGTTTCGATGGCGCAGTCACAATCCACGTCGAAGGGTTGCCAACCGGTTTTACGACTCACACCCCGCTAACGATCGCTCCGGGACAAACAACTGCCTGGGGAGCAATCTATGCCGCTTCCGATGCAGCCCTACCGTCGGATGCAGAGGCCAACTCAATCAAGCTGATTGCAGCTGCAGAAATCGATGGCCGCGAAATTAAAAAGTGGCCGTTTGACTTTGGCAAGATCCAGTTGAAACAAGAAAACACGTTAAAAGTTCTATTAGCCCCCAACTTGGACAACCCGCCCGCGAAAGACGATCTGCCCGTCCTCGAGATCACGCCGGGCACCACCACGACTTTTGCCATTCGCGTCGAGCGCCACGGTTACGAAGGACGCGTTTCCTTCGGCAAAGAAGATGCTGCCTTGAATGTCCCCCATGGCATCTATGTCGACGACATCGGGCTCAATGGGCTTCAGATACAAGCAGACGAAAATGAGCGCATCGGCTTCCTTACTGCTGAGCCTTGGGTCGAACCCCAGGAGCGGGTAATTTACGTCGTTGCTGCTGAGGCAGGCCAACCGACTTCGAATCCCATCTTGCTGCGCGTAGTTAGCCCGAAGACGAGCGTCGCAAGCCGCTGACCCTTCCTCCATTAGCGCTGGCCTGCGCCGAGCCTTCCGAAGCTCCGATAGAACTCATGAGAATCAGATCCTCATTCGCGCTGTTCATAGCTCTTTTTTATCCAATCGCGGGGTTCTCAGCAGAACTCGACCTGATTCAATCCGTTACCAAGCACACTCTTCGTGACAATCGCTCGGGCACAGGCACCACTTGGTTTCACCCGCGAGCTTGCGTATTGCCCGGCATCAGCGGCAAGCCGCTGGTGCTAATGAACCTGCAACCGATCAGCGGTTCCGACTACTTTGGACCCGTTCATTGGTCGACTTCCAGCGATTTGGGTAGCAGTTGGTCAGAGCCCAAAACCATTGAGGCTTTCGAGCGACACCCGGTAGCTGGCCACGAAGGATTGCAGGCAGGTGTCTGCGACGTAGTTCCCCAGTACCATCCGCCAACCGATTCGGTGCTGGCCATGGGGCATGTCGTGTTCTACCGGGGGCCAAGATTCGCGACTGGCGATCAGTTGCCGCGTTACCCTGTCTACTCGGTACGTGATCGGCACGGCAACTGGTCGGAACGTAAGAAACTCGAGTGGAGCGATCCTCGTGGCGCTCACATCTATACCAACAATTGTGGCCAACGCGTCTTAGACTCCAATGGCAACATCATCATGTCGTTCACTTTCGGACCTGAGGCAGAGAATCGGATGGTCGCAGGAGTGCGTTGCACCTTCGACGGCAAGCAGCTGCAAATAGCCGAGGTGGGGCCAGCCCTGATGAACCCGGTCGGCCGCGGGCTATTGGAACCCTCGATCACTCGCTTCCGTGATCGCTACTACATGACCATCCGCGCCGAAGACGGCCACGGGTATGTGGCAGTCAGCGACGATGGCATTCACTATCAACAGAAAACGGCATGGGCCTGGGACGATGGCCAGCCCCTATCGATGTCCACTACCCAGCAACACTGGCTCACGCATTCCGAAGGACTCTTCCTCGTTTACACCCGTGAAGATAGTGCAAATAGCAATGTCATCCGTTGGCGCTCTCCGCTCTGGGTCGCCCGGGTCGATCCCGCACATTTATGCTTGTTGCGCCACACAGAAAAGGTAGTGCTGCCTATCGTCGGCGACGGCATTGACTTTCCCGACGACGTTGCACTCATGGGCAACTTCCACGTCACGAATGTCAGTCCGGACGAATCCTGGATCACCGTCGGCGAGTGGCTCCCCAAGCATTCGGCTAAAGGCGACCTTCTTCTAGCACGCCTCCGCTGGTCGCTTCCCAACCAGTTGTTCGAAAACTTTGAGTGAAGAATCCACCGGCAAAGCTGGTGGCTCATCAAAGATTCAACGATTTCTGAAACTCCTTTCCAGGAAATGCTTTTTTGCCACACCAAAGAATGGATCATTCGGACATAGGTCTTTCAAGACAGAGACGACCAGTTCTCAAAAGAAAGCTGCCCCACGACCAAAGTTGCTCTACTCTACACATATTCAGCTCTATGCTGCTAAAATACTGGATGCTCACTCAACCTAAAGCATTCTGGCCATTCTCATTTTCCACAATTCACTTGTTCAGTCATCTAACCATGCTAAGACACTTTGGGAATTTGTCGTACAAACGCCCCAGGCGGATCCGGCAAATGCTCTCCGCCGCTGCCCTGCTTGCACTACTTCTTGCTCCAACTGTTGTTGCCAAAGAGAAGCTAAACCTAGAGCAACAAGAGAAAGAGTACCTAGCTACAGCGTTTCCACTTGTTCGCCAATACTGTCTGGATTGCCATTCTACGGATGCCCGTGAAGGCGAACTCGATTTGGAGCGATTCTCTTCCTTCGACCAGGTCCGGCGCGACTCGCAAGCCTGGCAAAAAATCGCTTCGATGCTTAGTAATGGCGAAATGCCGCCAGCGGATAGTCCGCAACTCGAGCCACGCGAAAAGCAACTTCTGCAAGACTGGGTTCAAAAGTTCTTGGACGCTGAAGCACGTGCTAACGCAGGCGACCCCGGGCCAGTGGTATTACGCAGGTTGAATAACGCCGAGTATACCTACACTATTCGTGACCTCACGGGAGTGCAGCTCAGCCCCACTCACGAATTCCCTGCAGATGGCGCAGCAGGCGAAGGTTTTACGAATACGGGCAACGCACTAGCGATGTCGCCTGCGTTGGTCGCCAAGTATCTTGAAGCCGCCAAGGGCATAGCAGATCACATGGTGCTCTTGCCCGAGGGCTTTCGCTTTTCGCCACACAAGACACGACGCGACTGGACAAACGAAATCCTGGCTTCGATTCAAAGTATCTATTTTCGTTATACGGGAGATCCAGCTGATGCCAGCGTGCTCAATCGCTGGGACGTATCCGATCCGACGACGCTCACAAATGCAGATGGACGCGTCGATCTGGAAGCTTACTTCAGGGTCTTGATTCAACATCGAGACCATCTAGCAAACAACCGTTCGCAAGTCGAGGAGTTAGCACGTAACGAAGGCCTCAGTGCGACTTACCTTCTCCGGCTGGCTGAAATGTTGACATCGAAAGAACCCTCGGCTTTGCTCGACCGAGTCCGACTGCAGTGGCAATTGGCAGAACCTAACGAAGCTCGTGAAGTTGCTCAGGAGATTCGCACCTGGCAAGATCAGCTCTGGCGGTTCAACCCGGTTGGTCAATTCGGCCAGGTCAAGGGCTGGCAAGTTCCGGCTACTCCAATGTCGTCCGTCGAATCCTTGCGAGTCGCACTAGAGCTCTCAGCGGATGTTGATGAAATCAAACTCTACCTGACGGCAGGCTCGGCTGGTGATGGAAATCGCTCAGATCGTGTTGTCTGGAAACGTCCACGAATCGAGCGACCAGGATCCCCACCGCTGATGTTGCGTGATCTTAGGGCCGTTTCATTTACAATTCCTCGAAAACGTGACGAGTTCCTAGCCAGTATTGCCGAGTATCTGGCCGCAGCACGCGAACTCCAAACCACGGAGACATCCCAGGACGTCGCCTTGGTTGCGGCAGCCCGCCGTCTCGACCCCTTGGTGCTAGAAAGCTGGCTCAAGTACCTTGGGATTGCCTACTCAGGGAACACGACGATCAAGGAATACCTGGACAGCCCGATCACAGGTTTAGCTGGTTACGACTTTGTCAAAGGATGGGGTGTCGCTGGACAAGCTGCTCTCTCGCTCGTATCAAACGCCTCGGACGAAACCGTAAAGATCCCCGGTTCGCTGAAACCACATAAGATCGCCGTGCATCCACGACCCGAGCGCTGGGTGGCGGTGGCCTGGCAAAGCCCCATTGAAGGACGCGTTAGATTAGAACCTGCAGTAATTGATGCCCATTCGCAGTGCGGCAACGGTGTGAGCTGGGCCCTTGAACTGCGTCGTGGCGGGCACCGCCGTGTCCTCTCGACGGGCAACGTCGATCTGGGTGGAACAGCTAGTATCGAGCCGATCGAGGGATTGCCTATCAGGCAGGGCGAGCTCGTTTCGCTGATCATCTCCTCCCGCGACAACGACCATAGTTGTGATTTGACGGAAGTCGAATTAGACATCGTTGAACTCGACGGCGAGAGGCGATCTTGGTCGTTGTCAGGCGATTGCGCCGACAGCATCGAAGCCGGGAATCCCCATGCCGACCAGCATGGCAACGCAGCGGTCTGGCATTTCTACACGGGAATGGATCGTTCGGCAGACAAAACAACCATCATTTCTCCGAACTCGCTGCTGGCGCAATGGCTGGCTACTACAGACCCAACGGCTGCCGAGCGTCTAGCTGCTGATATCGAAACACTCTTTCGTTCTCCCCTGCCCGACAACGACGTCGGAGCCGATGCTGAAGTCTACCGTCAACTTAGTGCACTCGATGGTCCACTCTTCTCATTGATCGATCCCGCAGCGCTGGCCGACACGATCAGTGTTGAGCAATTGGCAGATGTTGGCACAGGGCTCGACCCTCGGCAATTTGCCAACCACTCCGACGACACAACGCGTCGCGCGGTAGATTTACTTGTTGACGCACCTTCTATTCTCGAAATCAAGATTCCGCGACATTTGGCCGCCAACGGCGTGTTTGTCGTCGATGGAAGCCTGGCTAGCGATACTGATGGAGATGCAAGTGCTCAGCTTCTCGCTTCGACCCAGCCGCCGTCAGACGCCGACGTATTACTTGCAGGCAAGCCGGTTGTGACACATCCCGGCAGCGAAGCAGAGCAGCGGTTTCGGCAGAGTTTCGACCAGTTCCGAGCGCTATTTCCAGCGGCCATGTGTTATTCCCGCATCGTTCCCGTCGACGCGGGTGTCACGTTAGTGCTGTTTTATCGCGAAGACGACCAGTTTTCGCACCTTTTGCTCGACGAAGAAGAACGAGCCTTGCTCGACAAGCTTTGGGATGAGTTGCATTTCGTCAGCCAGGACGCGCTTTCACTGGTTACCGGATTCGAACAACTCTTGGAATTCGCCTCCCAGGACGACGATCCGAACAAATACAGGCCCATGGGAGAGGCGATCAACGCTGCAGCCAATGCATTTCGCGCTCGATTAGTCGAGACCGAACCAAGGCAGCTCGACGCACTCGTTGATTTCGCAGCTCGCGCCTACCGCCGGCCATTGGAACCATCTGAGGATCAGGGTATCAGGCAGTTTTACGAACTGCTTCGCGCAGAGGATATCCCGCACGACGAAGCGATGCGATTGACATTGGTTCGCGTTCTCACAGGTCCTGCTTTTCTCTATCGCATCGAGCACCCGCCTGGAGGCGCTGACCGCGGACTTGTCACTGACTGGGAACTTGCTAGCCGATTGAGCTACTTCCTCTGGTCCTCGGCTCCCGATGATCAGCTCCGTGCAACGGCAGCCGCAGGCAGGCTCCAGCAGCCTGACGCCTTGGTTTCAGAGTTAGAACGGATGACTCAGGACCGACGGATTCGCCAATTAGCAATCGAATTCGCCTGCCAATGGTTGCATATTCGAGACTTTGCCGAACGCAAAGAAAAAAGCGAACGCCATTTTCCAACCTTTGCCAACCTGCAAGGCGACATGGCTGAAGAGCCGATCCAGTTCTTTGCTGACATGTTTCAAAACGACGGCTCGGTGCTGGGAATCATTGGCGCCGATCACGCTTTCCTCAACGAGTCGTTAGCTGGCCACTATGGCATCCCCGGTGTGGAAGGAGCAGTTTGGCGACGAGTCGAGAATTTGCGGGACCACTCGCGCGGTGGCATTCTGGCACAGGCTGCCTTTCTCGCCTCCCAGTCCGGCGCCTCGCGCACTAGTCCGATTCTACGAGGCAACTGGATTTCAGAAACGCTGCTGGGCGAACGGCTTCCCCGCCCCCCCAAGGATGTCCCGGTTTTGCCCGAAACCGTGCCTGCTGATCTGACCGAAAGGCAACTCATCGAACAGCATACGACCAACCCTTCCTGCGCGAAGTGCCATGCTCGCATCGATCCTTACGGCTTTGCCCTGGAAGAATTCGACGCCATCGGCAAGTATCGTCAACAGGACAACAGCGGACATGCGATCGACACTCACTCGACGCTCCTCGACGGAACCGAAGTCGTAGGGCTGGAAGGGCTGCGGACTTATTTACTAACGACCCGTCGCGATGCTTTTGTAAGACAATTCTGCCGCAAGTTGTTAGGCTATAGTCTTGGTCGGGCTGTGCAGCTATCAGACGAACCCCTATTGGACGACATGATGCACAACCTGGCTGCTAACCAGTACCGCGTATCACGGGCCCTCAAAACAATCGTACTCAGCGACCAGTTTCGTATGATCCGCGGACGCGATTATCAGGGTAGCCTGCCTGCTATTGCGGCTGCCCAATAATTCCCTCTCATTCTATTCTAATTGAAAATCGGCATCGACCCTGGAGACAAAACGATGAACAGCCTAACTCGCAGAACCTTCCTTCGCGGGGTCGGTGTCTCGATGGCACTACCATGGATGGAGTCGGTCGAGGTCTTCGGCGCGTCGCCCGATGCGTCGCGAGCCAGGGGAGAAGCTCCGATACGGCTTGGGGTACTGTTCGCTGGCAACGGCTTTCACCGCAACGAGTGGTGGGCCGAGGGCAACGGCAGTGACATGAAGTTGGGGAAAGTGCTGGAACCACTTGCCGAGCATCGCGACAAGCTGCTGTTCATTCGAGGGCTTTACAACGAGGAAGCGCTCAAAGGAAACATCCATAGCTCGCAAACCGGCAACTTGCTCTCTGGCGCGCCGCTCGCCTCAGGTGGCGAGATCCGCTCTGGAACAAGCATCGATCAACTACTCGCCCAAACGTACGGTCGTGACACCAAAGTACCTAGCCTGGTGCTCGGCTGCGAAAAGGCCAACCCCTCGGTACACAAGAATTACTCCATGCTCTACAGCTCCCACATTTCCTGGTCGTCGCCCACGACTCCGACGCCGCTGGAAGTGTATCCTGCGCTCGCCTTTGATCGGCTCTTCAACGACACCGCCGAGCGCGGCGACCAGAGTGTGCTCGATGCAATACTCGCCGATGCGGCAGATTTCCGTAGGCAAATCAGCGCCTCCGACCAAAAGAAGCTTGACGAATACCTCAATTCCGTGCGCGAAGTTGAACAGCGCATCGCCGGTGCAGGAAAACGAGGCGAATTACAGGGATGGCGCCCCACGCTGACCGAGCCGAATATTGCTCGCCCCGCTGACGGCATCCCGCAAGACATCGGCGAACATATGCAACTTATGTCCGACATCCTGGTCCTGGCATTTCAAACTGACACGACTCGCCTTTGCACTCTCAAGTTGAACAACGATCATTCCTCGTTGCGATTCCCCAACCTCGGCGTTGACTACATGATCCATCATCTGCTCTCTCATCAGGAGTCGGACGACTGGCTCAAGGTGAATCAATTCTTCGTTGGGCAGCTCGCCTACATCGCTCGTCGGCTCGATGCCATCCAGGAAGGCGAGCGGACCGCTCTGGACAATACGATGCTCATGTTCTGCAGTAGCATGCTCACCGGCGGCCACGACGCGACGCAACTCCCCGTAGTACTCCTGGGCCGTGGCGGCGGCCAGCTCGAAACTGGTCGCGTTTTGGACTATCGTGAGAAATCCAACCGCAAGATGTGCAGTCTCTACCTGTCTCTGTTAGACAAATTCGGTCTCCACCTGGATGAGTTTGGCGACTCTCGGCAGCGGCTGGCAGAGGTCTGACGCCTCTGGCAAATCGCAACGGTAAGGGCGATTGAAGACTCGTAGTAATTGAGAAACTAGTTGAGTATTCAACTACTACGATGCCGTAAATGCAATGCCGCTGACTTACTCGCTGCGTTATTGCCAAACATCAATCGGCGCAGTTTCTGTGTCGTACCTCGATATCCCTTGTCCCTATGAAAAAACCTGCCGAGACAATCACGACTTGGCTGCGAGCATCGAGACGTTCGCTCTTGGCGATTGGTCTGGTCGTCGCCTGCCCAGAATTGCTGTGGAGTGCCACACCTGTTGCTGAGACGGATTCAGACACGCACCCGCTCATGCCGGGCATCCGCATGCGTCAACTATGGGACCGCAATTGGCCCCGTCCGTTGCACGATCGTTTGGCAACCAGTTTTTCGCCCCTTGTCTGCAACATGAAAGAAGCCCCTGCGGTGTGGCGCCAGATCGAAATCGGCGGAACCGTAGGATGGACCAAAGTGCTCAAGGATCCGACCGGCAACGAGTTACTGCTGGTCGACGATGGTCGACTATGGCTTGTCAACTACGCAGGAAAAGTTCTTTGGACACGGGGCTCGCCTGGAACGCTACTAGCTCAAGGCGACCTGCGAAGCAACGGAAAGCAATACCTGCTTATGGGTGGCGGCCCCAGGCTCGAACTCCTGAGCATCGAGACCGGAGTTACCGAGTGGCAACATGAGTTCCGACCGTCGTTTGCCGCTGTCCGAGTACGTGTGGCCGATATTCTTCGCGACATGCCCGGCCAGGAAGCGGCGGTCTTCCTGAACTACAGCGACGAAGGTTGCGTCATCAACTTCCCTCCCGCGGGCGAGCCCCGTATCGTGTGGCAACGCGAGGTGACAATTCCCGACGAATTCAACGAACGGTACGACCATCGTTGTGATATCGAGCTCGATCTCTCGCAACCTGAAGAGCCAATGATCTGGAATGTACGACGGTTTCGTTGCCGCGGTTTCGACGCCCGCACAGGAGAAATGCTGAGCACCCTAGCCTATGATATTGGAGGCGAGCACCGACGCAACTATGGGCCCTGGACGCTGGGAAGAGATGCCAGCGGCGGGCTACTGGCCTGTGTCATCGGCGAACGGGTTCAAACTCATGTGCATGCTATTCGCCTGCACCGTAGAGGCGAGAACCAATTGGTTTGGGAGCACTATTACGGAGAAGTCTATAAGCAGGCGCCCGGTGTCACCGTCAAATCCCTGATCACCGCGGACGTCGACTCCGACGGAACCACCGAAATGGTCTACACGGTCCGCGACCCTGCCGCGGACTACCGCTCATTCGTGCGAATTCGCGACGCTGCGACCGGAGCTATCGAGTTTGAATTGCCCGATCATTGGGGAGTTGCGTCGTTCGAGAACGTCGGCGCAAGCAGAGAATCTGGAATGCTGGTCTTTGATGCGCCCCATGGCGCTACGCCAGGCCGAGGCCAGCTTAAAGTCTATCATTTTACGAATGGTTCCGAGCCGGAACTCATCGGCACGCTCCAAGGCGCCAGCCTGTGGGGATCTGCGACGATCGGCGCTACTGCAAACCGCCAGTTGCTCCTCCGCGAGCGCATCGCCAGCGGCCAGGAAGTGCTGTCTCGATACGATATCGTCGACGGCAAACTGCGCCTCGCAGCTCGCACCGAAGCTGCAGAGTTGCTGGCGGCTCCGATATTGGCTGTACTGAACCAAACGACCGACGACGAGTTCTACCTCGTGGCGAGCGACCGAGGGCAACTGGAAGCGCGAACCTGGGAGGGAACCCTACGTTGGCGTCACACGTTGCTGGGGTCCAGCACTGCCACCGTCGCTGCTGCGGATCTTGACAACGATCTCAAGGCCGAACTGCTTGTCCGCACGCCGAGCAACCGTCTAATCACCTATTCGCTCGACGTGGAAAGCAATTTGCGAGAACTGGCCAACTATCCACACCTTGTGGGCTCGCCCTATCACACCCCCGTGGCTTACGACCTGGAAGGGACCGGGTATCTGTGTGTTATTACCCCTGCCTCCGACGGCGAGGGCAACCTCACAATTCGCGCTTATCGGAGCGAAGGTTCGCTCTTCTGGCAGTCGTCGCTCGATCTCGGCGCCAACGAAGTCAGTAGCTGCATCATCCAGGCGGGGCAATTCCTGGCAGACGATCACGCTGGCGTGGCGATCTCGGTGGCAGATGATCGGCTCGTGCGTGAAGGCACCTACTTGCTGGATGGAGTGACTGGCAAACAACTATGGTTCAAAGGACGGTATCGCGACGCGATCGGAGTCTTTCCTTACCGTCCCCAGAACGTTGCCACGGCTTACGATTTCGACGGTGACGGCACCGAAGAAATCGGCATGGACCTGCTCTGCTATATGGCCTACTTGCGAGGCCACGACGGCAGCTTTGCTTACCTGAATCACACGGGAAACATCAGCACCGAAGGAGCGCTATACGCAGGCAAGCTCTATAACGCGTTTTGCCCGATCTTCGACTCTCCGACAGCCGTCAAGCCACACTGGACAGTCCCCGTCGGGTTCGGCCCCTTTGGGCTGATGAAGCCCGACCCGCGCGAAGGGATTTGGCGTGAAGACCTGGAATACGATGGGCCAGACAACGTAGCGATGATCGATGTCGATGGCGACGGCGTGATGGAAGTCGGTTACTCTGCAAGACGCGAAAAAACATTTGTCTGCCGCGACCTGTGGACTGGCGAAGTCGAATGGCAGCTGGAGTTGCCCTTCGTACCCTCAGGCCTGACCGTTACGGCCGACGTCGACGGCGACGGCAAAGGCGAGTTTCTCTCAGGAAGCTTCTGCATCGGCACCGACGAGGCGGGCAAAGGCGAACTACGCTGGCAGTCGCCCGTGCCACTCAATGGTGCAATCATCGCCGACGTCGACGGCGATGGCGACGGTGAGATTGTCTGTCCTCGCCCGAGCAAGATCGTCGTTCTCGACGCCGCCGATGCCACTCCCTGAACAGGCTCGATCTGCGCGGTTGCTAGACGCGCTATAGTACCCTGTCGTTCCAACATTCATTTGGATCAGGATGCTTCACCCCAGATTGGCCAGTTCCGTCCGCCGCAGCGCTCGATGCGAGCAACCGGGAGATCGTAAACCTCTTCCATCGTTGCTGCCGTCACGACCTCGTCAGTTGCCCCTGCCCGATGGATGCGGCCCTGTTTCATGAAGAGCGCTTGCCGCATGCCGGGCACAATTTCCTCAATGTGGTGCGTCGCCATCAATACGGTCGGAAACTTCGGATCGTCCAATCGCTTGGCAAGCCATGCCAGGAACCGCTCCCGCACGGCAGGATCCATGCCTGCGCAGGGCTCGTCGAGCATGAGCAAACTGGGGCCCGCCATACGGGTGCGCGCGATCAGAACTTGTTGCCGCTCACCTTGCGAGAGCACTCCAAACCGCCTCTGCGCGAGGCCCTGGCACTCGAGGCGAGTAAGTTCGATCGCGGCCCGCTCGAAATCGTCGGATGTGGGGGTTGTGCTCTGCAGACGACGCAAGCCGAATTGGGCGAACTTGCCTGAAACCACCGTCTCGAGCGCAGTCTCGGTCGAAGGGATCTGGGCAACGATGTCGGCAGAGATCCACCCGGTACTCAGCCGCAAGGAGTAGAGATCGAGCAACTCTTGCCCCAATCGAAGCACCTTGCCGCTGGTGGGCCAAAGGTAACCGGCGGCAATCTTCAACAAGGTTGACTTGCCCGAGCCATTAGGCCCCAACAACGCCCAGTGCTGCCCCGCCTGCGCGCTCCACGAGATGCCGCAAAGTATGCTCACTCCCTGTTGCACGTATCCTACCGTATCAAGTTCAAACAGCGGAGTTGTCTGCATACGTTCTCGGGCTTTTCCAAACAAGCGAAGCAAGGCAGTTGGACGACTCAGGATTCTATCCCAGGCCGACACGCGCAAGCCACCGGCTTTTCAGAAGACTTCCTCACTTTCTCCGCAGGCAGGACAACTCAATCGCTGCTGTTGTTCGAGGTAACGGTCCCAGAGCTCTTCTTCGTTCGATCGCGTTTCTTCTTCGATGGTTTCGTCCGACATGGGCGTGATCCTCTGCCAATAGACCTCTTGCCAGGAACATGTACAGGCGTATACTATACCACAACAAGGAGCGTGCGACCACACATTCCAGGAGAAAACGATGCTTTGGATCGATGAATCGAACAGCGGCCTGCGAGCCATTGGCGACATCATGCCAGAAGTACTGGCCAGCTATGGCCTACTGGACGGAGGCAATCTGCCAGACGACTATCGCCAGTCGGTCGAGTTTGACGTGCGAGACTTCGCGCCGGAGATGGCAGCAAGGCTGGCAGAGGTTCGGCTAGTCGCAAGCTGACGTCAAGTTGCTGTTTCTTGCCAGCTGTAATTGTCGGACGTTATTGCCGGCGAACGCCGGAGCCATTGCCTAGCAGCGCCTGTTTCAGCCTGGCGTCGGCCGGCTGTTCGCTCAACCAGATGCCAAACAACGCTCGCTTGAACGGCAAGCCGGCGATGGCGCCCTGCTGTTTGCCGTTCTTGAAGACGCCGACCCCTTGCCCAGGCAAATACACGAGGTCGAAGATGTCGCCCTTAACAATCTCGTCGGCAAAGCATTGGCGAAACCTCTGGATGTCGGCACGCAGCGGCTCGATATCGCCCCGAGTCGAGTTCTGAAATCCCTCCTCGAGCGAAGCGATCATTTTCTCTTGGCTGACCATCTTCGAGGTGATCACGATGCGAATCACCATTTTTGCGTCCGCCTCGATAATACTGACCGGCTGATTGCTCGGCTGCGTCAGGTAGAGTCCGGCGGTGTACAAGTCGAGCAAGTACTTGTTGCGATTGCCCGCCCCGTTGAGCACCAGGATTTTTTCGCCAACTTTCAGCGTGGGCGCGAGCTCGACGCCCGCCCCGTTGGCAGGCGTCTCTCCTGCAAACGCAAGTACGGCAAATGCAACGACGGTGCTAAAGAGTTGGCGAATCATGCTAACCTCCTGGGTTCGATCGCAAGGCGAAACCAGAGCCTAGTGCAATCGCCGCCCCGCGACAACATCGCTTGCCATGCCAGCACCCCCTGCAAACAACTCGCCAGGGAAACTCGAGACGCGGAGGAGCGATGCGGAGAGCGGAGGCAATCAGTGAGCGCCGGTGCCATGCTCACGGAGGTCTGCCGGCGTGGGCATGCAAGGCGACCGTCCACTTCATGCCCGCCTCGGCAGACCGGTGCGGGCATGCCACCCGCTTTCACCAACCATGGCAGTTTGTTTGCCCTGATACTCTCACGGACAAAGAGTCATAGTTGCCGTGTTCAAGGAACTCTGCCGACGTGGGCATGTGAGGTGGCGGTACCCTTCATGACCACCTCGGCAGAGCGGTGTGGGCGTGACACTAGCTTCTCTAAGTCCCTGAGCCGAACGCGCTAGCGTCGGGTGGAGCTCTGGGGTACGCTGCGTTGGTTGACCCGTGGCTAGCGCCTGCGGCTCAGGTTGGATTGGCCGATGACTAACCGAAGAGTTTGGTGGGCGATACCTGCCCTACGACGAGGGTGACGGAATGAGTTGCTTCAAGACGGTTGCTGGTCTGCTGCCTTTGTTGGTGCTACTGGTCGTTGGCGCGCCTGTTCAATCGCAGGGGGTGGCTGCTGGTGACTCGACGGCGAATTTGCGGCTCCGATTGGTGGATACGGCGACCAACGAGCTTGTGCCGGGGCGAATAACCGTCGAGCAACACGTCGCCGGGGCTGGTCGGGTGTATCACTTTGTGAAATCGCTCGACCCGCAGGGGACTGCGCTCAGCTACGACGTGACTCGGTCGCCGACGAGTTTCGAGAAGCACACGACCGTGTCGGCCCACCCCTTTGGGGCGCAGGTGTCGCCGGGGCATTATGTCGTCTACTACGAACATGGCCCCGAGTGGCGAGGCAACAAGGCGCAAGTGAGGGTGAATGAAGGCGAGATCGCCGAGCAGCAGTTGTCGACCTCGCGCTGGATCGATATGAACAGCCGCGGCTGGTATGCGGGCGATACGCACGTGCATCGCACGATTGACGATTTGCCCAATGTGATGCGGGCAGAGGATCTGAACGTCGCCCTGCCCCTTTCGTACTGGATTCGAGATGCCTACTCGCCGCCGGTGTTGGAAGACAAGTCTTATGACCAGTCGCCCAACCTCATCGAGTTTGATAGCGATCGAGCCATTTGGCCGCTGAACACCGAGTATGAGTTGTTCACGATCAACGGCCGCCGGCACACGCAGGGCGCCGTCTTTGTGTTGAATCACAAGGAGCCCCTGCAGTTGGCCGCCCCGCCGGTAGCTCCCATCGCAGCAGAAGCCCGTCGGCAGGGGGCGCTGCTCGATCTCGACAAGCATTCCTGGCCATGGTCGATGATGCTGGCGCCGGTGATGGGGGTCGACCTGTTTGAGTTGGCAAACAACCACATCTGGCGAACCGAGTTTTTCTTCAAAGCGTGGACGCGCGAGATGCGGCCCGACGGCTGGAATATCGAAACCGACGACGAGGGCTTTACCGAGTGGGGCTGGATCGACTTTGGATTCAAGTCGTACTACGCGCTGCTCAACTGCGGGTTCAAGATGCGGCCAACCGCCGGCACTGCCAACGGCGTCCACCCGGTGCCGCTCGGGTACGGACGGGTCTACGTAGAATGCCCCGACGGTTTCTCCTATGAAAAGTGGATGCAGAATCTCGACGCCGGTCGCAGCTTTGTGACCAACGGACCGATGCTGTTTGCCAAGGTGAACGGGCAGCCCCCTGGCAGTACGATCGCCCTGGACTCGCCCGCGACCGTGCGGGTTCAGGGAAACGTCGAGGGGATTCACGCGCTCAATCGCATTGAAATCGTCAAGAACGGCCAGGTGGTGGACGTGATTGTTCCAGAGAATGTTTATGAGAGCCCCTGGGTGCATCGCTCGCAATTCGATGTCGACGTGCCGGTAGACGGAACGTCGTGGATTGCCGTAAGGTGTTTTGAGCCGCATCGCACGCAACCACCTTGGAAGATGGGTTTTGCGCACACGGCCCCGGTGCACATTACGATGCCCGATCGTCCGCTCCGCCCGCGGAAGCGCGAGACCGACTATTTTGTCGCCCGCATGGACGCCGAGATCGAACGCAATCGCGACATCCTGCGCCCAGAAGAACTGGCCGAGTACCAGCAGGCCCGCGACATCTATGCCCGACTTGCCGAGACTGCCGTTGCTGACGATTCGACGACCGACGAAACACTGCAGTCGCTGGTGATCGCGGTGGAAAAGTTGCCCCCCGGCTGGAAGCTTAGCAACTTGCAAGACTCGGAGTGGAAAGAGCTGGGAACCAATCCCGTGGTTTTTTCTCGTCCTGATATGCTGAAGCCATTTCCCTGGGGACCTAACGACAAGGAGCAACAGGACCAGGCAAACGTGCTCAGAACCCTGCTTGCGTTTTATCAGAACGAGCAGTCGGGGCAGATTGCGACCCTCAGTGCGTATGTGTGTGCCGATGCGACCTCGGCGCTGCACACTAGCGAGTATTTAAAATCCCCGCCCAACATTCGCGCTCAGTTTCGCGTTTGGCACCGAAACGATCTGGCCGTCTGCTTAGGTGTGAGCAATGAGATGGCGTCGACTGATGTCGAGACGTTGGCAGCAATGGTCGAATCGCGGCTGCCGGAT
>JAGQOW010000069.1 GCA_020427155.1 Planctomycetales bacterium | reverse complement strand
CTGCTTGTAGTGTAGTGACAATGTTGTGATTCTTTAGTTGTTTCTTATTACATTCAATCGAACGCTCGTTTGGGAATAGAATATCCTGGAAGGATACCGTGAAATAGAATGGTCTTCTTAACTTGCGCAGGCCGTAAACTCCTGAGCACCAATGCCCTTTTTCACGCAAGTCATTCAAGGACCTAGCCGAGTCAATGCGGATCTACGGAATCTAGTGATTGTGAAGACATGTCTCAGCACATTGTTACCTTCCGCAAGTTGGTAGAGTTGGAACCTAATTGGTACAATATGGACCATGTGCCTCCCACTGGCATACTCCTCAGGAAGCGTGTTAACGCTTCGAATCTAATTCTAAAGATGCGTTCTACGGCTGTGTCCGACTCGAATTCCGTCTGAGGTTTCTAACTTAAAACCAAGAAGGCACACATCGCGTCAACCAGTTTGACAATCATTCTGAAACACTGCATCAATGGCCGTTTGCTGTTGGCTAGGAGCCAGGTGTCGATAACGTCGCCGCATCTCCTCGGTTTGATGCCCCATCCACTCGTCTATCATTCGTTGATCGATTCCTTCAGCCGCTGCATTGGATGCGAAAGAATGTCGAAAAACATGAAACCCACGTACATTCTCCCACTGTGAGCCCTTGAGCGTCGCCTTGAAACTACGGGTAGCGTCGCCACTGGTGAGTTGCTTTCTACTTAACCGAGTCAGAGTATGAAGTTGACCTGTCTGCTTTGATAGATATTCTTTGAACACCTTATCCACTAAACCAGACATCGGGACTCGGCGATAGCTAATGGCATGTTTGCGGCTACGTTTTTTCTCTCGAACTGAAATGGTGCGACCCTCAAAATCAAAATCTGACAATTCGGACCGTAGCAATTCACTTCTTCGCATGCCCGTGTGAGCTACCAGAACAAACATGGGATATACAAACGGTTCCCGTTTTTGCATCGACACATGGTCCAACAGCCTATTTACCTCGGTACGGGTGAGATACAGGGATTCCCACAATTCGGCTTCTTGTTCCGTCGATAGGTTGCCCCTGACAATCCTGCGCTCAATTTCCGCCAGCGTCAGGAAGGGTGGCTTCTCATCCCGTTTGGGGTAGATGATGCTGTCTACCGGGGCAGGGGAGTCGAGATAGCCTTGTTTCCTAGCCCAGTTCCAAACAAGGCGAAGTGTGGTTATCTCTTTCTTGATTGTCTCAGGCCCAACGAACCTGCCGTGATGCTTGTCCCTGGATCGCATTTCGACATAGTTCTGTACCGACCTCCTCGTAAAGGTGGCTGTCTTTGTTGAAGAATGCAGATGTCGCAGTAGATGCTTGAAGTGGATCTTTTCTCCGGCTAATGTGAGTTGCTCTTTAGCTCCAACTGGGAGTTCGTTCTCATAAACGCTAAGAAGCTGTCCCAGGGTCGTTGCCGGCGATTGGGGGCGTTTCTCACGACGTGCCCGAGCTCCAGAAATGATGAACGTACCTGCTTCGACTTTGTCCGGTATTTCCGTCAGACCAAGCTCCAATAGTCGAAGTGTATCCTCAACCTGCCCTAAGGTAGCCACTGCTACCCGTTGGTGCTTGGTACGAACTGAGCGTTTGTACGACTGCCCGGCATAGCGAAACCGTACTCGGTAGCGGCCCGACACGGGGTCGCGTTCTAGGCTGGCCATCGGTGATTCCGGATAAGCGGAGTGAGCTAAGTAGATACTCAATAGTTCCGCTTCGTCTGATCTTTGACCAGCGACGCAAACGCCACACGACTGCCACCGTGTGTCAGATTTGTGTCAGATTCTAATTCTGCCGAAAGGCACCAGGAATCACCGTTTAACGTAAGTTGTTGCTATGTAATCAGTAGGGATGACAGGAGTCGAACCTGCACTCCCGAAGGAACTGGATCCTAAATCCAGCGCGTCTGCCAATTCCGCCACATCCCCATCATTTCATTCTAACCCATGGGCCCAGCCGCTACAGCCAAACCCATCGGCCAAGGCGTGCCATCTTACAGGCAGATGGGCCCATGGGCAACTCAGAAAGATCGAGAGCCACCGATCAAAGACAAGCACACCGCCGCCAAGAGGACACTTCGAGGCCGGCAGAGGTGATCGCCAGTGCTACCTCTCTGCTGAGCGGCATGATATTCTACCGTGCATGAATAGCAAGGAAGACTCCTCGCCCGGCCGCCGCTCCTTGGGCGATAGCGACCTCATCGTTTCCCCCGTTTCGCTTGGCACCTGGCCTATGGCAGGCGTCACGTCACTCGACGTGAACGACGCTGACAGCATCGCCACACTGCGGGCTTGTGCCGAGCTAGGGATCAACTTTATCGACACCGCCTATTGTTACGGGCTGCGAGGTGAGAGCGAGAACTTGATCCGCCGGGCGCTAGCCGACTCTCGCGAACAGTACGTTCTCGCCACGAAGTGCGGCATCCACTACAACGCCAAGGGAGAACAAACCCAAGATGCCCGGCCGGCGACGATCCTTAGTGAGTGTGATGAAAGTTTGCGGCGGCTGGGAAGTGATCGCGTTGAGCTATACTATCTGCACTCGCCCGACCCCAATGTGCCAGTGGCCGAGTCGGCTGGTGCGATCGGCGACCTCATTGCTGCGGGTAAGGTACGTTATGCGGGCGCTTCGAATTGCAGCCTGGAGCAAATTAAGGAGTTCCACGCTGTTTGCCCGCTGACTGCCGTGCAATTGCCTTACAACATGCTGCAACGTGATATCGAAAAGCAGACAATCCCCTGGTGTCAGGAAAACGGCGTCGCAGGAATCGTCTATTGGGCATTGATGAAGGGGCTCTTGGCTGGCCGACTCACACGCCAGGAGCAATTGGCCGAGAACGACAACCGCAGAAACTACCCGATGTACCAGGGCGAGGAGTGGAACAAGAACCAGGCATTCATCGGCAAACTTCGAGAGATTGCCGATGAGTGTAACAACACCGTAGCCCAGGTGGTCGTGAATTGGACCATCCAGCAGCCGGGCATCACCGTCGCCTTGTGCGGAGCTCGGCGCCTATGGCAACTTGAAGAAACGGCGGCGGCGATGGGCTGGCAACTTACTGGCGATCAGCTGGAGAGAATCTCCGCGGCAATTGCTGTCCGCGGCCATGCGGCAGCCAAGCGAGTTTTTACCTGAGTCGCATGGCAGCGTATGAACTGCTGGAGTCTGAATTCTTGAGATTTCAGCTGCGAGAAAATTGCTGCCGGTGATAGACGCTAAGCCAGTCGTTTTCTGAATCTCGTAACGCTAAGTCCTAGTACGAATGTTCCGCAGAGGACGAGGCCTACGACTGGGGCCACAAGGTCTTGGAAATCGGCGGCTCGGAGGATGATTCCTCGGAGTATTTCGATGAAGTAAGTGGCCGGGATCGCGAAGGTTAGCAGGTAGATGGGGTCGGGCATTTCGCTGCGCGGGAAGACAAAGCCAGAGAGCAACACCGAGGGCAACATGATGACAAAGGCAAACTGGACTGCTTCAAGCTGCGTCTTAGCCAACGTCGAGACAAGCAGTCCTAAGCCCAACGAGCAAACCATGAACAGCATCGACAGGGTCATCAAGAGCCCCACGCTGCCGTTAATCGGGACTCCGAACAGGTAGATCATCACGCTCAAGACGATCAACATCTCGACAAATCCCAGCACGGCATAAGGCAGCAGCTTGCCAAAGAGAAGGCCCATCCGGCCCACGGGGGTAACGAAGAGCTGCTCCAACGTGCCCAGCTCTCGCTCGCGGACGATAGCAAACGATGTCAGGAAGAGTGTCACGAGTTGCAGGATGATCCCTACGAGTCCGGGGACGAAGAAGTGGGAGCTTTCCAGATCGGGGTTGTACAGCATGCGAGTGCGCACTTCGATCGGCAAGACTCCCTGGCCTGCTGAATCACGAGCTGGAGCAAGCTGCATCGACTCGCCCTTGGCCGTGGCAATGCGGATAGAGAGATTCAGCCCCAAGAGCTGTGCCGTGCTTTGGGCTGCGGTGGCCACTTGCGAGTCGCTGCCATCGACCAGCACCTGCACCTGGACTTGTTCACCACGAATGATGCGGTCGGAGTAGTTGGGCGGAATTCGTATTCCGACTTGCGCGTGCCCCGATCTGAGCCTCCGGTGAAACGAAGTTTCGTCGTAGACATACTCGACGATGCGGAAACGACGAGTATTGGCAAAAGCCGAAGTGAGATCCCGCGCCTGCTGCCGGCCATCCATGTCGAAGACCACGGTGGGAATGTTCTCGATTTGCATGTCGATTGCGTAGCCGAAAATGATTGTTTGCATGACCGGCACGACGAGCATGAAGAACAGTGTAATCGGCTGGCGGCGAATGTGAACAAACTCTTTAACGAGCACGGCCCAAAGGCCGTTGGTCGTGTTGCCGTCTTTTCGCCCCTGTGAAATCGAGCTTTTGGTCAGCCCAGGATCGGCTGGTTCGATCGAATCTGCAGCTGGTTCTGGGGCGATCGTTTCGACGGTTGCCGTGTTGGTCGCATGTGCCTCGGCCTCGGCGGTCAGGGTAACGAATACATCTTCGAGTGACGGCGGAATCTCACGCATCTCGACGCCTGCCTGGACAACGCCGATTTGGCCTAGCATTTGTGCGGGCGATAGCGACTCATTGAGTAATACGTGGACCGTCTCTCCAAAGAGCGTGGCATCGCGCACTCCGTCGACCTGACGCAACAGAGAAAGATATTGCGTAGCCGAGGGAATCCGCAATTCGTATCGGCGTGTGCCGGCGGGCGTGATTGCCGGCAGAACCTTGAGCTCATCGGGCTTGCCGAGCACTAAGAGTTCTGACAAGTAGATGTAGCCGACGTCGGTGCACCGTTCGGCTTCGTCCATGTAATGCGTGGTGACAAAGAGCGTAACGCCTCGGCCCGAAAGCTCGAACAACAGATCCCAAAGATGCCGTCGAGCTACGGGATCGATTCCGGCAGTCGGCTCGTCGAGAAACAACAAGTCGGGCTCGTGAACCAACGAACAGGCAAGGGCTAGCCGTCGCTGCCAGCCGCCGGAGAGGGTACCGGCGATTTGATTGACGTTATCTTCCAGCGAAGTGAGCTCGAGCACGGCTTCGCGCCGCTGTTTCATTCGCGTTCGATCCAGCCCGTAAATGCGCCCATAGAACTCAATGTTCTCGCTCACCGAAAGGTCGGCATAAAGACTAAACTGTTGAGACATGTAGCCGACGCGCGGCTTAATGGTTTCCGATTCGCGGTAAGCGTCGTACCCCAGTACCGCGGCGGAGCCGCCGGTTGGCTCTAAGATGCCCAGCAGCATGCGGATGATCGTCGACTTGCCGCTACCGTTAGGGCCTAGAAGCCCGAAGATCGAGCTGCGGGAAACTTGAAAACTGACGTTCTTAACGGCGGTCAGTTCTCCAAACTGCCGGCTGAGCCCCTGAGCATCGATGACGATCTCGTTCATGGCGAATCACCGAAAGGCTCCAACCATACGTCGGCCGTCATTCCCGGCCTCAGTTTCTCCAGGCCTTCCTTCAGATCGACCTTGATACGAAAGACTTGCTTGGAGCGTTCCTCAGGGGTCTGCACGTTACTAGGCGTGAACTCTGCCTCGCGAGAGACGAATGAGAGTTCTCCGGAAAAACGCTCGTTACCGAAACTGTCGACGGAAACATCTAGCGATTGACCAACATGCAATTCAATCCGGTTTTGCGGAACATAAGCCCGTACCCATAGATGAGAATAATCGAGGACCGAAAGAACCGGCGCGCCGGCGGGCACAAGATCGCCTTTTTGCAGGTCGAGTGCTTCGACTATCCCGTCGACCGGACAGGTGATGGCCAGCTCTTTTTTTTGTTCGCGAACGACGTCGAGGGCAGCTTGAGCGGCGTCGCGAGCAGCTTTTGCCTGTTCGACATCTTCCTGGCGAGAGCCTTGTTCAGCCAGCTCCCATGCCTCGCGAGCTTCGTCGACTCGGGCGCGGGATTCGCGAATCTCCTGCTCGCGTGCACCTGCTACCAGTAGTTCAAGCTCTTCCGTCCGCACGACGACCGTTGCCTGAGCCGCCTCGAAACGCTCGCTGGCGGTATCGAATTCTTCGTGGGCGATGGCATTGCTCTTCAGAAGCTCGGCCCCGCGCTCGTAGTTGCGCTTGGCAAGGGTCAGCTGCGCCTCGGCGACACGGAGCCGGCCGCGAGCCGCTTCGAGTTCTTGTTCGCGCGAACCAGCTTCCAACAATTCGAGTCGAGCCACGGCCTGCTCGTAACGAGCCTTTGCTTGGGCAACTTCTTGCGGTCGCATTCCGGCCAAAATGCGGCGATAATCAGCATCGCGCGCAGCTAGCGCGCTGAGGGCTTCGTTCTCTCGCTGCAACAGGTCAAACGGCTCAAGCTCGATAAGCGTCTGCCCCTGAGTGACCGGTTCTCCTTCCTGCACTTCCACTTTGAGGACACGGCCGCCTAGTCGCGAGCCAACACGAATCTCGTCGGCTTCGATAAAGCCCGACACACGATTCAGGGCGGGCCGATATTGGCTGTAGGCGATGATTCCGATTAACAGAACAACCACCCCGAGCAACGCTAGGAGACGTCGAATCATTGACGATAAACCTGATCTCTGCCAGAGCTGCAATTACCTTGCCAAGCCGAAAAGAGTTTTCGACAGAATTGGTAACAGTTACACCTCATAATAACGCATTGCCGGGCGAAGCCTAGAGGACCCTTGTCGACAAGCCGTTTCTACAGGCGCAGCCGCCGACGGGTCACAAAAAATACGGCAAGCCCTACTGTTAATAAACCTGTCCCGGCAGGCTCGGGCACAGGAACCTGGATGATGCCAATCGGCCGCTCGACATAGGGGCCTAGATCGATGCTGTCCAAGAAAGTTCCATTGGCATGATATCGGGCTACATTTCCCGTTAGCTGCCCTGTTACGTAGACCAGGCCATTGTCGGCACGCGTCACACCATAGGCATATCTGGTTGCACCACTATCAAACTGCCTTACCAGCGTGCAATCGATGGCGTATTCATAGACGATTCCAAAGGTTGGCGCTGTCAACAGCACCGTGTCACTGGTTGCACTGTAATGCATGGTGCCAACCTCATGGATCGATACGAGCGGAATGGTCCGCAGTAGCTCGCCACTTGTCAGGCTGAATACCTGGATCGGATTCTTGGCCAAATAATCACTGCTGTCAGTGCCGTGCCCTACCCATAACTCCCCATTAGGGAGCACCGCAATCGCTTGAGGATCCTGCAGCGAACCAAAAGTACGTTGCAAACTGCCTGCCAGAGTCAATTCGGCAACGGCAGCAGTTTGTGTAGCGACGTATAGCAAATCGCCCGGCCCAGTCTTGATGTCGATCGGATAGCCGAGTTCCGTGCCTCCCACGATCACATCGACCAGATCACCGGCAGGGTTGTAGCGTCGAATGGAACCTGGAAGCCTCCCCGCGGCAACCAGCTCGCCGTTGCTGGTAAGAGTTAATCCACCAACCAAATTGAAATTGGTCTCAAGATAGTTCTTGAAAACCATCTCGCGGTCAAAGACGGCAATCCTTCCGACATAATCGGCCACAATGATATCGCCGCCTTCATATCCCAGGGACGCTGCCCAAGCTGGCGCGAACGCGGACAACAGGCATGCCAGCCAAACCGTGGCATGGAAGAGTGAACGAATATGTGCAATAGTCACTAGCGTTCCTCAAATGTACGGCAGTTTCTATGCAGAAGTAGGCAATCGCACGACTAATTGTACGCCAATTTAGCGGTTGTGGCGCGCAAGGTCAAATCTTTTGGCGAAAGCTGAAAGACCGCTTTTAGCAACCCGGGCCTGTGCGGCAATCGCGATAGTGCGTATTACGTAGTAACTCCCCAGCTGTAGTGTTTCACGATAAAAGACTTGGCACACCGCGGCGGCGCATGCAATGTTGCCACAATGGGCCGATTGGCAAACTATCGTAAGCTAACAATGCGCGAAGCAAGTGCCGATACCCGGTCGTCTTGATCGGTAATCGCCAATTCTCGGGCAAGTTGAAATAGCTGAGGATCGTTCGTCGTAGCCAGGATCGCAAGGGCACGAAGCCTGACACTGGCATCTTCGTCTTCCAGCAGCCAGCGCAGCCAACGACGTGCATGCTCTGCCGGAAGTGTCGCGACCGCTTCCACTAACTGGATTCGATCTTCCATGTGAGCAGAGGTCAGTTGCTTCGCTAACTCCATTTCGGCGTCAGCGAAGCCGCGCTCTCGGAGCACTTGCCGAATCGAACCCGCGACATAGTGATTCGCTTCGGGAAGCTGAGATAGGAGAACTCGCGATGAGAGCTTCCGCATCGCCTGTTGGCGACGTTTCATCTCTTGAGGAGTCGGCACTTCCACAACTTTGTTTTCTGTCACTTCAGGTTGACGCAAATCGGGTGCGACCGACACTTCCAGTTGCATGCCTGGAGCAGTAGATACTTCCTCGGCATTTAATGGAGGGCCCCACGCTGGTGACCACGGGTCGGTACTTGTGAGCTGCCCTGCAGAGTAGCCTGATGCTTCCGTCGCCGTGGCATCTTGCTCGGCAGACGAGTCGCTTACGATGTCTTGCCGAACGTTGCCGGTTCCTTTCTCCGATCCAGCGAAAACGCTGCGAGAACTCTCGCTGGGAACAGCAAGCAACTCGATCGGAATTTCTGGCACCCCTAGTTTGCTCGGAGCTGCAAGCAATTGAGATTGTGCCGTCTCGGGCAAAGTTCGCAAACGCGGGCCATTCGGCGGAATAGAGCCAAGCAGCAAATCACAGACGTCCAACAGCCTGGCAGCGTCGGCGGCTTCAAGTGTTTTGGTTAGCTCGATCATACGAATCGCCAGACCTTCGACCCAACGTCTACCTTGTGGGTCGAATTCATCGGCATGGCTTAGCAGGGTTGCTGCCAACGCCGTCGTTTGCTTCGAGAGATCGAAATCTTCATCTGTCTGCGACCGAACCTGCCAGGCAGCAAACTGCTCGTCGACGATCCGGCGCGCTTGACGGCCAACTTCAGGACGTTGAGAGGCCGCCACGATCACCAGCGGCTCGAGCGCAGAAGTGCCAAAGCTGGCAAGCCGACGAAGCGGTTCTGCGGCTGCCTCGGCGTTGCCTCGATCAACACCTTGTTCCACGCCATGGGCAATCTGGTAGGCCAGTTGCCGCTGGTTCCAGCGAGTGATCGCAGACGGCGCTCGCCAAAGCACTGCCGAGATGACGACCACGATAGCGCCGAGAGTCAGCAGCCGATGCTTGCTGCTTCCTAACCACATCACACTTGTCCTCAATGGATTCCACGTCGTGTCCCGAAAATGGCCACGAATTGTCCTGAAAGTCGCGATCAGGCACAAGACCGTCAGCCTCAACTGATTTGACTCCCACAATTGCTAGCGTGCCTATCGATTCTGCCGACAGGAAAAGTTGTGGCATGTCCCCCGATTTAGCCGAAAGAGTTCTACAACCCGCAAGGTTTCTCAGCTGTGGCGGGCAATTACGGGGGGGATCATATGTACCGCTATGTTTATGGCGCGTCGGATATTAGGCCTATTGCCTGGCCGAGACTCTGCGCTAGCCGTTGGATGTTGATGCTAGCAGTGGGAGCTGGCCTTCAGTTTGCGGCGGCGCTGGCATTGGCCGACGCTACCCAAGCTACGACCGCCGTTGAAGCGCGGCACGAGGCTTCTCGCGCGATTCCGCTGGAAAGGATCGACTCAAACTATCGCACGGCTGTGATACAGGTGCTCGGCGATACAAGTCTCTACCGTCGGCTGCCGACAAAGACGGTCGATTGCGATCCCAAGTTATTCACCTTTCTCGCCCAAAACCCTGAAACACTCGTGGAGATCTGGCGGCGACTAGGCATTACGCACATCGAACTGAAGCGCATTGGTGACAATTCGTTCAAACTCACCGACAATTCTGGCACGACAGGAAAACTGACAATCGTCGAGCAAAACTGCGACGATCGAGCCCAGAATCGTATTGTGATGTATGCCGAAGGAGCTTACGAAGGAAAACCATTTGCTCGTCCGGTCAAGGCTCAATGCGTCTTGCTCCTGCGCAGCGGCTCGATGACCGAAACGAACGATCGCGATTATGTTGCCGCAAGGCTCGATTCATTTATCCACATCGATCGCTCCAGCATCGAGCTGTTTGCCAAGGCTGTTCATCCTTTGGTGGGGAAAACAGCCGATCGGAACTTCACCGACACGCTGCAGTTTATTAGCAACTTTTCGCGCACAGCAGAGACTCGCCCCGCGTCCGTCGAGCGTTTGGTGTCGGGGCTCCCCGATGTATCGCCGGAATCTCAGAACCAACTGATCCGCATTGCCTATCAGTGTGGCAGTACGGCAAAACAGACGGGCGTGTCGGTCCAAACCAGCCCTCGTGTGTCTCGCGCGCCAAACTAGCGATGACAACGGTGCAGGCGAGGGGCCTCGTCGTCACGCAAACTGGCCAAGAGACCTTCGACTAACTGGCTTCAAAACTGTTCTTCGCCAGTTCTGTCATTCCCTTCAAGTCGAGCTTGCCCGTGCCCAAGAGCGGAATTGCTTCGACCTGAGCAAAACTGTCGTGGCTGGGAATCCAGAGGTTCGGCAGGCCCAAGCTCAATAGATGATCACAAATCTCTTCCGGCGAATGATCCAAGTGTGTGTACAAGACCACCAGACGTTCGCCCTTTCGCTCGTCTGGTACCGCGGCCACGACAGCCCGGACCGCATCGTCATTCTCGTCTTGGACAAAGGCCTGAATTGCCTCTTCAATATTGATATGCGGTACCATCTCGCCGCCGATTTTTG
The DNA here is from genome assembly GCA_020427155.1 of Planctomycetales bacterium. Classification (GTDB taxonomy): domain Bacteria; phylum Planctomycetota; class Planctomycetia; order Pirellulales; family Lacipirellulaceae; genus Bythopirellula. The sequence continues at coordinate 11,860 of JAGQOW010000069.1, read as the reverse complement.
AGAATCGGCTCAGGCGTCCCGTGATGTGGATAAACCCGTCTTTGTCGATCTTGGCCATGTCGCCCGTGACGTACCAGCCATCGCGAACCACCTCCGCGGTCTTCTCCGGCTCGTCGAGGTATCCCTTCATCACATTGGGACCTTTGACAAGCAGGATGCCCGGCGTCCCGGGGGGGAGATCTTCCAACGTGTCCGGATCGGCAGTCTTTACCGAGACGCCGGGGACGGGACGACCCACGGAGCCTTCTCGGCTATCGATTTCATCGGTTTGAGACCGGGTGGGCGGCACGTTGACCGACGCCAGGGGTGAAAGCTCCGTAGTGCCATACCCTTCGATTGGCCGCACACCGAACTTTTTCTCAAAAGCGTCACATAACTCAATCGGGAGCTTCTCAGCGCCTGCCACTGCCAGATCGAGTTTACTGAACTCGGCTTTCTCGCAGCGGCGCATATAGAGCCGCATGAACGTGGGGGTGGCCAGCATGACCGTTACGCCCCACTTGCTCGCCAATTTGCCGATTTGTCGAGCCTCTTGGGGGTTGGTATGGTACGCACACTTCACGTCCAGTGCCAAAACGGTCCACAGTGTCACGGTGTAACCAAACGAGTGAAAAAAAGGCAGCACTCCCAACAAGGTGTCGTTGGCCGTCAAGCGAACGACTTGATCGATCGCCTCGACATTCGAACTCACGTTATGGTCGGTCAGCACGACCCCCTTGGGTATGCCGGTCGAGCCAGACGTAAAGATGACCGTCAGTTCGTCGTCGCCCGACATTTTGTGAACTCCCAAAATGCGCTCCAGCAGCGGCATGGGAGTCAGAAAGGTCATGATAGCGGCAATGAGCTTGTCCGCCAGAGTCAGCTTCTCTCGCAAATCGTCCAGCAGCACAACTTCGGCATCCATGTCAAAATTGAACTTCTCCATCACCTTTCTGGTGGTCAGCACATGCTTGATTTTCGCTTTGTGGATGCACGCGTTCAGGACGTTATTGGAAACAGTGTAATTGAGATTTGCCGCCACGCGTCCCGCGAGGGTAACTGCCGTATTGACGACAACGGCTCCGGCGGTTGGGGGTATCAAGATCCCCACATAGCGTTCGTCGCTCTGCAACACCTCGCGACGTAACAGTCGACGAAGGATCAGCGTGCGCATCAGCAGCATGCCGCCCGTCAGGTGGACGCCTGTCGAATCAGCAACTTTCATCTTAAAAAGTGACTTGCGACACTTTCGCAACATAACCCGTGGAAGAACCATCATGCGTTCCTTTCGACACGAGACAGCTTCGGCTCCCAGGTCCTGGACCGCCTGACGCAACTCGTGGATATTGGTGGGCTGCTTTACGCTCTTGCCAAACCAGATGGATACGTGCCGTGACCAAAGGCTGGGCCACTTCCAAAAAAAACGTCCTCTGCGAAATGTAAAGATACTCCCCCACAGCTCATCCAGGTAGACGGGTACAATGTCTGCGGACGTGCCACGGAGGATATCGAGCGTACTCGGACGAAATGCCTGGAGCTGCCCTGAACCCGTGATCCGGCCTTCAGGGAAAATACAGACCAACTCGCCATTATTCAACGCTTCGCGAGCTGTAGCGATTGCCGAGAAAGCCGCCTTCGGGGCTCTGCGATGCACGGGAATCACTCCCATGATCTTCGCCAGCCAGCGCAGCCCCCGGTTGGTCACAAGATCTTCGGTGATAATCATTCGAATCGGTCGAGGCGAAACCGCAATCAAGATCAGGCCGTCAATCCACGATACGTGGTTCGGCGCCAGCAGCGCTGCGCCTTCTTCGGGCAGATTATGCCGTTGATGGACCCGAATCTTGTAAACCGTATGAGTCACTAGCCATGCTAAAAAGCGAATCGATGCCTGGGGGATCAGGCAGACAATGTAGATAAAAACCGGAATGGTCAGCGCGCCGCACAGTAAGAAAACTTGACGAGCCGAAAGCTCCAGCCAGACAGGCCCCATCAGCCAATATGCCAACGAGCAAGCCAACATGCCGGCGAACGTCAGGAAGTTGCACGCAGCCAGGATCGACCCCCGATGCCTGGGCGAACTGTAACGCTGAACGTAGGCTGCCAGCGGAACATTGAATAGCCCCGCCGAAGCTCCCAGGAGGAACAACAAAAACGATGCTCCCAAATAGCTGACGGTCCAGTGCTTGCTGGGGTCAAACAGTTCTCCCTCGACTGTGAAGAGCATCAAGGCGCTGACCGCAAGGCCCCCTGCTCCCAAAGGCAGGATGCCAAGTTCGACGCGCCCCCCTGACCAGACGCCCGCCAGCACACTTCCCAATCCCACTCCGATCACGAGTGCCACCAATAAGGTTGCCACTTGGGTTTGCTTGGTGGCTCCTCCTTGGAACGCAAACTGGTCGATGTTCAATTGAGCCAGCATCGCTAACGACCAAAAGAACACGATGCCCAGCACGACCCGGAGCATTGCGCGATCGTGAGCCATTGTCTTCACGTCTCGAATGGTTTGGCTCACGGCATCCCATGGGAAAACTCGTTGGGGATTGGCTGAAGGTAAACGGCGGATCAGCAAGCTGGCTGCGAGCCCTGCCACAGAGGTTCCGATCAGCACCACGGCCGAAATCCACCAATACTCTTGCCCCTTTACCCCCGTGGCTGTTGTGAGCCAGTTTCCTGTCACCATCCCCACCGTCGTCGCCACCACCGTGGTCAGCTCCAGCACACCGTTAGCCGAGGAGATCTTCGATTCATGAAGCATCTCAGGAATGCTGCCTAACTTCGACGGGCCAAACAGCGCGCTCTGGGCTCCCATTGCCGTTACGACTGCAAGCATCAGTGTGACGCTGCCAGTCATGATCGAAATGACTGCCAGGATCATGATCAGGATTTCGGCTGCCTTGCAGGTGACAATCACTTCCCGCTTGCCAAATCGGTCAGCCAAGTATCCCGCCGGCGCGGCGAGCAACACATAGGGCAAAACAAAGGCAGCGCTCCCCGCGGCCAAGATCCAGCCCACTTGTTCTGGCTCGACATATTGCTTGCCGATGCCGATAACCAGCCAGCGCAGGACATTGTCGTTAGTGGCTCCCAAAAACTGGGTGATCAACAGGCCTTGAAAGCTCTTGGAGAGTAGTCGTCGATCAACCTGGCAGCAAGCAGGCTCGCCTTCGCTGGACTGAGATTGGCTTGCCATATTGAGTGTCGAGAGTCCAGAGTCGAATACCGAGCGCTAAAATCCAGAATCGAGCCTTCCTGCCGCCGCACCAGATTTCGATGTCGCACGCATCGTGCTCTGGCTTTGGCTCCTCTACTCTGGACTCCCCACGGACGATGGCCAATAATGCCCGCCGAGAGGCGGTGATTTTAGCTGCCAAGGCCATTCTATTCAAACCGAGCGGCAAACTCCGCCCCAACTGCCCTTGAGCTTTCCTTTTGCCATCGACTTGATCACCGCACTATGGCTCGGCTTTACAGGTGCCTGTATCGGCAGCTTTTTGAACGTCGTGGCCTACCGTATGCCGCGCGGGATGTCGGTCGTCTGGAAGCCGTCGCATTGCCCCCAATGTAGCCACCCGATCAGGGCCTACGATAACGTGCCCGTGCTCGGTTGGCTATGGCTCCAAGGCCGCTGCCGCGACTGTGGCCAGCCCATCTCGCCTCGCTACGCAATCGTCGAGTTTCTCATGGGGCTCACGTTCTTTCTCCTGGCTTACCTGGAACTCTTCTCTGGAGGGGCAAATCTTCCCGGAGGACCCATCACCGAGTTTACCGGAGCTGTTCAGAACGTTTGGTACCCCCAATGGGCCCTGATCGCTTGGTACGGATGCCACTGCCTACTACTCTCGTTTCTAGCGAGCCTTGTCCTGTTAAGCATTGACTCCCAGCCTAAAAGCCCTTGGCGTTGGCTGCTCGCAATCCTCTGGCTGACAGCATTCCTTGCCATCCCCTTTTGGAAGCAAGCCACCTCCTGGCTGGCCCTCTAGCCAAGTCGTTGCTCCGACCGCTATCCGCCTGGATCACTGGAACAAAACAGCGCGTCCAGCTGGCGCCGCACAGAGTTATCACCCACGGTCGCGGAGTAACCTGGCAACGTCACGTGCGAAATAAGTCAACACCCCATCTGCGCCTGCTCGCTTAAACGCGATCAAACTCTCCAGCATCACCTTATCGCGATCGAGCCAGCCGCGCTCGGCAGCTGCAGCAAGCATCGCGTATTCGCCGCTTACCTGGTAAGCAAAGGTTGGTACGGCAAAGGTCTCTTTTACCAGACGCACGATATCAAGGTACGGCATCCCTGGCTTCACCATCACGCTATCGGCCCCTTCGGCAATATCGAGCGCCACTTCGCGGATCGCTTCGTCACTGTTTGCCGGATTCATCTGGTACGTCCGTTTGTCGCCACTACCTAGATTGGCAGAGGAACCAACCGCATCGCGAAACGGACCGTAAAAGGCAGAAGCATATTTGGCTGCATAGGCCATAATCTGAACATGCTCAAACTTCCGCTCGTCCAACGCATGTCGGATGGCCCCCACTCGGCCGTCCATCATATCTGAAGGCGCGATAATGTCGCACCCGGCCTCGGCTTGTACGATTGCTTGCTTTTGCAGCACTTCGATCGTCTCGTCGTTAACGACATAACCGTCGCGCACTAATCCGTCTTGGCCATGGCTCGAATAGGGATCGAGCGCCACATCGCAGATCACTCCCATGCGATCGCCATGAGCCACCTTGACGGCGCGCACCGCACGGCAAACGAGATTCTCGGGGTTGATGGCTTCTTCGCACTCAGGCGTCTTCTTTTCTGCCGCGGTGGCAGGAAACAGGGCAACCGCTGGGATACCCAGCGATATCGCTTCGCCGACCGCCTCGACCAGCAGGTCGATCGAAAGCCGCTCCACGCCCGGCATCGATGGGACAGGCTCGCGAAGATTCTCCCCATCGCGAACAAACAACGGCCAAATGAGGTCGTCGACCGTCATGTTATTCTCGCACACCAGGCGGCGAGACCAGTCGTCGCGACGCACCCGGCGGAGACGGGTACCCGGAAAACTGCCCCATTTCGAGGAATCTGCCATGCGAGAATACTACCAGAGGATGTACGACATGGGGTGAAGATGTAAGATGCGTAGTAAAGCTAGCCAATGGCAGCCAACCACACATCATCAATCATACATCAAACATCACACCTCTCACCATGCCTGCAGAAGAAACTCAGATGGCGTTAGGGCCATTTCTCTTTCGACCTGCGAACGTCAAGGTCCAGGGCCGACCGCCTTTGAGCAATTGGCAGGGGCCTTTGCAGTTTGCCCTCTGGTGCCAGCGGGCGAGCCCCTGGTGGATCGGCGACATGATCAATCAGGGCGAAGATCTCTTTGGCGAGGAATTTGGTGAAGTCTGTGGAGAGACGCTCTCAACAGAAATGGTCAGCCGCTATGCCTCGGTTGCCCGGCGGGTGCCGGCCAGGAATCGTCGCCCTGCTCTCTCCTGGTCTGCCCATGCCGCGGTCGCACGATTGTCCCACGAACAGCAGCGAACGATGCTCCTCGAAGCCGAACGACAAGGCTGGAACAGCGACCAACTTAGAAAACAAGTTCAACAATTAGTCAAAACAAATCAGAAGTAGCGTTACCATTCCGCTTTCCGCCTTCGGCCCTTACGTTTCCGACCTATGCTCTACTCGCCCCACGAGATCGCCCTAGTCTGTCTCATCATGACCTTTGGCAGTACCGTGCAAGGGGCGGTGGGCTTTGCTTCGGGCTTGTTAGGTGTGCCGTTACTGGTGCTAAGTGGCTTCTCGCTGCCCGAGGCCGCCACGATCAACCTTGTTGCCACGAGCTTGCAGAATATTATTGGCGCATGGAAACTATGGTCTCACCTGGAACCTCGTGAGCTTGTCTTGCCAGTGGTGCTGCGCTGGATGGGTATTCCCGCAGGTGTCTCCTTGGCGATGTTTGCCGATCGTAACCTCGATCCTGGACAAACCAGACAAATCATCGGGACCATCTTGTTGGTGGTCGTCCTGCTGATTTGGGGGCTGCGAGTGCCTCCGCGCGATCGGCTTTCCACATTCTGGCAAGTGCTTGCTTTTCTCTCCTCGGGATTGATGCTTGGCTTTGCTTCGATTGGGGGGCCGCCCATGGTCTTTTACGTCAACTCACTAACCTGGTCGGTTGACAAATCGAGAGGCTTCCTCTTCTTTTGCTCTGCGACGGGATTGCCTGTCGCGGCCTGGTTGTTCTGGAATCAGCATGGCGAGCGAATCATTCCCGCAGCTTTGAGTACCCTGGTTGTCATGCCTGCGATCCTCGCCGGGCTCTGGCTAGGTCTGCGATTAGGTCGCCAAATGCCGAAGCGGTTCTTTCGCCGAGTCGCTTTTGCTTTGGTGCTACTGATCGCCATCAGCTCGATCGCTTCACCGCTTCTTTTGAGTTAGCTCAGTGACGCTCTGAGTTGAACTGGTTTCTAAACTGGACGTAGCGAGTGGTTGCGGTAGCGCGGAACCATGGAGAGCGCAAAGGTTAATAGAAGCGCACCTCGGCTGCATCTTGAACACGTGCTCTGGATAAGGCAGAATCCGAAGCACAGGATGCCATCTTGGCCGCCGCCTTAAAAGCAGTCTTCCGAGCTATTAAAAAAGGCCGCCCCGCCGGACGGCCTTTTTTTAGTTCTCTATTCTGAATTTTGATAGATACTAAGCACGCCTACGGCGAAGCAGACCCAGTGGAGCTAATCCCATCAGCGCCAACAGGCAAGTGGTAGGCTCTGGGATGTTGGTAGTGACTACCACACCGTTCACATCCTTCTTCTTGATGAAAGCGCCGCTAATCGAATCAGCAAATGCAGTGAGTGTGTTATCCCAAATCAACCGTGCCTTAGTGACATTTCCTAAAATGCTCTTACTAGCAAGGAAGGCATCTAGATCGATAAAAACCGAGCCGTCCCAGTCTACTGCAACGCCGTCATCTCCAGGGCGATAGTACTCGCCACCATTGGGCCCAGCTCCGGAAGTGACCTGCAGATTCTGTGCAGCGATGCTTAGCAGGGGAGGGGCGGGATTGTTGTCAATCTCAAGAATAGTTACTCGGAAGGACGCGCCCACGGCAGCCGATGCGTAACCACCTGGACCTCCGCCCAACGTGTAGTCACCGCCTTCTTCGATCTGAATATTGTTCAGAACTTTGCCGGGGTTAGCCATCAATATTGTCTCAATCGTACTATCTACGATTTCAAAGCCGTTGCCTGGAATTGCCTGGGCGAGAAAGTTCTGGGGGTTGAACATGATAGAATTGCCCGAATACGAAGGGGCGCCAAACAAAGCTGACGCGCCGCCATTCGATTCGGTGACGTTCTGATACATCAGGTCGGTGGCGTTATGGGTACCATAGTTCTGCAAAAAAGCAGCAGAGACTGGGCTCGAAAGAGCCAGCAGTACCACCAGAGAAAGCGCCAAGGCACAAAGCGAAGATGGAGCTAGTGATGCTCGAGGAACACGCGCGGATCCAGCGCGGAGAGAGTCAGAGCTGTCGAAAAACATTAGCTGGCCTCTTGGAATAAAAAAAGTGTATGAACTTCGCCAAAAGCCTTGCGAAAGACTGCCATTCAATGGCAGGGATAGCCCCATTCGCAGAAGCCCTCCCTTACGCGAGTATAACTAGCCCCCCCATTTGCTGCAATCAAACGGCAGGAGATTCTGAGCAAAAGCTAGCGTTTGCGGACATCTGCACCACACCCCTCTGCGGAGGGGGCCCCTTGGGGCTGATACTATTGATTTCCCAGTGGCGGGCCTCTTACCTCGTGACTCCGAGCCGAATCGACCTGTTCCAATGAATTGGCAACGGCGACCACCGGATCTCAAACTGTTGTCCCGATTTGCTCGCGGTCGGCTTGGTGCCGAGTATCGGAATCTCTTGTATCCCAAAAGGTCTGAGCCTCAGCCGCCAACTCGACAAGGCCTTCACACATCGTATCCCCCAGCGGTAAACTATTTGGCAAGTAACACTTGGGTCAGCTTTCGTAATTCGCAATTGCCAAACGATTCCTCAAGCATCGTATCTCATAAGGATCTGATCTGCGTCGATTCCCGCGATGCTGTTGAAGCTACCGTTGGCAATCGCTCCGCCCAGTTCGGTGATCTGGCGGAAGTAGCGATTGCTGGGCCTCGCACCGGTATGCTTCTGCGTAAGCTCTTGGCACAGAATGTCGGCCGACGCACGAACAATTTCGTCCGTCTGACGTGCTCCGTACAGGCTCGTGCAAAGAATCGTAATCAGATTCTGGCAGCGTCCCGAGAGTTCGGCCATACGGCATTGCCGATCGGCCAGCGATAGCTGGAACTTGCCCATCGTGTTGGAGATCTCCAGGGCCATCTTCTGCAGGTTCTCGCAAGCAAACTCGACATGCCTGGCCAACTCGGCAGGCATCTGAGGCAATGTACTCTTGGCCGTTGGCAACAGTTTTTGGGCAGCCAACCATTTGAGATAAGGCGTCACGACGCCCTTGAGCGCCCAAGCATGGGCGGGGTTCAGCGGATTGGGCTTCTTGATTCCTGCCGCCGCCAGAGCTTTGCCGATCGGTTCGAAATAGGTCTTACCGTGGTGTTTTACCATCGATTTGAAGAATGCCATGCCCAGCATTTCTCCTTCGCCTTCATAAATGCAGGGGGCCAGGAATTCGTGTACATTGTCGCCCAGCAGGTGACCATGCAAAAACGCGCGACCGCCATGGGTCTTCATACAGAGCTCGATCGCTGCATGCTTCTGCACTTCGCTGCCGAACACTTTGGCAATCACACATTCCATTTCGCCCCGGTATCCGCGATCGATCAGTCCCGAGCACCAGGAGGTCAAGGCGTCGCAAGCAGTGATCAAACCGGCCAACTGCCCCAGTCGTCGCTGCACCAACTCGCGTTTGGCAATCGGCGCGCTGTAGGTAACTCGAAAGTTGGCCCAGGGAATCATGCTGGCCATCATCACCCGCATCGTGCCCGCCGCATTCGCGCAGAGCGCAATGCGGCCCAGGTTCAAACCGTGATAAGCGATCGTCAATCCGTCGCCGCGTTTGGGAGCCAGCAGATTCTCGGCCGGCACGCGCAAGCCGTTGAACACGATGCCCTGGTTGTAGGTGTGCTTCAGCGCCCAGAGCCCGTACTTCTTCAAGCTGAAGTTGCTGTTCTCTTCCTGGGGCAAATCAACAATTAGCACGGCCGGTTTGTCGTCGATCAAACAGACCAAGCCGATGGTGCGGCCTGCAGTCACATTGGTAATGAACAGTTTCTCGCCGCTGACGACATAGCTGTCGCCATCGAGCACGGCGCGCGTGCGCAACTGGGTCAGATCGCTACCCGCGCACGGCTCGGTCAGCGCAAAGGCGCTCAACCGCTTGCCGCTGGCCAGGTCGGGCAAAAAACGCTGCTTTTGCTCGGCATTGCCGAACGTGCTGACAGGATCGACCGCGCCGATACAGCCATGCACCGAGGCGAGTCCCGCGATCGTCGGATCGATCATCGCCATGCGCGTCAGAAATGGGCCAAAGGCGGCAAACGGCGCGCCCGAGCCACCGTATTCGCGACCAACCAGAAGCCCCCAATAGCCGCAAGCAGCCAAATCTGAAAACACCTGCGTAGTGATCTTACCCGCTTCATCCTGCAACGTGCCGTGGGCAAGATGGTTCTTGACGACCTCGACCGAGGCATCCATCACCTGTTGCACGTCCTTTGGCGCCGTGGGATCAGAACCTTCGAACAAATCGGTCGGCACCCCGCGTTCCCAGACCGCTCGATGAGCAGGGCTATGGACCGTCTGATATTGCGGAGCAAATAGCGCCTCGACCTGGTCGTCGGCTTTGTCGATTGCCCCGGTACGACGAGCCTCGTCGTCGCTCTTGCCACCCAGTTTCAGCGCGGTTTCGGCAAACGAAGCTTCTAGATCGCTTTCAAGCGGAGTTTCGGTAGACATCGGTCGCACCTCGTCGTGCTGGGGCTGGAACAATTCAGGAATCTGAATGTGTGTGACAAGCGAATATAGCTAGTATACACGAACACCTGTACGGCAAAATCGCGTTGTCGCACAGGTACCCGATACTCTATTATTCACGTATTCTCGTTGTCATTCGCTCGGTAATCACTCTGGCATGCTCAGCTGCATGTAATTGTTGCTTCTGAGTCGAGCAATTCCCCGAGTTTTACTCCCCCCAACTGTTTCTCCCTTGCCATGAACGATCCCCGTATTGCCAAACTTGCCAACCTGATACTCGACCATAGTTGCAAGTTGAAACAAGGCGAAAAGGTCTTGATCGAGGCCTTCGACCTGCCCGAGGCCAGCCTGGTTACTTCGTTGGTCGAGGGTGCGGCGCAGCGCGGGGTCGTCCCGCTTGTTTCTTGGAAGAACAACGCCGTGCTGCGCTCGCTCTATCGAACCGCGACCGAGGAGAGCATGAAACTGGCTGCCCAGTTTGAAAAGGAGCGGATGCAGGCCGTCGACGCCTATGTCGGCATTCGCGGCGCTGCCAACAGCAGCCAATTTGCCGATGTTCCGCACGAGCGGATGGATCTCTACCAGCAACACTGGTGGAAGCCCGTGCATGGCTCGATCCGCGTGCCCGACACCAAGTGGGTCGTACTTCGCTACCCGACCGATTCGTTCGCTCAGGCGGCCAACATGAGCACCGCTGCTTTCGAAGACTTTTATTTCGACGTCTGCACGGCCGACTATGCCGCGATGGGCAAATCGCAGGAGCCGCTGGTGGCGCGCATGCAGGCGGCCGACCGAGTACGCATCGTCTCGCCCGGTACCGAGCTCGAGTTCTCGATCAAAGACATTCCGGTGATCCCCTGTGCGGGCGAATACAACATTCCCGACGGCGAAGTCTTCACCGCCCCGGTGCGCGAAAGCATCAACGGCGTCATTCGCTTCAATACCCAGTCGCGTTATCAAGGCACGGTTTTCGACAACATCGAGTTCGAGTTTAAAGACGGGAAGATCGTTCGTGCCGTAGCCAACGAAACCGAGAAGCTCAACACGATTCTCGACTCGGACGAAGGCGCCCGCTACTGCGGCGAATGGGCCATTGGCACCAACAACCGCGTTCGGCATCCGATGCTCGATACGCTGTTCGACGAAAAGATCGGCGGCAGTTTCCACCTCACCCCCGGTCAGGCCTACGAAGAGGCGAACAACGACAACGAAAGCCGCATCCATTGGGACCTGGTACTGATCCAACGCCCCGACTACGGCGGCGGCGAAATCTATTTCGACGACGAACTGCTGCGCAAAGACGGCCTCTTCGTGCCAGCCGATCTGCAAGGGCTGAACGAGGGGTTGGAGGTTGGAGACTAGGGTCTGCGGTGGCAGGAAAACCTGTGCAACATGGCAAGCCGCACCGGCTTTCCGCTTTCGGCTTTCCCCTTTCGGCTCTGCATCATCCCCTCTGCTGGGGTTGTGGCCGGAGTGCCAAGACAACTATGTATAGCTCTAGGTTTCTGGGAATCGCTGTTTTGTCCGTTTTCTTTGCTAAGCTGGGGCGCTAAATTCCTGTTAGAAAGGAGACGCGAGAAGGATGGCTAGACCACGTAAGTTGTCGCTGAGCGAGCGACGCGAGGCCGTATTGATGCTGCTTCGTCAGGAAGAGTCGGCCGATAGTATCGGCCGCCGACTGGGAGTCGAAGGGCGGACGGTGAATCGGTGGCGGGACGAGTTCCTCGCCGCTGGCGAGGCGGGCCTGGCTGGCAAGAGCGACAAGGGGGAGTGGCAAGAGATCAAGAAGCTGAAGCGGGAGATTGCCAAGCGAGATCAGGTGATCGGCGAAGTGACGGTTGCCAATCGCATTTTAAAAAAACTCTCGGGCGAGTCCGATTGAGCGAGGAGACGAGGCAAGTGATCGA
>JAGQOW010000068.1:12470-22921 GCA_020427155.1 Planctomycetales bacterium | reverse complement strand
AGGCGCCCAGGTGGGGTGCAGCGACAGTCTGCGGCGGTACGTATCCCGTGTGCCAGTGGTACTGATGCCGCGAATGAAGAATATGTCCCAAGTCGGCCACCTGATGCGACCGGATGAGCGTTGCCCGATCCATCACCTGGGCGACGTTTTCAAGGCCTGCACTGATCTTGATCGAATCAACGGCGGTGTCGATGGCAGGAAACGTGCTGATAATCGATTCGGCAGGGACTCCCACGTCGAACGGAACAAAGTGTTTCGGATCGAAAGTCTCGGGAGCAGCCATGCCACCTGCCATCCACAGCAAGATGCAGGTATCGGCTGTGGGCGCCAGGGCAGTGGAGGCAGCATGCAGCCTGGTCGGGGCAGCAGAACCGGCGGCTGCGACAGCACTGGCGCTGAGCGCCTGCAAAAACCGTCTTCGATCGAGATCTTTCGTAATACGTCGGATGTTGTCCATGGCAGGGGGCTTCGCTTGGATGGCTCAACGGATCATTTGGAATTCGGGCAGCATGAATACTACCCACAACAAGTCGGCAATGCTTTCGGCTGTGGGCTCATCTCCCAGGATGGAGAGGCTCGCGGTCATCTCGTCCGCCGCAGGCAGCCGGGCCAGGGCCGTTTGATAGACGTATTGAATCATCGGTTCGGCTTGAGCGTTCCACTGGGCGAGCAAGTTCTCGGCTCCCCGGAGGAGCAGGCTGTGAAACTCTTCGCCATTGGATAGATCGAGCGACTGCAATGTGCTTAGCACTGCAGGCCGCGTCGTTACGATTTGTTCGCGATTGGGTCGGCCAAGTGATCGCATCAACAGGCTGGAATTGACTAGGGCCGCTCGCACCGGTTGTTCGCCGCGATCACCGACCGGCGCGGCCGCCTCGGCAGGCGCAGAATTGGTCAACATCCACACTGCGTCGAAGAACTGTTCGGCAGTCATGCGCCGTGTAAGAGGGCCTCGAAAGACATACTCTTTGGCGTTTAGCGCCTCTTCGGAAATAATCTCGCAGTGGGCCTGATAGGCTTGCGAGGTGGCGATCAATTGGACCGTGTGTTTCAAGTCGTACTGGTGGTCGACCAGATCGACCGCCAGGAAGTCCAGTAGATCGGCGTTCCAGGGAGGATTGTCCATCTCGTCGACAGGATGCACCAGGCCGCGCCCCATCAGCCGTTGCCAGATGCGATTAACGATGGTGCGGGTAAAACGTCCGTTTTCTGGATGGGTGAGCAATTCGCCCAATTGGCGGAGGCGCTCTTCTCGTGGGGCGGCGGGGTCGATGCTGCCGAGCTCTGGATAGAGGAATGCAGCAGTCGCAAGCTCGCCGGTCGGTTTGTCGCACCGATGGATCTCGATCGGTTCGCTGGCAACGATCGCCGCCAGGCTGTACGCGTCTTTGAGCTTCCAGCGGTTGATGAAGCTGTCGTGGCAGGAAGCGCACTTCATGTTGAGCCCGAGAAAGACTTGCGAGATGTTCTGGGCAAATTGGATCTCGCGAACCTGGCTGGCGTTTACGCGGCCTCGCCACTTGATGCCGTTGATAAAGCCTTCTGACTCGGGGGATGGGTTGATCAACTCGCGGACAAACTGGTCGAAAGGTTTGTTCTCGACCAGCGATTGGTAGAGCCAGCCAGTGATTTGCTTGCGGCCCCCTTCAATGTATCCTACGCCTGCATAGTCGTTACGAAGCGCGTCGTTCCAAAACGTGAGCCAGTGTTCGGCATACTCGCGGTTTTGCGAAAGCAGCGCGCTGACATACTGCTCGCGCCGATCGGGGCTGGTGTCGTTCAGAAAGGCTGCGAGTTGCTCGGGTTTCGGCAGCAAGCCGATCAGGTCGAGCGAAACTCGCCGTGCAAACGCGGCATCGGTCACCGGTTCGAGCGAGACGGCATGTGACTCGTAGTAGGGCTGCAGGATTCGATCAACGGGATTTGATACCTGCTGGCTGGCTGGCGGTACTTCCGGCCGCCGCGGAGCCAGTGGCAACTCATAAGTCGACTGCTGGAAACTGAAACCTTCTTCCCATGGCAGTCCCTGGTCAATCCAGCGACGGAAGAGTGCAACCTGTTCTGGTGTCAGTGGGTCTTGCTCGAGCGGCATGCGCAGCTCGGGGTCTTCAGTCGTAAGTCGCTCGATCAGATCGCTCTCACCGCTCTTGCCGACTTCGACCATACCCGATTCCAAGAGGCTCTCGCGCGTGTCTAATGAAAAACTGCCTTTGTAGGTACCGTTGGTGTGGCACTTGGCGCAAGCTGACTGAAGCAGCGGAAGCACGTCGTGCGAAAAATCGATCGGCTCGACAGCTAGTGCGGAAGATGGAAGAAGAAGCAGTAATCCCAAAGCTATGGTAATACGCATGAAAGTCGCCCGAAGTTTCAAGGAGTTCTGCACATCTTGTTGGCTGTATTCTACCTCGAATCGAAACACGTTGACAACGTGCAAGCCGGGAGCCTCAGGAAGCAGTAGTCGGGGAGGGCATTCTGAACCGCCAAGGCTCCAAGAGCGCCAAGGAGCCTGCGCCGAAAACTGACAGTTGGCCAATCCTTGGGATGTGTTTCGGCAAACGGCGAGAAATCGTCAGGCGATGATCCCGTCGACGACTTCGCCAAACACGTCGGTCAATCGATAACGGCGGCCTTGGAATTTGTACGTAAGTCGCTCGTGGTCGATTCCCAGAAGGTGCAGCATCGTGGCGTGGAGGTCGTGCACATGAACTGGGTTGCTGATCACGTTGTAACTGAAGGCGTCGGTCTCGCCATAGCTGGCACCAGCTTTGGCGCCTCCGCCGGCCATCCACATAGTAAAGCAACGCGGGTGGTGGTCGCGTCCGTAGTCGTCGGCTGTCAACTTGCCCTGGCTGTAACTCGTGCGGCCGAACTCGCCGCCCCAGACGACCAACGTGTCGTCGAGCATGCCGCGTTGTTTAAGGTCTCGCACCAGCGCGGCGCAGGGCTGATCGGTTTCGCGACACTGGGTGGCAATGCCCTTGGGCAGATTGCCATGCTGATCCCAGCCGCGGTGAAAGAGCTGGATGAACCGGACGTTCCGTTCCGCCAGGCGGCGAGCCAACAGGCAATTGGCGGCAAAGCTGCCAGGGTTGCTGACATCGGGGCCGTACATATCGAGCACATGCTGAGGCTCGTCGGAGATGTTGGTGACATCCGGCACCGAACTTTGCATGCGGTAGGCCATCTCGTATTGGGCGATGCGAGCAGCAACAGCGGAGTCGAGTGTGCGTTCGACCTGCAATTGATGCAACTGGCGAAGCTGGTCGAGCATCATGCGCCGGTTTTGCGCAGAGACTCCGGCCGGGTTGTTGAGATATAGCACGGGATCTTTGCCGGAGCGGAACTGCACTCCCTGATGTTGCGAGGCCAGGAAGCCGCTTCCCCACAAACGTGCATAGAGCGGCTGACCGCCTTTGCCCTTGGTTACCAGCACGCAAAAGCTGGGCAGGTTTTCATTTTCAGAACCCAGTCCGTAATCGAGCCAGGCCCCGATCGAAGGTCGCCCCGCGATTTGCGATCCGGTTTGGAAGAACGTGATGGCCGGATCGTGGTTGATCGCTTCGGTGTGCATCGAGCGAATAATCGCCAGTTCGTCGACGATCTTGGCTGTGTGTGGCAGCAATTCGCTCACCCACGCGCCGCTTTGGCCATGCTGCTGAAACTTGAAAACCGAGCCGGCCAAAGGCAAGGTAGCCTGATTGCCGGACATTCCCGTGAGCCGTTGCCCCATGCGAACCGAAGCGGGCAACTCTTCGCCGTTCTTTTCGTTCAACAGAGGCTTGTAATCGAGCAGATCGATTTGCGAGGGTCCGCCGCTCATGAACAGGTAGATCACTCGCTTTGCCCGCGGGGCGAAGTGAAAACCGTTCAGAACTCCGCCCGCCTGGCAGGTTTCGTTCGACAGCAGATGCGCAAGGGCAGCAGTGCCCAGCCCTACGCTGGTGCGAGCGAAGAAGTGACGGCGGGTGAGTTCCGTGGCGAGTTCAGAATGAGCGGCGTGTTTGTTCATAGTCACTCGCAATCTATTTGGTAACCGACTCGGCAAAGCTTGTCACGATTTCCACGACCATCGTCATCGCGGCAAGTTGGGCGGGATCGATGTTCTCACCATGGGGGTGGTCTCCGATAGCGAGCAATTGTTCGGCATCTGCCGAATGGTTCTCGTAATACTCTCGCTGCTGGTCATAGGCTGCCTGGAGCAAGTGAAACTCTCGTTCTTCGGGAACGCGGCTGGTGAGCTTTCTGAATACGTAATGCAGCTGGGTCTCGATCGATTCTGGGGCGTAAGCCAGTACGAGCTGCGCTAAGGCACGAGCAGCTTCAACGTATTGGGGATCATTCAATAGCACCAACGATTGCAAAGGGGTCGCGGTCGATTGTCGCTGTACGGCGCAGACATCGCGCTTGGCGGCATCGAGGGTGAGCATCGAGGGCGGTGGCGAGGTACGCTTCCAGTACGTATACAGACTGCGGCGATGGCTTCCTTCGCCTTCGTCTCGCTGATAGGTCGCGCTGCCCTTTTCCTCCCATAAGCCTTCTGGCTGATACGGCTTCACGGGAGGGCCTCCCCGCTTTTCCACTAGCAACTCACTGGTAAACAAGACACTGTCCCGGATCATTTCGGCTGACAGCCGCTGGCTGGGTCCCCGCGCAAGCAGGGTGTTGCCAGGGTCTTGCGCCCGTAGCGAGGGCGAGCACTCGCCGCTTTGCCGATAAGTGGCCGACATGACCAGTTGTTTCAGCAACGCTTTGACGTCCCAGCCCGATTGGACGAACGTGCGAGCCAGCCAATCGAGTAGCTCGGGATGCGAAGGCAGTTCGCCCTGGCTCCCAAAGTCGTTCGGAGTGGCAACGATTCCGCGGCCGAATAGCATCTGCCAATAGCGATTGACTGCCACGCGGGCCGTGAGCGGATGTCCTGGATCGGTCAGCCAGCGGGCCAATCCTAGGCGATTACGCGGTAGCCCATCGGCCATGGGCGGCAGGCTGGCCGGAGTGTCTGAATCGACTCGCTCGGCAGGAGCATCGTAGACGCCACGCTTCAGCACGTAGGCAGGCCGCGGTGTGGACAATTCTCGCATGACCATGATCTCGGCAATCGAATCGATCAATTCGCCGTGTTTCAAGCGTGCATCGCGTAGTTCGGCAAGCGCCATGCGATACGGTTCGCTGTAGTTTTTCAAATAATAATCGCGCAGCAGGGTGGAACGTGCCGGGTCGCTTTGCACAAGTAGGTCCCCCAGCGAGGCGCCACTGTGGACATGCTCGACTTCTGCCGGGGTGAGTTCTCGATTGTAGATTTGCAGCTCGTCAACCAGGCCGTCCTTAAAGCCTCGGTCGCGAAACCGCTGGCCAAGAGTAAGTACTTTGGTCTCTACCTCGCCGCTATTGTACCCGATCGTCTTGGTCAGCTGATCCCGGACTACTTCGCAAGGTTCGAGCTTGCCGTTGATATACAGCTTCAACCCGTCAGCGCGGCTTGAGCCGTCGTAAGTAACCGTGACTTGCTGCCAGGAGTTCGTCGAAAGCTTGCGGTTGGTTCTCACACGCAGCGCATTCCCTGGCCAGAAGTGGATCAGCGAGGCGCTGAGTTTGCCGTCTTCGAACAAGAGTTGATAGCCGCGGCTACCGGCATCGGTCCAGGATCGCGACCGATGCCAGACGACGGCTCGATCTTTCTCGTCGGGTGTATTGATCCAAAGCGAGATGGTGAAAGGGTCGTGGCGCGAGAAGGTTCCGCCCACTGGAGTGGTGAAGTTGTTTTCGCCGCTGAGGTGGAGCCCCTGGCCGACCTTGCCGGCGACGAGTGCCGGCGCGTCGGCGACCTGCCCGGGCTGGTCAGCGTCGGCACGGTTGACGAGTTTGCCGTCGACGATCTGTTCCATCGGGTAGTCGCCAATCAAACCGGCAATGCTTTCCAGCTGGGGAGATTCTGCCAGCCAGGCTTCGAATGCCGATTGCTGCTGGTCGGCGATTTCCTGCAGGCGGTTTTCGGCATCGCCGACGGCCTGTGCCAACTCTGCGAGCTGCGACTCTTGTTGCGGCTCGGTCAGCAATAGCGTTGGCGTTGGCGTTGCCTCGGTAAAATGCGAGTAGAGACCGCACTCGTCGATGCTGCCAAAGAAACTGAAGATCTGGTAGTAGTCTTTTTGAGTGAGAGGATCGTATTTGTGATCGTGACAGCGAGCGCACTGAAACGTAAGCCCCAGAAACGCGGTAGCAAAGGTCTCGGTACGATCTGCGACGTACTCGACGCGAAATTCCTCTTCGATACTGCCGCCTTCGTTCGTCTGTCGATGGAGACGATTGAAGGCGGTGGCGAGGGTCTTGGCCTTTTCGTCGCCAGGCAACAGGTCGCCTGCCAGCTGCCAGGTAACGAACTCGTCGTATGGCAGGTTTTGATTAAAGGCGTCGACAACCCAGTCGCGGTAGGGCCATACCGCGCGGTAACGGTCGGCTTGATAGCCGTAGGTGTCGGCGTAGCGGGCGACGTCGAGCCATTCGACCGCCATTCGCTCGCCGTAACGGGGCGAATTGAGAAGCCGATCGACGACGCTTTCGTAAGCGTCCGCAGCATCGTCTGCCAGGAAGTCGTCGATTTCTTCGAGTGTGGGGGGCAGGCCCGTCAGGTCGTAAGTTACTCGTCGAATGAGTTTCTCGCGGGTCGCTTCGGCAGCTGGTTGCAAACCTTCACTTTGTAGGCGCGCGAGGACAAACTGGTCGATCTCGTTTCTCGGCCAGTTTGAATCGGCCAACTCGGGAACCTTCACAGGTTCAATAGGCATGAATGACCAGTGTTGCTTCCAGCGGGCGCCTTGTTCGATCCATCGTCGAACAAGCTGGATCTCTTCGGCAGAGAGGACGAGATTCGAGTCGGCGGGCGGCATCCGCTCGTCGGCGTCTTCGGCGGCAATACGTAAGTAGACTTCACTTTGCAGCGGATCGCCGGGTTTAATGATGTGGCTTGCCTCGCCCCCTTCGAGTGCAGCATAGGCCGACTCTTCCAGGTCGAGACGCAACTCGGCCTCGCGATCTTCTTCATCCGGACCGTGGCACGCGAAACACCGGTCGGAGAGCAGCGGTCGAATGTGGAAATTGAAATCTACAGTTTCCGGCAACTCGGCACGGGCGGCCGACAACTCAAAGCTTGCGCACGCGAGCACGGCGAAGACTCGCACTAATCGAGATGTCGAACTGGAAGTCATTGTGAACGGCTTGAAATTATGCTTTAGCAGTGCCAAGTTGCCGCCAACCGTCGTTTGGCTGCTGACAAAGTTTCCTCTGCTACTTCGCGGCGGCAGGCTGCTGCATGTCGTGGAACTGCTTCCAGGTAACTAGTTCGATACCTAAGTTCTTGATCATGGAGGCAATCGCCGGCTCGGTGAACACGCGGCGATCTCCGTCGCGTCTTTCTGCACTGCTGGTGATCGCGCGCAATTCGTCGTCGGCATAGCCGCAGTGGATGATCAACTCGCTAACACCGGGCCCCAATGTCTCGAGTGACTCGACGTAATTGGCGCGACGTTCCTCGTGTGTGTCGCCGTCATAAAACTGAGCAATTTCGTTCAGGAGCGGCAGGCTTTCTGCTTCGAGTTGGTTGGCAAACTTCTGGGCGTGTTGGACAAGCGACGGGTACTCTCGGGCGCGCTCTTTGTCGACCTCTTTAAGGAACAACACCGGCAAGTTGTATTCGATCCCCAGTTTGATGTAGACCTCAAGCAAATCGGGCCGACTGAAAAGCGCGCCCATGTGGGTATCGAGATGGGTGAGCGGCACTCCGAATTCCTTGGCACGATTCACTTGCGCCCGCAACTCGAGCGCGACTTCTTCGGCCTTCGCGTTCAACGCCACGAGCGGCACGTTGTCCCACAAGTAGCCTTCCTCATCGACGAGGCTCGGTACCTGGTCTCGCGAAGAGACCGGCCCCCAGCGGTAGTTTTTCCATTCCGAATTGAGGGTGAGATGGATGCCATAGTCGTACTCGGGATGCTGGCTGGCGTATTCGGCGAATTCTTTGAACCACGGGCAAGGGACCATAATGCTGGCCGAAGAAACCACCCCCTTCTCCAGCCCTTCGATCGTAGCCATGTTCACCGAGTGAGACATGCCGGCATCGTCGGCATGGATGATCAAATACTTCTTTCCGTCAGTGGGCTCTGCAAAAGCGTTCGTAGCGAAGAGGCCCAGGGAAATACAAAGCAACAGTACAGACTTCGGCATAGAAAGAGCCCTCTTTCCTTAGATTGGGAGACAACAGGACTCCAGTATAGCCGTGCCGGAGCAGGAGGGAAATGATTTGAGGATTTGCCCTTGGCCTGCCAAAAACCTGGTAGGTCAATTTGGCGTCAACTGGTATCCTGTCGGGCCAGGCTTTCAGGCCGCCTTGCACTTTTTCCCAGGGAGTTCTCCAGATGATTGAAAACGTCGGCCTTATCCTGGGACTAATGGTGCTTATCGTCAGCGCCTTACGCGGGTTCAGTATTATTCTTGCCTCGCTGTTGGCCTCGATCGTAGTGATCTTCACCAACGGTCTGCCCCTGGCCGAAGCCTTGCTGACCGACTACGGCACCGGCCCGTTGGGGGGATTCACTTTTGCCGGCAAGTTCTTCGTGCTGTTCGTAGCTGGTGCGATGTTTGGGCGCGTGATGGCCGAGACCAAGGCGGCTCAATCACTCGCGCGTTTTTTGGCGAAGGTATTTGGCAAAGATCGCGCGCTTTGGATTATCACCGGTGCGTTTGCCATTTTGACTTACGGCGGGGTCGTTGTCTTTATTGTGATCTTTGCTCTCTACCCGTTGGGGGTCGAATTGATTCGTAGCGCGAACATTCCCAAGCGACTTTTCTGCGGAGCAGCCGTATTGGGAGCCGGTACTTTTACTATGACAGCCTTGCCGGGGGCGCCGTCGATTCACAACGCCATTGCCGCCCAAAAGCTGGGAACGAGCCTCTTCGCGGGCTCTGGCTTGGGACTCTTGGCCGCGGCGATCATGCTTGGCCTGGGGATGTGGTACCTGGAACGAGAAAGGAAGTTAGCTGCCGCGCGCGGCGAAAACTTCGTACCGGCTCCGCACGATGTCGAGCCCGACGGCCAGCAGGAATTGCCGCCTTCGAGCGCTATCCGTGCTATCATTCCACTGGTCGTGGTGATTGGGTTGATCTTGTTGCCCCGGGGGATACTGCAGGTAATCGACGAGACCTCCCAGGCGTGGTTTCCAACGCTGGTTCGCTTTGCCAATGGGCAGCCGATAATCTGGCCCAGCATTGCGCTGGTATTTGGCACAGCGGTCGCAGTTCTGCTGCATCGCAATGCCTGGTACACTGCTTCGACAACGATCAGCCGTGGAGCTCAGGATGCCATCATGCCGCTGATCAATACGGCTGTAGTCGTTGGTTTTGGCGGCGTCGTAGCGCAGACTGCAGGTTTCGCGTCGTTCTCAAACCTTGTGGTCAACGCTCCGCTGCCGCCGTTGGTGTCGTTGTTCTTTTCGGTGAACGTAGTGGCCGGAATCGTCGGTTCGGCCTCGGGAGGGCTGCGGATTTTTATGGAGACCCTCGCCCCCAGTTATCTGGAGATGGGCATCGAGCCCGAGGTGCTGCACCGTATTGCGACTGTCGCCTCCGGCGGGCTCGACACGCTGCCGCACTGCGGCGCCGTGATTGCCACATTCACGATCATGGGCCTTACGCACCGGCAAGCCTACCGAGACGTGTTTATTCTGTCGGTACTGATCCCGCTAGTGGCAACGCTGAGTTTGGTGCTAGTGGCTAGTGTTTTTTGAGGTGGATTGAAATAGGAACTTTCACCCAGCGCTCTACCGGACATTGCGGAAGAGTGACGAAACTACCTTCCTACGAACCCCTTCCGCTCCTCGATATTAGCAGTGATACGGCTAGCACTACTGCGGCCACAAGCCCGACAAATGAGCCGACAAGCGAATGCGAGATTAGTGCTGCCTTGCTGTCAGAAGGTAGCACGTAGCAATCGACATTCAGTAGGAATACATCTGCTGCCCACCAAGCAATCCCAATCACCGGTCCGAAAACCAGTGCCAATGCGGGAATCCAATTGCGTATTCGTGACTGTTCGGCTGCTGCATTTGACTTGGATAGAAGCCTCAAAAGAACAACACCGGCGCCCAAGACCAATGTAGCGATGACAAGGTTTGGTCGCATATTGGTCAAAGCAAGAACGCGAAAATGGAGCCACATCGTCTCACCCTGGGGAGTCAAGTCAGGAGTTCGTCCATCCTAATATGTCTGCTTCGAAGCGGCAAAGCGAATTACGGAGTGCAATGAAAGTGCATGAAATACTTCCTCGCTGGCTATCCGTGTAGGTTACGCACTCCATGCAATCCATCCTACAACATGATTTCGAATTGGGGTGACCGAAATCGCGTTCGAGGCGTGGGCAGGTGGGGATCATCAAGCGGTGGGCATCAACGCCAAACTTC
>JAGQOW010000068.1:0-12460 GCA_020427155.1 Planctomycetales bacterium | reverse complement strand
AATTGGGGTGACCGAAATCGCGTTCGAGGCGTGGGCAGGTGGGGATCATCAAGCGGTGGGCATCAACGCCAAACTTCAATTCGTCGGACAGTTGATTCTTTGCCTCGCATACGTCAAAACGTCCCCCTCTCCGATAGATGCTCATTTTGCTCGCAGCTTAAGTTTACTTGCGACTTGCATTCATCCGTCAGGCAGCTAGCTAGCAACACTAGCGAACCGTTCACAACCTCTAAATCCCAGCTTTTTCCTAGGCTTGAGGTTTTACTGGCCGGAACAATCGTTGGTTGTCGATTGATAGGTTTATTTCTTGTTGCAGTTCTGCTGGGAGTTCAAAACGATGCGTCCGCTACGGCTTCTGGTCATCGTGAGTGTAATCGTCTCGTGCGTCAATTCGTTGGCCACAGTTCGCTTAACCCACGCTCAAACGTCAGCTGTCGAGGCACAGTTCGCAGCGCCCGAACTGCCCACGGTCGTCGACCCTCAGGTCGTACCCGCCGGGCGGCGCGAGGGAAGCATCTGTCTTGGTGGGTCGTCGGCCGATCTGAGTGGCAAAGAGTTTCCCCAAATCGGCGTGACCGGTTTCTTTCATGCTGACGCCTTATACTTCTCCCAGGACGCTGACAATGAGGCCCTTGTGGGCGATGCGACGGACATTGCCGACTTTCGACGGGCTAGACTTGCCGCCAAAGGCAAGGTTGCCGAAAACGTGAATTATATGATCGAATTCGACTTCGCGTTTCCTGGGCGCCCGAGCTTTATGGATGTTTTCGTCGACATCGAAGACATCGTCCCAGGTCATCTGCGAATTGGTCAGTGGCGGCAACCATTTGGTATGGACGCGCTGACTAGTGTTCGCGATCTAACATTTCTCGAACGCGCGTTGCCGTTTGCCCTAGCTCCGTTTCGCCAGGTTGGAGTTGGCATGTACGACACGGCATACGATGAGCGAGTTACTTGGGCGATCTCTGGATATCGCTTTCCGACAGACGTGTTTGCTGACGTAGCAGGTGATGCGGGGTATGGCACCTCAACCCGCGAGACTATCCTGCTATTTCACGATCCTCAAAGTAATACCACTCTGCATGTGGGAGGCAGTTACACCTACAACCGGCCAGCAAACCACGCTGCGCGCATCCGATCTGCACCCGAAGTCGGATTCAATCAACTCGACTTCCGAAATACAGCCAATCCAGTCCCCTTCTTCGTTGATTCAGGTTCCCTGCCGGCCAGAAGCTATCAAATCACGAACATTGAAATGGCAGGAAGCAGAGGAGCGTTTCTCGTTCAGTCAGAATTCTATTTTGCCCGAGTCGAGCAGGAGAGCGGCCCGCGAGCGAACTTTCATGGCGGATACGCGCAAACATCTTATGTTCTAACTGGTGAGTATCGCGCCTACAACAAAGCTCAGGCCGTTTTCGGCCGAGTGATTCCCCATTGCAATTCTGGCAAATCTGGACGAGGAGCCTGGGAACTTGCCGGCAGATGGAGTTACCTCGATCTGACCAGCGTCGGCATCCAGGGTGGTGTGCTCAACGACGTCACTTGCGGATTGAACTGGTACCTGAACCGCTACACCAAGTTGCAATTCAATTACATCCATGCCTTTTTGGAGCGTCCTTCAGGAGCCAACAGCGACGCCGACATTTTTGGAGCCCGTGCACAGCTTGACTTCTGACGACATGCGAATTGTGGCCTAGGATGAATAGACATGCCTCACCTTCCCTTGTTAGCCACCTCGATAATTGCTCACTGTTTGCAAACCCCAACCTACGCCATGATTTCGTGGATGGGATGTCCAAAATCGCGTTCGAGGCGTTGGCGGCCGGGAATCACCAGGCGGCGGGCGTCGAGCCCAAGTTGATGCAGCACCGTGGCGTGGACATCGGTGACGTAATGGCGGTTTTCGACGGCATGAAAACCGAGTTCGTCGGTTGCGCCATGGGCGATGCCCCCCTTGATTCCACCGCCGGCCATCCACACCGTAAAACCGTAGGGGTGGTGATCGCGCCCGTTGGAACCTTGAGTGCCAGGCGTGCGGCCGAACTCGGTGGCCCAAACCACCAAGGTTTCGTCGAGCAGGCCCCTCTGTTTCAGGTCTTTCAGTAGTGCGCCGATCGGTTGGTCGACCTGGCGACACATCTTGGTGTGATTGCTCTTGAGATTGCCGTGGGCGTCCCAATTGCCAGCGCCGCCGTTATTGCCGTGGTAGACTTGCACAAAGCGAACGCCCCGTTCGACGAGCCGGCGGGCTGTCAACATTTGCTGGCCGAAGGTCTTGGTTTCCTCCTGATCGAGTCCATAGGCCCGTCGGGTAGTTTCGGTCTCCTGCTGCAGATCGACCACCTCGGGAACGGTGGTCTGCATGCGGAACGCCAACTCGTAAGCGCGGATACGGGCTCGGATGGCCTGATCGTCAGGATGCTGCTCGGCAGTGAACTGATTGAGTTGTTCCAGCAACCCGAATTGCTGTTGTTGTTCCTCGGCAAAAACTTCCTGCTCGGGAGCGAGATAGGGCATGCTATTCTCGGGGTCGACCTGCAACGGAATACCGTCGTATTGCGGGCCAAGATAGTTCGCCCGATGGGCTTCCTGGCCTCCGCAACAGTCGGCCAGCGGAGTACCCATGACGACAAATTCGGGCAGGTTGTCGTTAAGCGATCCCAAACCGTATGTTGCCCAGGCGCCGATGGTCGGAAAAAAACCGTCGATACGATGTCGGCCCGTGTGAAACTGCAGTTGCGCGCCGTGATTGCTATCTTCGGTCCACATCGAACGGATGAGACAGAGGTCGTCGGCACAGTCGCCGACGTGCGGCCACCAATCGCTGATTTCCAGGCCGCTTTCGCCACGTTTCTTAAAACCGACTTGGAGCGGATAGCACGTCTTGCGAACAAATCCGTTATTGGGGTCGAAGGCGACGACTCGTTCATTTTCCAGGAAGGGCGAGTCGAGCACGTTGCCGTAGGGGGTCTCGACAAACGCCTTGCCGGCGTACTGGTTAAGGGCTGGCTTCGGGTCGAAAGATTCGAGATGGCTGGCGCCGCCAATCATGAAAAGCCAGATCACGCTCTTGGCGCGGGGGGCGAAGTGCGTCAGGCCGCTCGGGGCAGTGCCGTTGTCTGCAAGGAGATCCCGATAAAGCATCGACGACAGGGCCACGCCGCCCAGGCCGAGCCCGGTATGGCGTAGAAATGCCCTTCTGCTAGGTTGGTTGACTGATAGGCTCATAATTTGCCTTTCCACATGGCGCGTCAACTCCGATCAAGTTATCTCACCGTGACGAAATCATTATGGTTCATTAGCACGTGCACAAGATTTTCCTGTGCCCGCTGCAGCGGGTCGGTCGCGGGTTTCACCGCAGCTTCGCTGCCGCCTCGGAAAATGGTCAACGAGTCGGTCTCGGCTAATGTTGCGGACTGTTTGGCAAGGAATTCGAGGCACAGAGAAAGTTCTTGCTCGGCGGGCGGGCGGGCGAGAATCTGCCGAAAGGCGGCCTCTACAAACGATGGCAGTTCTTGCTCGGTGTCGGCGACTTTCTCCCGCAGCTGCCTAGCTAACAATCGCGATTGGCCCAAGGAAAGCGAGCTGTTGATCAGCGCCAGTGCTTGTTGCGGGATGATGCTTTCCGAGCGGCGGTAACATTCGTTTGGGCTGGCGGCGTCGAACTGGACGAGCATGGTCATCTGTTTTTCGTAGGCGTGTCGCAGGTAGATGCTGCGACGGGGCGAGGTTTCGCCTTGCAGATAGTCGATATCAGCGCCACCGAGCGAAAGATCCAGTTGCCCAGCGACGGCCATTACGTTGTCGCGCACAATCTCTGCTTCAAGGCGACGTACGTTCGTGCGCCAGAGGTAGTGATTGTCAGGATCGATCTCCAGATTGACGATGTGGTCTCCAGTAGCAGAAGCAAGCTGCCAGACGCGCGACGTGACGATCAGCCGGTGCAGGTGTTTCATGCTCCAGTTGTTTTCCATCAACTCGACGGCAAGCCAATCGAGCAGATCGGCATGCCGAGGTCGCGGGCTCCGCAGCCCAAAGTCGAAAACGTTGTCGACTAAAGGCGCGCCAAAGTGCCGCAACCAGATATGGTTTACGGCGACTCGCGCTGTCAGTGGGTTTTCGCGGGCGGTTATCCAACGGGCCAATGCCAAACGTCGGCCGCTGCTGGTGTGCGGATACTCGGTACCAACAGGCGTGTACTTGTCTTTTGCGTTTGCCAGGTTGTTCTGCGCTTCAGTCAGTTTCTGCCAAGCCTCGTCTAGCAGTTGCTTTGCCTCGGCGATAGCTTGCTGCTTCTTCTGGGTGTCTTTTTCGTCACTTTGTTCGGCAGCCAGCAAGGCAAGTTCTTGCTTGCGAACGCTGACGACCGCTGCTTGGGCCTTGAATTGGGCCTCGGCGGCAGCGGCAGCCTGAGCCACATGCTGCAGATCGGTTTCGCCTTCCGAACCGCCCGCTTCGCCCAAGCCATGCTTGGCCCGGTCGGCTGCCTGACGTGCCTCGAGTGATCGGAGCGCCAGCAGCGCCGCGGTTTGATTCAATTCAAGCGTGCGCAAATCGGCGGGCTTCTTGTCAGAGCTCGCTTCTTCGGTATTTGATTCGTCGGTTGCCGATTCGGTTTTGGCTGCAGCGAGTTCCTGCTTTGCCGCCGCAAGCGCATTGCGGGCCTCGGCAAGCTGCGCCTCGGCGGCGTGAGGGAGCAGGGCAGGGAAGTAGGTGTCGACGTTCAACGCCACGGGCGAGATTTCCAGTTGGCCGCCAAGCACCGCGGGTATTGCCGGCGTCATCGGGTGGTCTTTGTCGGGGTGTTTCTCGTTGCCGCCGACGTAGAGATAAGTTTCGGCCTGCAGATCGGCGTCGTAGGCGCGAGGAATCCCGTCTTGTTCGGTGTCGGGCTGCTCAGGAAGCTGGTCCATGCGCAGCTTGTGGGGCTCAAAAATCGCGCGGAACTGGTAATACTCGGGCTGAGGAATCGGGTCGTACTTATGGTCGTGGCAACGGGCGCAGTTGATGGTCAAACCCAGGAACGCCTTGGCGCTATGTTCGACGGTAGCATCCAGCCACATGTCGCGGTTGTTGTTGCGGTAGTTGCGCGCCAAGAAACCGGTTGCAGGCAACACCTCGGGATCGTTCGGGGCCAACTCGTCGCCGGCCAGCATCTCGAGGATCATCCGATCGTAACCTTTGTCGGCGTTGAGCGAATTGATGATCCAGTCTCGCCAGCGCCAAATATGCTTCTGGCTGTTGCGCACATCCTTCTTGTATCCGCTCCAATCGCTATAGCGCCATACGTCCATCCAGTGGCGTCCCCAACGTTCGCCGTAGTGAGGATTGTCTAGCAGCGAGTTGACTTCATCGGTCCAGGCCTCGGGAGTATTCTCGGCTTCGAAAGCCAATTGCTGCTCGGGCGTGGGAGGTAAGCCGATGAGGTCCAGGTACAGCCGACGCAACAGCGTGGTGCCGTCTGCCACTTCGACCGGCTCAAGGCCTAAGTCTTGGTGCTCCTGGGCGATGAAGGCGTCGATCGGATGCGACCATTGCGGGTCGTTTATTGTTGGAGCCGCCGGACGCACAAGAGTCTGGTAGGCCCAATGTTTAGTCGGGTCTGCAGGGGCAAGCTCGTCTGCAGGATATGGGGCTCCTTGGTTGATCCAGGCAGCGACGAGCGCGATTTGTTCAGTATCCAGCGGTTCGCCTTCTCCCTCAGGCGGCATGCGCTCTGCGGGATCTTCAGCTGTTAGCCTTTGAACTAGCAGGCTAGCTTCAGCAGTGCCTGGCACGACGACAGGTCCTGTGTCGCCGCCAGCGCGGATCAAGCTGCCCGCGTCGAGCCGCAATCCGGATTCTTGTGCGAGGGCCCCGTGACAGGAGGTACACTTTGCTGCCAGCAGCGGCTTGATCTCGTGCTCGTAGTCGACGGCCCTGCCGGCATTTACAAGTCCGGCAAGCACGATCGCAAGAGCCAGAGCAAAACTGATTGGCGCTCTCGTCTCCATTGCTTCTTAAGTCGCGAGGAGTTCGGTCTGGATAGAGATACATTGCGCGATTGCGCAGCCGGCGGGGCTGTACCAGCTTAACAGAGCGAGATTGCGTGGTCTACTTTTATTCGCGCTGCGGCAGAGAAGGGCCTGGCAGTTTGGGCAAGAAATCCGTTACTCGACTGCTGCCCGGCCGAATAGGCCTCAGTCTGTAGGCATTTCAATGACGATCTTCACTGCTCCATCGGCTCGCTGCCGATGGGTTTCATAAGCTTCCAGCAAATCAGCAAACGGAAAATGATGCGTGATAAGTGGTTTCGCGTCGGCGACGCCGCTAGTGATCAGATCGAGAGCAATTCGAGTAGAAGTTTGGTTCTCTTCGACCGCCGCTCCAACGATGGTGTTGGCCCGACAACACTTATGAAAGAAATCTTCGTAATTGAACTGAAAGTTCTGTGCCCGCGGAAGACCGAAATAAAGAATCTCTCCATACTTGCGCACCAGATCGATGGTGAGATTGATCGCGTCAATTTCACCTGCTGCTTCTACAACAACGTCGGCCAACTCACCGCCGATTATGGAGCGAACGGCTTCCACCGGTTCTTGTCGTGAATTGTTCACCGTATGCGTAGCGCCGTATTGCTTGGAGAGCTGCAGCCGGTACTCTTCCATGTCGAGTGCGATGACCCGTTGGGCTCCCATTCTGCGCAACTGAAAGTTGTACCAGAGCCCAGCCGACCCTTGACCGATGACCACCACGTTCTTGCCGATGAGATTGGGTAATCGTTGACAAGCATAGATGACAGTGCCCAACTGCTGTGCTTGCAGAAGCTCTTCGAGGGGCAAATCTGGGGGGAGGGGAATTACATACTTCATCTCGGCCAGATAATACTCACACATCGCCAGATGTCCTGGCGCTAATGCGAGCACTCGATCACCGACTTGCACCCCAGAGACATCCTGGCCGACTTCTTCGACGATCCCCACCATTTCGTGGCCTGTGGTCCCAGGCGCACAGGGATAGATTGCTTCGGGGGCATAGTGCAACATGTGGATATCGCTGCCACATAGCGAAAGCAACGAAGTGCGAACCAACACATGCCCAGGCTTGACCTGGGGTTTGGGAACTTCCACGAATTCTGCATGCCCACGGGCAACAATCTGAACTGCTTTCATAGGTCTCTAGTGTGCGGTATGATCGTGCGGGAGTTCAATCTGCCATTACAAAAACAGAGCGTAATAATGGACCGACGACAAGCCCTCAGTTTACTCGGTGCAACGACTTGGAGCGCCTGCTCACTGTCAGCGAATAGGCTAGCAGTTGGCGGCACCTCGAAAGGGAAGAAATCGGTCGCCGCGGTGATCACTTGGTACCAGCAAGGTTCGCACGCCGACGTTATCCTAGGAAAGATTCTCGAAGGTTGGAAGCAGGATGGGGGCCCCGGACCTCAGCTAGAACTTGCATCGATCTATGCCGATCAGTTTCCTGAACAGGACCTCGCCCGAAAGATGGCCGCTAAGCACGGCGTGCCGATCTTTGACACGATCGAAGGCGCGGTGTCAGTTGGCACAAGGGGGATTCCGGTCGACGGCGTGCTGAGTGTTGGCGAACATGGCGACTATCCGACGAACGACAAAGGGCAGAAACTTTACCCCCGAAGACGCTTCTTCGCAGAGATTGCCGATACCTTCGAAAAGTACGGACGGGTTGTTCCGGTGTTCAACGACAAGAACCTGGGCCCCGTATGGGAAGATGCGCTGTGGATGTACGACCGAGCTCGGGAGCTTGAAGTCCCACTGATGGCCGGTTCTTCGTTGCCGGTGAGCTTTCGCAATCCCGATTTGACCTTGCCGATGGGTTGCGAGATCGAATCGGCCGTTGTCGTCAGCTACTCCGGATTGGATATCTACGGCATACACGCCTTGGAAATCTTTCAATCGTTTGTCGAGAAACGCCGCGGTGCAGAAACCGGCGTGGCGTGGGTCGAGTGCCGGACTGGCGAGTCGATGTGGCGGGCCGTCGACGAGGGACTCATTGCTCGAGATGTTTTTGATGCCGCATTGCAGGCAGTGCCAAAGAGTCGTAGCGACGATGTTCGCCAATGGTCGGGAGACCAGGTCGCCCTGTTCCTGTTTCAATATCTCGATGGTTTCGTGGGCGGTGTCTTCATGTTGGCAGGATATGCCGAAGGCAACTCGTTCGCGGTTAAGCTTAAAGGCCAGCCGCAGATTCTGGCAACTCAAATCGAAGAGCGTGTTGATCCCCATTACCCCCACTTCGCCTATCTGTTGAAAGGCATCGAGCAGATGGTTCACACAGGTCGGCCAACTTATCCGGTCGAGCGTACCTTGCTGACAGCAGGAATCCTTGATCGCTTGCTGACTTCTCGCCTGCAAGGGGGGCAGAGAATCGAGACTCCTGAGTTGAAGATTGCTTATACCCCGGTCGATTATCCCCACGCCCCCAATCCGCCTTTAACGCGCCTGGTCCAGTAATCGAACTTCGTACTTCTCGAACCTGTATTCTGAAAGTGTTCCCATGAGACTGCTTCCTCACGGTTTTTGCTACGCAGTGTTGCTAAACTGCCTTTTTTCAGTTGCCTCTGCCCGAAGTGTGGAGCTTGTTCGCCTTTCTGCCGTCAACTGGGACGACTTCGTGCCTGTTGGCAAAGAGGTCGATGCAATCTACGGCGACTGGGTACTGCGGAACGATCAGATCGTTGTTGTCATCGCCGATGCAATTCCCGGCCGCAAATCGAACATGACCACTCCCGATGTGGGAGGCTGCGTGATCGATTTGACATTTCGTAAGGAGCCGAATGATCAATTGAATGTCTTCTACCCGGCACTGAGCAGGCAACTGCGTCTGCGGGAGATTCGCCTTGGCGACATTGTGCGTTTTGCTGCTGAGGAGAGCGGCGAAGTAACGGACGCGGTTGATGAGCCTCTTCTTGCTGAAGAAGTCTCGTTTGTGCTCGACGCGGTCGATCGAGAAGGCGCCCCAAAGGTCCAGGTGATTTATCGTCTGGGCGATCGGGATGCATCAGTGCACATTGAGACGATTTATTCCAACCCCTCCGATCGCGCGATCCAGGCCCCAGCCAAAGACAAGATCCGGGCAGATGGCGAATTCGAGTACGGAGGCGACGAAATGCGGAGTCTGTTGTGGGCCTACGATTCGTTCTGGGGGCAAGCGTACGGAGTGCTCGCATCGCAGGGGAAGCTGTATCCGGACATCGAACGCCTGCAGAAGAGCCAACCCAGGTTTGGGTATGAATGGGGTTACGGGTTGGAGGGAGCGCCGCACGAAGAAATGCCGCCGGGCGGTTCTGGCAATTTGGTGCGGCAATTGATCCCTGCTCGTAATCTGCTCGACCTTAAGCAGTTTGTTCGAACTGCTACGGGCGAATCTAGCATCGTCGCGACCATCAAGGTAGTCGATGCAAACGGCCCCGTCTCGGCGGCGCGAGTAGATGTTCTAGCCGATGGAAAGCCTATCGGCAGCGGGCGTACATCTCCAGCAGGCGAGTTGTCGCTCTCGGCTCCCGGCGACGGAAAGTGCCAATTGCAGATCACCCCGCCAGGTAGGAAAAGGGTGGAGCAGGCGGTGGATTTGTTGGACATCCACAAGACAGGAAAGACAATCACGATACCTACCGCAGGGACGGTTGTCGCCAAGATTACCGATGCGAATGGTGACCCTATTCCCTGCAAGGTTGGTTTCTTTGGCAAGGCAGGGACCGCCGACCCTGTGTTCGGTCCGGACAGTGCGGTCAATGGCGTGCAGAATCTTTGGTATACGCATACCGGTGATTTCCGACTGGATATCGAGCCAGGGCAGTACGATGTATTTGTCAGTCATGGCCCCGAGTTCGACGCGGTGATTCGCGAGATTGAGGTCGTAAGTGGCAGCGAGGTCGAACTGAGTGCCAAGCTCATTCGGACCGTCGACACGACGGGGTGGATCAGCGCTGAGTTCCATAGCCATTCTACCCCTTCAGGAGACAACACGGCCAGCCAACGCGGCCGCGTGTTGAACCTGTTGGCTGAACACTTGGAATTCATTCCCTGCACCGAGCACAACCGCATTTCGACTTACGATGAACACTTGCAGTACTTTGGTGCGACCCAGTCGGTGCTCACTTGCCCTGGTATGGAATTAACCGGCAGACTGTTGCCGATCAACCACCAGAATGCGTTCCCGCTGGTTCACCGCCCTCGTACTCAGGACGGTGGCGGACCGTTAGTCGATAACGATCCGGAGGTGCAGATCGAACGCCTGGCAATGTGGGACAACGGCAGCGACAAGGTAGTACAGTCGGACCATCCCAATCTTGTTCAGATGTACGGCGATCGAGACATGGACGGCAACCCAGACGCCGGGTTCCGCAAGATGCTGGACATCATGGACATAGTCGAGGTCCATCCGCTGGAGAAGGTATTGTCTCCGCCGACCGAGCTTACGACGACCAGCGGCGACCGAGGCAGCGAAATCTTCCACTGGATGCAGCTGCTCAATCTCGGCTACCGGATCCCGGGCGTTTCGAACACCGACGCGCACTACAATTTCCATGGCTCGGGTCCCGTGCGAAACTACATCAAGGCAGCGTCCGACAATCCAGCAGAATTGAAACTGCTCGAGATGTGCCATGCTGCCGAGCAAGGGACGCTGACCATGACCAACGGGCCGTTTATGGAGGTGAGCGCGACCAGCGCGGCCTCGCAAGGCGAATCAACGATGGTCGGGGGCGACTTACGAAGCGACGGTGATGTCGAGTTGAAGGTCCGCGTTCAATGCGCCAATTGGATCGACGTAAACCGAGTGCAAGTATTAGTGAACGGACAGTTTGATGAAAAGCTGAATTTCACGCGTCGCAATCATCCGAAAATGTTTGCCGACGGAGTCGAGAAGTTCAATGAAGTGATTCCGATCCAGTTGAAAGCAGATTCGCATCTGATCGTTATCGCCGCTGGCGAGGGACTCCAGTTGGGCCGGGTGATGGGACCAAGGGCTGGGGAAATACTGCCGATCTCGGTCAGCAACCCGATTTATGTAGATGTCGACGGAGGAGGTTTTCAGGCCAACGGCGACATGCTCGGCCTGCCTCTCCCGATGCAGCAAAGCGCAGCTGATTAGGTTGCCTTCAGGTAGAAGAATTGAAGTATGAATGAAGAACAAGAAATCTCGCAGGACGAAGTAGCTTGCGCAGTATCTGCAGCGCTACGCAAGCCGTTCACTCCAACATTCATCCTTCATGGTGCGACATTCAAGATTCAGCATTGAGATCCGGCAACTGAGAGCTGTGCTGCGCTACAGCGGCCGTACGACAGACATTGCCCGCCAGTAGTCCATGAGTGTTTCTATCGACAGTACACCGCCGCCCAAGCCGCTCTTGTGGACTCCGCCATAAGGAACGCCGTGCGGAAAAACGTTGTGGGCGTTGATCCAAGCGTTGCCGGCGCAAAGCACTTCGGCCACCCGCGATGCTCGACCAAGGTCGGTCGACCAGACGCTGTTGGCCAATCCGTAATCGGTGTTGTTGGCCATCTCGATCGCCTGATCGTCGCTATCAAAGGTCGATAAATATGCGACGGGGCCGAAGATCTCTTCCCGGGCAGCCACGTTGTCGAGCGAACCGGCCAAGAGGGCAGGCTTGACGTAATGGCCTTTGCGTCCTGGAACATCTGCCGTTCCGCCTTCCAAGACCAGTTCAGCTCCTTCAGCTTGACCTTTCTTCAAATAGTCGAGAATTCGCTGCCGCTGTTTTTCGTTGACCACCGGGCCCATCTGCGAATCGTCGCTCATCTGGTAACCGACGGCTACATTCTTGAGTCGTACAACGCATTCGTCAACGAATTGATCGTAGATCTTGTTGTGCACAATCCAGCGGGTCGCGTCGCAACAGACCTGGCCGGTGTGAAACGTGATGGCGCCCACGAGTTTGTCGGCGGTATCGGCGATGTCGACATCATCGAAGACCACCGCCGCCCCTTTGCCGCCAAGCTCCAACTTGACTGGCACGAGGTTGCGGCCACAGGCCTCGGCAACGAGTCGCCCAACTTCTGGCGAACCGGTAAACGACATACGTTGCAGTTGGGGATTGTTAGCCAGAGCCGCGCCAGCGGTCGGTCCAACGCCCGTTACGACATTAATCACCCCGTCGGGGATACCGACTTCCTTCGCAACTTTGGCAAAGTACAACGCAGAGAGGGTAGTATCCTCGGCCGGTTTGATGACCACAGTATTTCCTGCTGCCAGGGCAGGAGAAACGCCCCAACCGATCAGCAGCAGAGGAAAGTTCCAGGGGAAGATAAAACCGCAGACGCCCCAGGGGTGACGTACTTGCCAAGCTTCATGTCCTTTTACCGCTAGGGTAGTGCGATGCTGCACATGCTGCGCAAGATCAGTGAAGTAGCGAAGCGTGTCGACAAGGTTCTGCACGTCTCCCACAGCCTGACCGTAAATCTTCCCTGCATCGAGTGCT
>JAGQOW010000005.1 GCA_020427155.1 Planctomycetales bacterium | reverse complement strand
TTGCGTTTGGAATCGACGTCGTCGACAAGAACGTCAATGACCTGGATGGGCTGATCGGCGACCTCACTCTCAACGGCGCGATCGACCCCGGCCCCGAAGCGAACGTTCAGTTCTGGGGAGTCATTGCGACTCCCGATCTGGCCTTCACCAAGGTGGGTTTTGCGGGACTCGGGCCTAGCGTTCCCGGTGATACCTTTGCGCTGGACAACGTCGTTTTTGTCAACGCCATCCCTGAGCCCCACTCGCTGAGCTTGCTATTCCTCGGCGGGCTAGCGCTGGCCTGGCGACGACGCCCCAGTTGCTGAGCCCTTCGCTTTTCGGCAACGTCAGAATGTACTTCTAGTACAGGGTCGGTCTGCGTAGCTCCAGTGGCGTTCTGCGGATCGAATTGGGGATGAATCCAGCCCGCGTCTTGGGCTATGCTGTAACCATGACTGACGACCCCCCTGCAGAGGATCACTCCTCCGATCCCGAAAAATCGCCGCTACGAAGCGTTCATACTAACACTTTTCCCCAATTGCTCGAGCAGATGGGCGCTTCGGTGCTCGTCACCACCTATCAGGCCGGGAAACTGGTCATCCTGCGAAATGACTGCGGGGTTCTGAACACCCACTTTCGCAACTTCATGAAGCCCATGGGGCTGGCTGTCGAAGGCGGCAAACTGGCAGTCGGCTGTCAGGTCGACATTTGGGAGTTCCACAACGTTCCCGCCGTTACTGCGAAACTCGGCGAACTCGACGAATACAAAGACTCCTCTTTTCAGCACGACGCCTGTTTCTTGCCTCGCCGTAGCCATACGACCGGCGACATGCAAATCCACGAGATGGCCTGGGTCGACAACGAACTGGTCTTCGTCAACACAGCTTTCAGTTGCCTGGCAAAGCGAAGTGACATCAATAGCTTCGAACCCTGTTGGCGCCCTGGCTTTGTCGAGAAGCTTGTGCCTGGCGACAATTGCCACCTCAATGGTCTGGCGGTCAGGGACGGGCGAGTTCGATACGTTACGGCACTCGGCGCAACCGACACGCCTGGCGGGTGGCGCGACAACAAGCGGAACGGCGGCATTCTCATCGACGTCGACTCCGGCGACATCGTCGCCAAGGGGCTGTCGATGCCCCACTCGCCCCGATGGTACCGCAACCAACTTTGGCTCCTGGAATCGGGCGAGGGCACGATGGGCAGAGTCGACCTCGCTACAGGCCGTTACGAGCCGATGGTCCAGCTACCCGGGTTTACCCGAGGACTCAGTTTCTTTGGCCCGCTGGCATTTGTGGGCCTGTCCCAAGTTCGCGAGTCGGCCATCTTCAGTGGCATTCCGCTCGTCGACCGCTTAGAAGAACGTACCTGCGGTGTCTGGGTAGTAAATATCGAATCTGGCCAGACGGTCGCCTTCTGCCGATTCGAAGAGGGAGTTCAAGAAATCTTTGCCGTCGAATTGCTTGTGGGCGTCCGCTTTCCTGATCTCGTGAATCACGACGCCGATCTCATCGGCCGTTCGTATGTGCTCGGCGACGACGCTCTCGGGCAAGTACCCGATGAACTGCGCAGCTGAGCCAGATTCACAATTCTCACTCACCCAAAGAACCGGCTTCTTCGATGGCGCGCACGGCATCAAGCGGCACTCGAATCTGGTCGGCCACCTGGACAAACGGCAATTTCCCGATCTGCAATAGCCGTCGCACCTCGCGCCGCGAAATGTTCCAGCGATGAGCCAAATGAGTGAGCGTTACGCTCACTTCCAATTCTTCTGGCATCTCCTGATGAGATGGCGATTTCATCGGCGCCATGGCTAAGCCCTCCAGTTTCGAGAGGCCGGAAAAGTGGCAGACCACACCGGCCTTACCCGATTATACCAAACACAACGATTGGGAGGCAAAGCTACTGACAGGCCCAAGTATTAACGGCTGTCGAACCTGTCGTCCAAGGACCGGGTCCGTGGTAGGATGATGATGTGCCAATTGCACGATGTGTCGATCGCGCCGAGAGACAAGAAGTAACCCAACACTATGAGCCGTCAAGCTTCTATCGATCGCCAAACCGCCGAAACCCAGATCAAGCTCAAGCTCGATCTCGACGGAACCGGAAAATCCGACGTCAAGACAGGCGTCGGCTTTCTCGACCACATGCTCGACCTCTTCGCAAAACATGCTGTAATTGATTTGAAAGTCCGTGCCAGCGGCGACCTCCACGTCGACCAGCACCACACGGTCGAAGACACCGGCATCTGCCTCGGTCAAGCGTTGCGCACAGCGCTGGGCGACAAGAAAGGAATCCGTCGCTACGGACACTTTACACTCCCCATGGAAGAAACCCTGGTCACGGTTGCCGTCGACTTCAGCGGTCGCTACGCGCTCGCCTATCATGCCCCGACGCCGGCAGCAAAGATCGGCGACTTCGACAGTGAATTGCTCGAAGACTTTTGGCAAGCTACCGCCGCCAACGCCCTTTGCAATCTCCATGTCCTGCTTCACTACGGCCGCAATAGCCACCACATCGCCGAAGCAGTCTTCAAAGGCGCTGCACGCGCAGTACGTATGGCCGTCGAGTCCGATCCTCGCATGCCTGGCGTTCCTAGCACCAAAGGGACCCTCGATAGCTAACGATGCGCTGCTTCCGTGACGTGGGATCCGTGCGTCTCGACTTAGCCGTCGACATACGTTTCCAAGAATCGGGTCAGTCGCTGGAAGTCGCTCTCGGGTTCAATGTACCTGACTACCGTCACCAACGTATCGGGATCGACCAGGTCGTCGAACGGAACATATTCCAATTTCAATTGCCCCGAGGCCGAAACCATCACGCCGTTGAGGCGTTTCTCGACTAGGGCCCGGTAGGCGCCTACGCCTAGTTGGCTGCCAAGCATGACGTCAAAGGCATGGGGTTTCGCACAGCGTGCTTCATACCCCAACTGCACGGCGTTGACCTTCCGGTGTCGGCCCGTCTGTCGGTGGTATTCCTTCGCGATGAGCTCGGAGAAGATGTCGTGCAAGTTGATAGCGCTGATATTGATATGGCCATGTTCGTCGCGGCCCACACCTTCGAGATAGCTGCTGGGCAGCAGCTCGGCCAGCCCTTCGGCAATCACGATCACCCCGTACTCTTTTCCTTCGCGTTCACGGGTCGTAATCGTCGCCACGATTCGCGGGATCACCTTATCCATATCCATCACGGGACGCATGGATGTTGTCCCTGTCTTGGAATCGACCGCCTCTTCCTCCGTGTGGTACTTGCCAATAATATCTTCCACGCTAATGACTAAGCTCGCTTCTCCTGCAATCGCAACGCCGTACGCCAGCCATCCAGCACTACGGCCCATCGACTCTGCCAGAAAATAGGTGCGATTGGCTTCGGCATCGGCAAGCAGATTTCGCACTTCTCCTGCCAAGAAGTCGACTGCCGTGAAGTAGCCAAACGTGAAATCGATGCCCCGGTAGTCGTTGTCAATTGTTTTAGGCAAGTGTACTACCGGAATCCGATGCGCCTCCAGCGGCATTCGCTCCTGGAACATCTTGAACTTATTGGCCGTCTTCAGCGTGTCGTCTCCACCGATCGATATCAAAGCATCCACGCCAATCGATCGCAAGGCATCGTAAACTCGCTGCAAGGGAGCACTGCGTTCGGGATCGGATAAGTGCGATGGGTGAGAGATATGTTTCCCCGGGTTCGCTCGGGCGGTACCGATCATGATTCCCTGCGAATTACGCGTCCGCCGAAGCATCTTATGGTCCATGACCAAATAATCACTTCCTTCGACCAGTTCGTTCTTGGGACTGTATTCAACAAGGTGAGAATAGCCGTACTTGATACCAATTACTTCGATATCGTTTCTCAAAAAAGCAGTCGCTGCAGCAGATATCACGGCATTGGCAGCCGGAGCAGGACCACCCGCGAAAAGAATCGCAACGCGGCGAAAGTTGTGGGGAGTCTTGGGCGGGCGAGAAAGCGTACTGTCAGGCATGTCTATATTCCGTCAGCGAGGTACAGGAAGGGGGCGCGAACTCATACTCTTGCCGGGAGGCTCTCGGGAGCACCGAACCTCTCATTGTAGAGATTTGGGGCCGCTAAGGAACCTGCCGCAAGCACTATTTTTCTTCGGCGTAAATCTCAATCTCAAGCCAACAGGGACGGCTCTAAGTTATTGCCCCCGCCTCCTTTAATCCGAGATCAACGTCCGCTCGACAAACGTCGTGTCGATGCCGCCTTCGACAAACGCACTGTGGCTGAGAATCTCTTGGTGCAGCGGGATCGTAGTGTGAATGCCATCCACCCGAAGCTCCGAAAGCGCCCGCAACATCGTCCCGATCGCTTCGGCTCGAGTAGGTTGGTGTACGAGCAACTTGCCGATCATCGAGTCATAATATGGCGGAACCACATACCCGCTATGGGCATGCGAATCAAACCGCACGCCAAAGCCTCCCGGGACGACGAGCCGCTCGATCTTGCCAGGAGAAGGCTGAAACTTCTTCGCCGGATTCTCCGCATTGATACGACACTCGATCGACGCCCCCTGGTGCTTGATGTCTTTCTGTCGCAAACTCAGCTTTTCGCCGCTCGAAATCAATATCTGCTGTTTGATCAGGTCGACGCCGGTAACCAACTCGGTTACCGGGTGCTCCACCTGAATCCGGGCATTGACCTCGATAAAGTAGAAGTTGCCTTCCTTGTCGACAATAAACTCAACAGTCGCAGCGTTAGAGTACTCGGCGTGCTGAATCAACCTCTTGGCCGCCTCGCACATCGCGTCGCGAGTCTTCTGATTGATGTTCGTACTGGGGCTTTCTTCAATCAGTTTCTGATGCCGTCGCTGTACGCTGCAATCGCGTTCCCAGAGATGCACAATGTTGCCGTACTTGTCCGCCAACACCTGGACTTCGACGTGACGAGGCTGCTCGATGTACTTTTCGAGATAAACCTCTCCATTGCCGAAGGCGGCCTCCGCCTCAGTCTGGGCCTGCTGCAATGCGGACTTGAGTGCCAAGTCGTTCGCAGCAACTCGCATTCCCTTCCCGCCACCGCCTGCCACGGCCTTGATCAATACCGGAAAACCCACCTCATGGGCAAACCGCAACGCCTCGTCCGCAGTCTTGACCAGACCGTCGCTGCCAGGCACCACCGGTACCTTGGCCTTCTTCGCCATCTCGCGCGCAGTATTCTTGTCACCCAACATCGCCATAGCTTCGGGACTCGGGCCAATAAAGTCGATCTTGCAACTGCGGCAAACCTCGTTGAAATGCGCATTTTCGGCCAGAAAACCATAGCCAGGATGAATTGCCTGCACATTGCCCACTTCGGCCGCGCTGATCACGTTGGCAATGCGCAGATAACTCTCGGTCGGCTTAGCCGGCCCCACGCAATATGCTTCGTCTGCGAGTGCAAGATAGTTCGCGCCACGATCGGCCTCGCTGAAAATGGCAACCGACTCGATACCCAACTCGCGGCACGCGCGAAGTATCCGCAGTGCAATTTCACCCCGATTCGCGACAAGTATTCTCTGATACATTGCTAAGTCTTGGGTTACGAGTCACAAGTTGGGAGTGGTTGAAGGCAATGTCCGGGCGATTGCTCGCAACTCGCAACTCGCTACCTACAACTGGTTCCATTCTGCAATCAGTTGGTCTGTACTTTGAACAGCTTCTGGCCGAATTCAATAGCGTCGCCATTCTGCACCAGTACCGCACCGATGCTGCCAGAACACTCCGCGGGAATCTCGTTGAATACTTTCATCGCTTCCAAAATGCACACGATCGAATCGGGGCCAACGGAATCACCGACTTTTACAAACGGAGGCGAATCGGGGGACGAGGCACTATAAAAAGTCCCAACCATCGGGCTAGTGATATACGCCACATTGGCCTCGTCTTCGCTTTCGCGAGGCGAATCACTCGCGGCCTGTACGACAGGCGCAGCGGGCAATGGCGCAGCAATCGAGGGTGCTACCGTCGGAACCTGAGGCTCTTGGCCTCGACGCAGTCGTATCCGCTGATCGCCTTGGCGAAGATCGATCTCCCCCAAGTCGTGCTCATTCATCAGCTCCACGAGACGACGCACCTTACGCACATCGAATACGTCGCCTGCCCCTGATCCTCCACTACTCATCGTGGTTCTCCTGCTCTCGCCAGGCACAACTTCGTCTTGATCGCACTTGGCAGCCCTTTGATAAACCTCTCGATAAACCGCTTAACCGACTAGGCACTCTTCCAACTGCTTTGGTACCGAGGTCAGCACTTCGTGGCCGGTGCGCGTCACCAATATATCGTCTTCGATTCGCACGCCACCCCAACCGGGAAGATAGATGCCCGGCTCGACGGTTACGATCATTCCTGGCTTCAGTACCGTCGACTGGCCCTGGCTGAGTCGAGGCGCCTCGTGAATATTGAGCCCCGTTCCATGTCCCAAGCCATGGCCGAATCGCTTGCCGTAGCCCGCCTTGCCGATGATCTTCCGAGCAACGCTATCGACCGCTTCACACCTGACCCCAGGCCGTATCGCCTCAATCGCGGCCAACTGCGCATCTAACACTACCCCGTACACTTTGCGGAGTTTGGGCGAGATTTTACCTGTCACCAAAATACGAGTCAAGTCGCTCACATACAGCCCCTCGTTCACTCCCCAATCGATCAACGTAAAGTCGGCAGCCCCCAGCTGTTGGGTCGTGGGGCTCGCATGGGGTAACGCCGCACGAGCACCCACCGCAACAATCGGTGGGAAACTCATGCCGATCGCGCCAAATCGTCGCGCCTGATACTCCAGGTCGGCAGCGACTTGCAACTCGGTCATATCTCGCGTCAATGCCGCACGTACCACCTCAAATGCGCGCCTCGCCTGATCGCAAGCAACTCGCGTTCGCGCGATCTCCTCGCGGTCCTTGATCATTCGTAGTTGCTCAACCCACCCTCGCACTGGTTCAAGCTGGCAGCCCTTCACTGCGCCGGCAAGGTCAGCATAGAAATCAATTGTCATCGAACCTGCCTCGACTCCAAGCAGAGTTACTTTTTGCTTGGAGAGCAAACTCGAGACAAAAGGCAACATCTTCGTACCTGGCCCACGAATCGTTAGCTCCAGCTCAGGGCACTCTTCCTCGAGCTGCGTCGTGTATCGCTCGTCGCTGATTACATAGTCTCGCTTCTTAGTAACCAGCAGATAGCTGTCGTCCCCAGTAAAACCGGAGAGATAACTCACGTTCGTGAAATCGGTCACCAGCAGTGCATCTACACCCTCTTTGGCGAGTCTGCGGCGAATCTTTTCTCGGCGTTGGGCGATGAGGCTCATGTGCTGTTTCTTCTTGAGAGGTGTCGGCTGAGGATTCTGTACGAAAGAACAATATCGACTGGTCCCCCATAAACCGCAAGAGTAACCGTCTCGGCATGTCAACTGATATCGGGCTACTGCAAGCGGCACCTTGGGCAATCAAGACTCGGCCCTCACCTCCCATTCAACGCCAGGGACTACTACCGCTGACGCTCGTCTGCTTGCCCGTCGCTCGCGAGCGTTTCCATTGAATCCCTGCTGCCATCTGGTACGCTAAGAGCATGAAAGATCGCGAACCAGCTACTGAAACTATTGCGCTGATGATGAGCGGCGGACTCGACAGCGCAATCCTGCTTGGCCATCTGCTCAAGCAGGGCTTCCAGGTGCAGCCTATCTACATCACGACCGGCTGTGTTTGGCAAGCCGCCGAACAGCGTGCGATCCAAAGTTTTATTCGGAAGCTCCCAAGCAACTCGGTCGATCCTCTTGTCGAACTGGATATGCCGTTGGCTGACCTTTACGGCGAGCACTGGAGCATGACCGGCAAAGGTGTGCCCAGCCAGGAAACCCTCGACGAGGCAGTCTTCCTCTGGGGACGCAACCCGTTGCTGCTGGTCAAGGCAATGTTATGGTGCGCGACTCAAGGCATCTCGCAACTGAATATGGCGACACTAGAGAGTAATCCTTTCGCCGACGCTACCCCGACTTTCTTTCAGCAATTCGAACAATCGCTCAAAACTGCGACCGGCGCCAGCGTCAAGGTTGTCGTCCCCTTTGCCAATCTGAGCAAACAGCAAGTCCTGGAGTTGGGCGCCGACCTACCGCTGCATTTGACTTTCTCTTGCCTGGCTCCGATCGACGGCATGCATTGCGGCATTTGCAACAAATGCGCCGAGCGAACCCTCGGATTACAAGCGTTGCCCGCTGGCGATCCTACCTCCTACGCCGAGCAGCCCGCTCTGGTCGATCAACTTTCTTGAACCCTGTCTAATGAAGAGGACTCACCGACATGTTTCGAGTCACACGCGAGATTGATTTCTGTTACGGGCATCGCCTTTTAAACTACGAAGGCAAGTGTCGCCATTTACATGGACACAATGGACGGGCCGTGATTGCGATCGAAGGCGCCCAGCTCGATGACCGCGGCATGGTGCTGGACTTTGCCGATATCAAGCGGTCAGTCAGCACCTGGATCGACGACAATCTCGACCACCGTATGATCCTCAACCGCCACGACCCAGTCGTACCTATCCTGGAAGACCTCGGGGAACCGCTCTTCTTGATCGACGAAAACCCAACGGCTGAGAACATTGCAAAGTTGATTTTCGAACAAACCAAGTCGCAGGGCGTCCCTATTGTTGAAGTCCGGCTCTGGGAAACTCCCCGTTGTTTCGCAACCTACGCCCCATAGTCTTCGCTTGCGAACCTGATCGTGGAAATCCAAATTCGCGAAGCCAATCTGAACAACGAGCAACACCAGCAGGCGGTCGTTGACCTGCTCGATGCCTATGCCCAAATACCGATGATCCTCGGCAAACCCCTGTCTGCTCAAGTTCGTCGCGATCTGATTCCCGGTTTGCAGCAACATCCGACCACGATCATTCTCCTGGCTTTCGATCAGGACCTCCCTATTGGCATTGCTGTCTGCTTCCTGGGGTTCTCGACTTTTGCTGCCCGCCCACTGGTCAACATTCATGACATTGCCGTCCATCCCGAGCATCGTGGCATGGGCGTCGGCAAATTGTTGCTCGATTCAATCGAAGTTAAGGCACGCCAGCTCAATTGCTGCAAAGTCACCCTGGAAGTCAAAGAAAACAACGCCCGAGCCCGGCAAATCTATGCAGCCGCAGGCTACCTGGAATCGTGCCATGGCGTTGATTCTGGGGCAGATCTCTTCCTCTCCAAGCTGTTGTTGTAGGCGTCGCTTGCCCAGCTCGGCAATGCTTTGCTTGCCTCAATCGGCTCTGCTAAAATCAGGGCGTCGTAAAAGCTGTTATCTGCCTGGCTACCCGAAGATACTTCTCATGCGTTCACTCACTTTTACTCGTCGCGATTTCTTGCGATCAGCCACAGGGGCACTCGCTGCAGCGCCGTTGTT
This sequence comes from Planctomycetales bacterium, assembly GCA_020427155.1. GTDB lineage: Bacteria > Planctomycetota > Planctomycetia > Pirellulales > Lacipirellulaceae > Bythopirellula. The sequence goes on along the minus strand of JAGQOW010000005.1, from coordinate 63,053 downwards.
TGCCCCCTCCTTCGCTCGCGCTTTGGGCAGCAACGAACTCTTGCAAGTTGCCTCGATCGGAGTCGGCGGCATGATCGGACGACACGACCTGACGAATATTACCGGCTCGCCGCGCGTCCGACCGGTCGCACTTTGCGACGTCGACGCCAGGTTTCTCGGCGAGGCTGCCGCAGTCTATCCCGACGCAAAAACCTATCGCGACTATCGTCGCATGTTCGACGAGCTTGCCGCCGACATCGATGCCGTGGTCATCTCGACCCCCGACCACATGCACGCCCCGATCGCACTCGCTGCCATGCAACTCGACAAACACGTCTATTGCCAGAAACCGCTTGCCCACAATCTCGGCGAGTGCCGTGCCATGGGCGAAATGGCTGCAAAGAAAAACCATCTAGTCACCCAGATGGGCACTCAAGGCCACAGCCGCGGCGCCTACCGCACTGCGGTCGAAATGCTCCAGGCTGGTACAATCGGCAAGGTTCGAGAAGTGCACACCTGGGTGAGCAAGACCTGGCATGGCCCGCCCGAAGGCCGGCCCAATCGAGTCGATCCCGTACCAGAACATTTCGACTGGAATCTCTGGCTTGGCGTCGCGCCCGAACGTCCCTTTGCCGACAAAAGTTACCACCCCCACGAATGGCGCCGCTGGACCGATTTCGGGACCGGCACGCTCGGCGATATGGGATGCCACATCTTCGACCCCATGTTCTCCGCTTTGGAATTGGCGCCTCCCACAAAAGTCATCTCGCGGGGCCCCGCCTGCCATCCCGAAACCTACTCCCCCGATTCCGACGTGCTTTATCATTTCGCCGGCACACCTTACACCGATGGCGAGATCACCTGCCGCTGGACCGACGGCTCCGCAGGCAGTCTGCCCGATGCCAGCCGCGCCCAATTACCACCCGACGTCCAACTGCCCGGCGGAGGCGCATTCTACGTTGGCGAAAAAGGAGTGATGGTGCTGCCGCATATCGATCTGCCTCTCTTCTTCAGCTCAGGCGAGCCGATGGAGGTGACTATCAACGAACTGGTCGATAAAAACCACTATCACGAATGGGCCAACGTCTGCCTCGGCGAAGGCCAGGTCACCACCCCGTTCTCCTACGGCTGTGCCGTAACTGAAGCCGTTCTCACCGGCACCGTTGCTACTCGCTTCAAAGACCAACCCCTCACCTGGGACAGCGCCAATCTCACCTTCGACCACGAAGAAGCCAACCAACTGCTCCATCGGGAATACCGAGCTGGCTGGGAGCTTCCGGCCCAGGTGTAGCAAAGGCGATCCTGGCTAGAGTGCCTTAATCGGGGTGTGACGACCAACGGAACAGGCTTAACCGTTAAGCGTCAGAATTGGCAGATTTGCCGCTCGGAATCGAGTGCTGGCGAGTTGATAGACGGCGAATGGACCATTTGAGCGTGCTCCCAACGTGCCTAGGCGTTTCACGCGAATGGCACTTAGATTTCAGTAAGTACTTCAACACCAAGTGTTAAGCATTGCTGTCGTAGCGTTGCCATCACGGGCTTCTGTCTCGCCCAGAATCTCACGTACATTTCAATGTCTGTACATTTGGTGACGCTCGACTTCAATTGCGAAAAACAGGTTGCCTAATGCAGTGATGCGACAGCAATGCTTAATGTTTGATACAAAAGGCGTTAGCGAAATCTAAGTGCCATTCGCGTTTCACGCCGAGGCGTCGTAGCCAACCGCCATTTTGAGCCGTGGGCCAATTCCCAATGGTATTTTCGCCGACAGTATTGTGCTACTCCATGTTCGCGATAGAGTCTTGGTGTTCAGGGTCCGTAGTCCACGTGAGTCCAGCGAGCATCGCCGTCAAGCCAATACCGGAGGAAACTCCATAAAATGCCCAATCCAATATCGGATAGCCTGTTAGTGGCAAGGCATCCAAGGCACTCATTTGAACATAAACACCAACAACGAGGCCAGCGATGAATCCACTGGCAACCGTTAAGCGATACAATCTGCGACGGGTTTGCTTGCGCTTCTGTCCACTTTCTGGCTGAGACTGCTTCTTCGCATAGCTATCCCACTCTTCATTCCATCCAAGCTGCACTTCATCGCTGATTCGAGCATGAAGTGTCTGGATTAGCTCTCCTGAGTGTGGGCGTGGCAATGCTCCAAAATCAAGTTTTCTACGTCTATTTCCAGCGTTGATTTGCAGAGACCGTCGTTTGTTCCACGTAGCTTGAGCAATCTCATTAAATCTCACTGAGAACGACCGCCTGATTCCCCGAATCTTCAGGATGTCACCTTCGATGATGATTCGCAAACTGCGATACAACAATATCTGCCATACTGACATTGCTATGAAACAAAGCCATAGTGAGCTAGGGAAAACTACCGCAAAAGCTTTCATGTCAGGCTTGGCTTCATACCACATTGCGACAGCACTGAATACGAACGCCGCAGAGTACAAAATGAGCGAGACTAAGCCTAGGCGGTAGTAACTTCTCGAAAGACGATAGGTTGTAGGTGACGAGTCCATACTACTAATTGACAGGGAAAGCCTGAGAGAGTCCAGCGGACTCTCGGGGCAGTGCGTAGGGTGTGCCAAAGCGAAGCGGCGGCACACCGATTCGGTTGACGAATTCCCTTCGATCATTCGAAGTCCCTCCACTCATCGCCGTACCAAATACTAGAATTGCCCCAGTCAAGACTATACTCTCCTTGCTTTACAAATCGAAAGAATGTTGACCAGGGCCAATCCTGCACACGCTCTACCAACCCATGCTTGAGGGGATTGGCATGCAGATAATCCACACATCGCTTCAGATCCGTCTCATCGCGGCAAGTGTGCTCGAACATTCTCCGTTGCCACACGCCTCTCTCCCGACGACTCGCACGGCTACTGCTAGTGGTTGCCTCCTGGCCGCCAGCAGCCAACCAAGCTCGGGTGAACTGTCCTTTGAGCTGATTCCAACGCACTGAATACTCTGCGTCGCCCTCTGGGAGGGTCCAGATGCAATGGAGATGATCGGGCAACAAGACGATGGCGTCGATGGAAAACGGGCGTCGTCGACGGATTTCTCGAAATGCATCACGAAGGATCTTACGCGCCAACTTCTCCGTGAGGAAGCGGCGGCGACCGTGCGTTACCACGGTGAAGAAATACGTTCCTCCAGCAGTGCGATTCCTGCGATAATTTGGCATAGCTGCAGAGTAGCCTTTGCTCATGTACCTAGCAATCATGCACTTTCACAGGGAGAATGTAAAACCGAATTGGTGTGCCGCCGCTTCGCTTTGGCACACCCTACGTACCGGAACTCAAGTCGGCAATCCGCTTCGACTTAGACGCAACATCACGGCTCTTGTCGGAGTGGCGTTTCTGAAGACGCTGAATCTCATGTTGTGTACTTGCGATCGAACTCTGGATTGACGATAGCGACATTCCGCTCAGCTCTTGGGTGCATAACGGTTGCGATCACCGGGCCGCCGGAGAAACCCTCTCCATTGGCAAACCGCGCGATCGGCGGCTCCGTGTGCATCGCATTGTTCTGTGCCGTGCTTCAGTGATCAAGTATACGGTCAAGCCCCAGTAGTTTCCGCGACTCTGCTGAGGGAACCATTACGGTATCGTTCGTCGAACCCACGCTGTTGCGTTTGAGTTCCGCAAACCATGGCTCACATTCGGTATCTACAAAGCGGATTAAATCAGTCACGCACCGGTCATACATGTGCCGAGACTTGGCATTGAATCGCAAATGATATTTCCCATTGCGAGTGCGGGCAACGTCCGATTGCGGTCCGTTGAGTGCAAGGTATTCGGTGGTGTCGTTCAGTAGTCGCGCCGAAGAATTGAGCCGGATGTCTAAAGTTCCCCCAATCGGTGCCCCGTATGAGCTACCTTCTCGGAACAGCGAAATCACATCTATCGTTTGTTCGTTGAGCCGCACCCACAAGCGAGTCTTAGTTCGCGTGAATCCACGTTCCGCGACTGCAAACGAAAAGTCACGGCATGCGTCGTTGAACGCTTTCCGGACAATTACAGTCAATGGATTCGTTGGCATCTGTTGAGGCACAGAACGCCAAAGGTAACCGGGTTGGCGGACCAACGCAGTTGACGTTGGCATGCCGAGAATTGTAGACGAAGGAAACGACGTTGAAAAACCGAAAGGCGAGCCAACTCCGGTTCACCGATTTGTTAGGTCTTCATCCTTTGAATTTCAATCCGCCGAACAACGACTTCTTTAAACCGAATAGTTGCGCGACCTCGCGGTTTTTTTGGCAAAGCAACGCAGTCATCGAGGTGACCGCGAGACAGAAGTTCATAGTTCTGTTTGGATCGCCTAAAATCTCTTCCGCGGCTTCTTCGTTCACTATCACCACGTTTTTGACTTTTTCTAGCTCCGGGACAAAGCCCGACAGCGTATTTCGAGTTGAATTGGCACCGCCAAGACTTAGCAATCCTAGCTGAACGGCTGCAGCCCGTTCGACGTAGGCGGCGATGATTTCCGTAACAAACGAAGCGACAAAGTTGAAGTAATCCTTGTCGTTGCTCAGCATTTGCGGATGGTTACCCAATGCGACGCTAACACTGATCATCGCGGAATCAATCAACTCTTTTTCAGGACTTGCGACGTACACCTCTATCACCTTGCCGAAAGGCAAAGCGAGGAATTTGTCTTCATCCAGTTTTGCTGATTCCATTGGAATGTCGCCGAAGACCTAACGTAAAAGGCTCAGTTGCCGGCCGCCCGCAGGAGGGGGCGTCCAACCGGCAAGAACATCATATCGCGGGCGTCGCCGGTCAACTGCAGCCGCTGGTTAGGCGAGTTCCTCACGGACGGTCTGCCACTCCTCCCATATTTTTTCCGGATCCAGACGCGGTATAGGCATCTGCGCGTCCAAAGAAGCGTAGAACTTCTCCGCTTGCGAAACCGGCATCATCATGCACTGTGCGCCGTCGCGGACGGCGTGCACTTCTTCTCGCGTCAGTGGAGAGCCCTTCTGCTTCTCGGCACCAGCCAAAAGCATGACCAACGGGTTGAGGAACACCGGGACCTGCGGCTCATCGGATGCCGAAGTCAATCGTTTCTTGAACCACCGGAACATGACGATACTCGCCTAACTTGTTATTCGACACAAAAAATGTAGATAAGACCGGATGCGGCCTGCTTATCTACAAAACATGTGGATAAGTACTGCTCATATTGTAGCAAAACTGCACACGATTCTCGCTGCTAACCTCCCGCGGTGGTGCCTAACGCCTCAATCTGGCAACTCGCTATCTCGCTGAGGTTGTCACAACCACCGTCGGTACGGGAGCTTGCGCAACTGCGCCGGTCAGCTCACCTCGGCAAGATTCAGCCAGGCTAAACCTGCAGGCGGCTTCATCGTCCGAGGCAGTTTGTGGCTTTCCGAAATTCGGCTGTATTCTTGCGCGTTCTGCCCCTCAGAGTAGCTAATCCACGGCGTCTTCCGCTCTTGTTCCGGCTGCTCCCAAGCACCATTTTCCGGAAAGTTCGGCTGGCCAACCGCTTAGCGTATTATGCTGTTCCGTTGGTCGTCACACCCTTATTCCACCAGGCCCGCTGCTTCCTCCTTGGCCTTCGCCAACACGTCTGCCAGCTTCACCGCTTTTCCGCCTTGTCGCTTGCTCTCGTCGGCAGCTTCCATAAAGCTGTAGATCTCCAGCGTCTCGACTTCGCTCACCGGCGGCTTGCCGGTGCGAAAGAACTCGGTAATTTGCACTACCAACGGAAGATAGCCGTCGTAAGCCCCTACTTCGGCCTCTCCCTTCGAGCCTTTGGCCGAACCGCTGTAGCCTTTTCCCTCGCGAAAAACCCCCGTCCGGCCATCTGCCCAAGTCCCTTCGACGACCACCATGCCGTCTTCGCTGCGCCGCACGACGCTCTCGCATCCGGTGCCCATGACCGTAAACAACGACTCGCAGCCATGGATGCCGTACCAAAACAGGTCGGGGTGAGTTTCTTCAAGATGACAAGGACTCGAAGTCTCGCAGTAGGTAACTTCTCCGATCGAACCGCCGCGGACCTCCTGCGAATTACTTCCAAAACGTAAGCTACTGGAAGAAAACACCGGCACGCCCGCTTTACGGGCAATCGCAAAGATCGCCACCGCATCGGTCAGCGAGCCTGCAATTGGTTTATCGATGAACACCGGCTTGCCGGCGGCAATCACCGGCCTGACCTGTTCGAGATGTGGCCGACCATCATTCGTTTCGAGCAAGATTCCGTCCACCTTCGTCAATAGCTCGTCAATCGAATCGACAATCTCGATCCCCATCTCGCGCATTTGCTTGGTGTACTCTGGGACTCGGCTGACGCTCGACTCGATGTCGGGACTTCCCTTGGGGTAGGCCGCCACCACTCGAAATCCCTCAATGCCTGGCTTGTCTCCCTCTCCATTGATGCCTTTCGTAAATGAAGGCACATGAGAGGTATCAAGCCCGATAATGCCGATTCGAAATTCCTTCGCATCCGCTGCAGACAAACCTGGAGAGCCAGCTGCCACCAGAACAAACAACACGGCAGCGGCAAGCTGAAACACGACGGGAGTATTCATATTCCAAAGTCTCTCAAACAATGATGGAAAATACGCAGCAATCAACTAGCTATCAGCAACTCACCTGCTGATCCACTTCTCAAACAAACGCCTTCGGATCGAATCCCTCCCGATACTCTTCGCGAGCCCACAGTTTCTGGGCCTCGGCATCTTCGAGAATGTGACCATTCTCGGGATCCGTCTGCAGCGGTCGTCCCGTCCGCTGCGAGATGTTTCCTAAATGACATAACAATGTGCTCTGATGTCCCTCTTCGATATCCGACGAGGGACGCCGCCCGGTGCGAATCGCCTCCAGGAAATCGGCATAATGCTCCGCATCGCTTCCCGTACCTGCAACGTTTTCAACCACCTTATTGTGCATGTCCAGGATTCGGTAGCCAGTATCATCGAGCACCATACTTCCTTCATCGCCGTGAAAAGAGATCCCAAACTGACTCCCCTCGGGACCAAAAGGCGACCAACTGAGGCCCTCCCACGTAATCATCTTCTCGCCGAAGTGAAACGCGACAAAATGGGTGTCCGGAGTTTCCTGATCATCGTCAAAGCGAATCCGACCACCTGTCGAAGTCACATACGACGGGTAGTCGACCCCCATGCCCCACCGGGCGACATCGATCGCATGGACGCCGTTGTTGCCCAACTCGCCGTTGCCCCAGTGCCAATGCCAGTGCCAGTTGTAATGCACCAAATTATCTTTATAGGGCCGAGCAGGTGCAGGTCCTTGCCATAGATCAAAATCCAACCCCGGGGGAACTGCTACTTCTTTGCCGACGCCTATCGACCCACGCCGGCTGTTGTACCAGGTCCGCGAAACTAAGACGTTGCCGAGCACGCCGTCGCGAATCTTTCCGATCGCTTCAATCATCGGAGCTCTGCTCCGACGCTGGTTGCCCATTTGCACTACCCGGTCGTACTTCCTGGCTGCTTGAATCGTCAGCTCGCCCTCCTCGGCAGTATAGCTGCAGGGCTTCTCAACGTAGACGTGCTTGCCAGCGGCACATGCCATGATGGCCGCCGGTGCGTGCCAATGGTTCGGCGTCGCGATCGAAATGATATCTACCGATTTGTCGTCCAGTAGTTCGCGAAAATCACGCACGCCCTGGGGCTTGCGTTCCTGGTACTTCGCCGTCTGCTCGATGGCACGCGGAATAATGCGCTCGTCTACGTCGCAAATATAGGCAACCTCGACGCCCGGCTGCTGGGCAAACCCTTCTGCATGTGCCCGGCCTCGACCATTCACACCAACTACGGCCACGACAAGAGTATCATTCGCGCTGACTCGCTCGGCAGAGCGGCTCGTCGAGGTCAACAAACTGAAGGCAGAACCAACAGCCGCGCTCTTTTCCAGAAATCGTCTTCGATCCAAAGGCTCGGACATGATCGCAGCTCCTTAGCGAGAATGCGGAAGGCGTAAGAGAGAGGGACCGGCAGTGTATCACAACGGCTCTCGGAAGAAAACTATTTCACAACTTGTCTGCCGCAAGGCAACCGCTCATCCGCAATGCGACGGGCATATTGGCCAGAAGCACAACGGAAGGCCAAAAAAGCACGCTAGTGATTTCGGCTTCAAGCCACTAGAATACCGCCTGTTGACGACGTTGCCGTGAAGGAATCCGAGCCGTGGTCAATCCTACTTGTCAGTCTGTTTCGCGCTCTTCCTCAGCCAAAGATACCCTCATGAAAGACCAATCTACCTATCGCTCACGACGTCAATTTCTCCAGTCATCAACAGGATTGGCCGCTGCCTGTAGTTTGACTCCCTACTGGTTTTCGACGAAGCTCGCTTACGGAGAACATCATGCTGCCAACGACCGCCCCTGCGTAGGTTGCATCGGGGTTGGAAGCCGCTGGCTTGGCGGGCTGCGTGAAGAAATCTATCCTTTTGCCAACATCGTAGCCTTGGCCGACGTCGATGCGCACTATGCAGACCGAGGCCGGGCCAAGTGCGGGGAAGACACGGGCCGCTATCCCGACGTCTACGAGGATTATCGCTACTTGCTCGATCGCGACGATATCGATGCCGTCTCGATTGCCACCCCCGATCATTGGCATACCAAGATCGCGATCGAGGCTCTGCGCAGCGGCAAAGACGTCTACTGCGAAAAGCCTGTGACTCTCACCATCGACGAAGGCAAGCGCCTTTGCAAAGTGGTCGAAGAGACCGGTCGCGTCTTCCAGGTAGGCACCCAGCAACGTACGGAGATGGGACGTCGTTTCTTGCAAGCCTTGGCTTTGGTTCAGGAAGGACGACTCGGCGAACTCAAGCGCGCCCGCGTGGCCATCGGTGGAGCACCCTCTTCGGGTTCCATTCCGGTGGTCGAACCTCCCAAGCACCTCAATTGGGAATTCTGGCTCGGGCAGGCCCCGTTGGTCGACTATCGATTCCGAGATGAAGAGAAGAATGCTCACGGTATCGAGACCCGCGGCCATTATGAATTCCGCTGGTGGTATGAATACTCCGGCGGCAAGCTCACCGACTGGGGTGCGCACCACGTCGACATCGCTCAATGGGCCATCGGCATGGCTGACTCGGGCCCGACCGAGGTCGAACTGGTCTCTGTCAATCATCCCGTCGAATTCAAGAACGGCATGCCGACGCAGGATGACCGCTACAATACGGCCACCAGTTTCGACCTGCATTGCACCTTCCCCAACGGGGTCGAAATGTCGATCCGCGACTCGGTCGACGACGATGATGCGCAGTTTGGCAACGGCATCATGCTCGAAGGAACCGAGGGACGCATTTTTGTTAGTCGTAGCAGTCTCAGTGGAAAGCCCTACGAAGACCTGAAGGACCATCCACTGCCCGAAGATGCACTCGACAAGGTCTATGGCGGCAAAGTGGCTCCCAGCCACATGGCGAATTTCTTTGATTGCGTGAAGACTCGCAAGCAACCGATCTCCGATATCTTCACACACCACCGTGCACTTTCGACTTGCCACCTTTGCAACATCGCAATGCGTCTGGGCCGCAGTCTGAAATGGGATCCCGTCGCCCAACAAATCGTCGGCGACGAAGAGGCCAACGCCTGGCAAACCCGCGAGCAGCGCAAGGGCTACGAAATACCAAGTTAGAGCAGCAAAAGAATAGCCGCCAAGAACACAAAAACGGTATCACTTTCCCTTTCGCCTTTTCGTGTCTCTTCGTGTTTATTGTGGCCATCCGCCCGACATACAGGCTGTTCTCACAGCCTGTCGGCTATGGTTGTTCCGGTTTCGTCTTCTGCTGGGCCATGTATTCGAGCAGATCGATAAATTCTTTCGGCGCCATCGATTCCTGCAGCCGCTCCGGCATACTCGATACGCTGACGTTGTCGCGTTCATCGATCGAGTCTTTCGCGATCTCCTGCAGCTTGCCGGCCCCAATCAGCATGGTCAGCGTATCGTCGCTCTCTTCCGCAACCAGCCCGCTGAACGCCCTTCCGTCGTTTGTGGTTACTACGATCGTCTGATACTTGGGATCGAGCTTGGCGTTAGGCTCGATGATCGACAGCACGATCTCTTCGCGACTTAGCCGCAGACCGACGTCCGAGTGATTGGGGCCAAACTTGGCTCCCGTTTCTCCAATTTTGTGACAGGCAACGCAAGTGCGCTGAAACACGGCCTCACCCAACTTGGCATCGCCCCTCAGCGCAGCCAGCTCGGCGTACAGACGCTGCTTGTCAGCCGAATCGCTGGCCGCTTGGTCGGACAATTTGGCAATCAGCGCGTGGGCCTTGGCGCCATAGACCGAGCCATGCAGCAGTTTGCCCAGAAACTCTTGCGCCTTGGGCCTATCACTCCCCAAGGAGCGCCCTTTCGCAAGCTCGGCATCGATGACGGGCTTCAGGGCGCCCAGGGTACTTTCCAGCGTGTAGTTGAGATAGTAATCCATCTCATGATCGACAACTTCCAGCGCCAATTCCACTGCTTCAGCCGTACCGACGAAACTCAACGCCCTCAAGGCCTCCAATCGCACGCGCGGATGGGGATCATGGATCAACTCTTCGAGCCAATTAAGCGTTTCAGGATGCGTCAAGAATTCCCCACTAATCACATGAGCTGCTGCCGCCCGGGCATCGGCCGTCTCTGCCTGCATCACCCGCTGCAGCAGCTGCACGTCGACCGCATGGTGCCCCTGCTCGACCCACAAGGCTTCGGTCAATACACGATCCTGCAGTGGATCCGACTTATCGATCTGCGCCGTCCAACGTCCGATCGTTTCCAGCACTTCCGACGTGTCGCGATCTCGCAACTCACGACGAGCCGCATAGCGAGTTCGCAATTCAACTTCTCTCAGTTGCTCAAGCAATTCCTCGATCGACTTGCCCGCTTGGGTGACCGGCTCGACTGCAGGCCTTCCCTCGGCCGACAGTCGATAGATCCGACCATGCCGGTGGTCTCGGTTCGGATCGCGTTGCGAATACTGCATATGGCCGATCAGCGGGTTATGCCAATCGGCAAAATACAAGGTGCCGTCTGGACCGAAGCGAGGATCCATCGGTCGAAAGTTATCGTCCGAGGACTTGACGAAATCCGCGATCCGTACTCCCGCGTATCCCGACTCCGCTTCTTTCACCGTAAACTGCAGAATCGCGTTCGTATTGATCACGCAGGAATAAAGAAAGTTTCCTTGGGCATCTTCAGGAAACTGCCGGCTCGAAACAAACTCGTTACCGCCCGCAGGCCGCATCCGATCGCCCTCGTAGCTGATAAACTGCTTCGTGCCTCCGCGCCCTGGGTAAACTTTGCCGGTCAGCGGCGTGGCCCAATACTGATCGGCTCCCGTGCCGTCGCCGACAAATTCTTGCCCCCAATTATTCTGGGTATAACACCACGGATTGGCATAGCAGGGCATCATGTGGCGATCGATTCGCCAGGTGCGCGGATCAAGTCGATAGGCGACCGATTTATTCCGATTGCGAAACGGCCCCCAGGGAGTCTCCACCGAAGTCAGCATCGAGATGCCCTCGAGCATGATCAGCTGTCCGCCGGGGGTCCATTCGAACGAACAGATCGCGTGGTGCGTATCGTCCGAGGCGAAGCCATCAAACAATACTTCGCGAACATCGGCCCGATCGTCGCCGTCGGTATCCTTCAAAAATAATATCTGCGGCTGGCTCACTACCAGTACGCCGCCGTTGTAGAACTCGAAACCCGTCGGGCAATGCAGATCGTCGACAAACACCTTTACTTCGTCCGCAACGCCATCGCGGTCAGTATCTTCAAAGATCAATAGGCGATCGTTCGGCTTGGGATCGCCGGGCCGCCACTGGGGATAAGTCGGCATACAAGACGCCCACAATCGACCTCGATTGTCGAAATTCAACTGCACAGGATTCGCCAATTCGGGAAACATCTCTTCCGAAGCAAAAGTCTGCAGGCGGTAGCCAGGAGCGACCTCCATCGCCTCCTCTGCCTCTGCCGGGCTCAGCACGCGCAACTCGTCTGGTTCGGAGTACTCTTTGGTGCCAAAAGTCGTTGGCACTTCCATCAACTCGCCCGTCGGACCATCGTCCACCAGGTACGACACGGTCTTTCCTTGAGCGATGTCCCACAGGTAACGATCGCGGGCTGCTACCATCTTGCGAAGCTTGACAAACTCCTCTGGAAAATTGACGACCCCGAACGGCGTATTGCGCCCCCCATACACGTACCAACCATTGAGCATGCGATAGTCATTTTGATGGTGCCACATCTTGTCGAGCACCGCGGCTCGCAATCGTTCGTACTCTGCATCTTCCAGCTGTCGTGTCGGCTTTTCCACAAACAACGAACGGTCCAGCCGCTGAGCCACTTCTTTCGCGCCTGCCTCGTTCACGTGCAGCCCGTTGATCGTATATTGCGCGCCGCCAGTCGCCGCAAATAGCTCGGCTGTTGGTTCATACAAGTCGACAAACGGCACCTCTAATTGCTCGGCCACCGCGCGCATCGCGTCCCGATAGAGTTGCAGGTTTGCATTCTCAGCAACGCCGTCGGGAAGCGAAACCGACGCTGGATCTTCGAAAGCCGTCGGCGAAACGAACACAAAGCGGGGCTTGGCGCCGTTCTGCTCCAAATAATCGCCTTTCGACTGAACAAATGCGGCCAGTCCTTGCTTGAATGCTCCGATTCCTGCTGGTCCGGCAAACGACTCGTTACCGCCGAAGAAGCAAACCAGCAGCGTGGGGCCAAATACCTTCAGCGGATCATCGAGCGCTGTGTAGTCGTTCGGACGCTGCTGGTCGCCGGCCTCATCGGTAGGCCAACCGAAGTTGCGCACGCGCAATTCCTTTTCTGGAAACCGCACATGTAGCATCGTTTCAAAATGACCATAGAGGGCCATCCGAGGCGGCAGTACGCCGCCGACCAAAGCAATCCGCTCGCCTGCCTTCAAATCCAGCGGCAACGATGCGTCTGCTGGCTCCAGCTGCAAATCGGCAGGACGCACCCCCCGACGAAAACCATCGAAGCTGTAGTCCGTTGGCTGATAATCGCCAACCAGCGCCACGTCGGCCGCCGCAGGCACTTCATCATCCAACGCCCAATACAAGCCATTGACCAGCAGCCGACGCAGGTTCTCGTCCAGCAAGTCGGTAGCAGCCCCCATCGTCGTGCATAGCAGTCGATTGGTCTTGCCTGCTGCATTGCGATGGATGCGCGTCCAGGCGACGGGTTGAAGAGGGTTGTTCTTCTCTCCTTCGAGCGGAGGTGAAGTAGCAGTCGTGCCAGCAAGCACCTGACCGCGAATGAGCACCGTGCAATCTTCAGGTGGCGCCGCCACGTAAGCGCCCGTATCGGCAAATATCTCGCCTACCCCGTGCAATACCGGGTGGCCCTGGGCCGAGGGCTCTGGCAGCCCCCGCGTCGCTTCGGCGTGATTCTTGCCCAGATGACTTACCCAAGTTTCTCCCAACACTTGCCGACCGAATCCCCCTGGCCACTGTTTGCTATTAAACGAGTAATCGCGATAGATCGACGTTGAATCGTCGCTGTACTTAAATGCATGAGTACTCGTCCGCAGCGCAACAATCGGCTTGCCTGCCAGATAGGCGTCGACAAAGTGCTTCATCGTTTCATCAGGATATTCGCGAAACCGAAGTCCCATGACTATCGCATCCGCCGAGTCGAGCGCCTCGGCGCCGGCAAGGCTGTGGCTCGCGTTGGGATCGATCTCCCCGGTCGCCTCATCGATTGCAAACAGCACTGTGCAATGAAAGCCCTGCCGTACGGCCAGTATCTTTGCAAGTTGCACCAGCGCTTCCTCTGAACGGTACTCTTCATCGCCGGCCAGAAGCACGACGCGACGTCCGTTGCCTGGTCCCTCAGCCGGGGCAAAAACAGAGGTACCCGCCGTCGGCCGTTCGGCTGCGGCGAATGCGACTGAGAAGCTGGCAATCAGCAATGCAGCCAGAGCCGTCGGAATGCAAATCAAGAATCTGCCACAGGTTTGCCGAGTTGGACGCTGCATGATGTCGTACTTCCTGAAAATGGTGCAGATGACATTGGAAAATACATCGCAGACCATTATGGCATCCCGAACTCGGATCACAAGTTCTGCGTACAATCGCCTGGCCGCGGTTCCTTGTCCTTGCGGCCATTGTACCTGGAATGGCTCAAGGGTAACTTAATGTGCGAAGAGATGCCGAAGTCTTCCAGAAAGTCACTTTCATTCGGGTCCTGTCATGCCGTACCCTCAATTCGACCGCTCTGCTGTCAAGATGCAGCCACTTGCTGCGCGGGAGAATAAGTTTGAAATCCAGAAGAAAGTGGTGCTGCCCGACCGAGAACCGGCTCCCTTGCCAAGCGCCTCACAAGCCGCGATTGTCAAACTTGTCGAACGTATCGTCCAGGCGCGCGACAGCGACCGCCCGGTGATGTGCACCTTCGGCGCTCACGCCATCAAGAATGGCCTGGGGCCAGTGTTTATCAAGTTGATCGAAGACGATTGGTTTACCCACCTCGCCACCAACGGCGCGGGGATCATCCACGATTGGGAGTTCAGCTATCAAGGCAAGAGCTGCGAGGATGTGCAACGCATGGTCGATCAGGGCCAATTTGGCAATTGGGAAGAGACTGGCTTCTATATCAATCTCGCCCTGAACGTAGGTGCTTACGAAGGGAAAGGCTATGGCGAATCGGTTGGCGGGATGATTCACACTCAAGCCTTGAAGATTCCAGAGGAAGAGGAACTCGAAGAGGTCGTTGCCCGGCGAGTGAAAGACGATGCCCCGCAGGCTGCCGCGGCGGCCGATCTGCTGTCGGTTGTCCGAGAGTTCCAACTCAAACCCGGGCGGTTGGAAATTCCCCACGAGTGGCGCAGGTACTCGGCACAAGCAAGCGCCTACCGTCTCGGCGTGCCGTTCACAGGTCATCCGATGATTGGTCACGACATCATCTACAATCATCCAATGAATCAGGGCGCCGGGTTGGGCCGTTGCGCCGAACGCGACTTCCTGACTTTTGCCGAGAGTGTCAGCCGCATTGACGGCGGGGTTTATATTTCCATTGGCTCGGCCGTGATGAGCCCGATGATTTTCGAGAAGTCGCTCTCGATGTCTCAGAACCTAGCCATTCAACGTGGCGAGCATATCGATGGGCATTACATTCAGGTCGTCGACCTGGCAAAAAGCGATTGGGACTGGTCTCAGGGCGAGCCGCCCGAGGACAACCCTGCCTACTATCTGCGTTACAACAAAACCTTCAGTCGCATGGGAGGCACGCTCAACTATCTGCAAGCCGATAATCGCGACTTTCTGCTGACCCTCACTCGTCAGTTGGAGACAATGAAGTGAACTCGGCCCAACTCTCGACCGGACGCCTGAACGAACTGATCGGGCGGTTTGCCAAGGCTCGCATCGCCGTGGTGGGCGACTTCTTTCTCGACAAGTATCTCGACTGCGATCCGGAGATCGAAGAGCGTAGCGTCGAAACAGGGCGTGCCGCCCATCAGGTGTGTCGTATTCGTACTTCCCCCGGTTGCGCTGGCGTGGTGACGGCCAATCTGGCCTCGCTGGGTGTCAAAGAGCTTTTCGCCATTGGCATTATCGGCGCCGACGGCGAGGGGTTTGACCTTTGCAACCGGCTCAACGAATTCGGCTGCAGCACCGAGCATCTGCATACGGTCGCCGACCGGATGACTCCCACATATCTCAAACCGCGCAATCTGCGCGATGCTTCGCTCGCCGGCGAGCACGACCGTTACGATACCAAGAACCGTAGCGAGACTCCTGCTGCCTATGCCGAACAGGTGATGCAGTCGGTCGATGCGATTCTGCCGCATGTCGATGCACTGATGATTATGGACCAGGTCGAGGAGCGTAACCGCGGCAGTATTACCGATACGGTGCGCACTGCAATTTGCGAACGGGCAGCGAAGCTGAAAAGCGAGGTGGTGTTTTGGGCCGACAGTCGCCGTCGCATCCGGGAGTATCGCCATGTGATCATCAAGCCGAACGAGTTCGAAGCGCTGGGGCGCGAGCTTTGGCTGCCGGGCGAGGAAGTCGATCTCGCAACGTTGCGATCGGCGGTCGAGCAGCTGCGAGCCGAAGTTGCGGCGCCAATCTTCGTCACGCGCGGCGAGCGGGGAATGTTTGTCACTGATCCCGAATGGACAGCCGTGCCGGGCGTGCGGGTGGAGGGCGAGATCGACGCTACCGGCGCCGGCGATAGTGCGAGCGCGGGAACCGTGGCGGCTCTGTGCGCTGGGGCGACTTTGCCCGAAGCAGGCGTCGTGGCCAACCTGGTCGCGTCGATTACGATCCAGCAGCTTGCTACGACGGGGGTCGCCAAACCAGAACAATTGCCCGACCGGCTGGCAATGTGGAACCAACAACAAGACACCAAGGAAACAAATTGATGAGCGACTTTGCAAAGAATTATCTTTCTGAATTGGCCACGGTGATCCAGAACATCGATCCCGAACCGTTGGAGCGAGTGATCCAGTGCATGCGCGAAGCGCGCGACAACGGCCGTACGCTCTTCACCTGCGGCAATGGCGGCAGCGCGAGTATTGCCTCGGAGATGGTAGTCGATATCAACAAGGGGGCTTCTTACGGCAAGGAAAAGCGGTTTCGGATGATTGGGCTGGCCGACAGCATTGCAACGATCACGGCCTACGCCAACGACGTCGATTACGAATCGGTGTTTGTCGAACAACTGAAGAACTGGGCTCAAAAGGGCGACGTGCTGATCGCGATCAGCGGTAGCGGCAACAGCCCCAACGTGTTGCGAGCGGTCGAGTACGCCAACAGCGTGGGCTGCGCGACGGTAGGCTGCACGACCTCGAAGAGCGGCAAGCTGCGCGAGATTTCTTCGCTGCCGCTGCTGGTACCATCGGGGCATATGGGGCATCTTGAGGATTGCTTCTATATGATGACCCATGTGCTGTGCTATGCGTTTATAGATGGTCAGAGTGGTGAGTCGCGGGACTTGTTCTCATGACACGCGACCCGAAACTCTTCACCCCTCTATTGGGTATTGTCCCTGGTTTGGAAAAACGGTTTTTGGGTCAAAACTGCTGAGGTTTTGTCCCCTGCGATTTTGTTGCGGGCTGTGGTTTGTGGGGTTTGCTGAGCTAAGGGTGGACAAAATGTTGGGAGTTTTGGGTTTGAGCGTTCTTTCTGTGGGACAAAACCCGTGATGCTGTTTGTTGCCTGTTTTCTCTGAAGCGCAGCTTGGTGCAGCTTGGCAGCAGAGTTTGAAGTCGATTATCGCACTTCTTGGGAGGCCAGGTGATTGCGATTTTTGGCCACCCTGCGTGCTGTAGTCTGTTTGAAATGCAGAGCCCCCGCCAGAAACGTTTGCTGGTGCGCAGGAAGGCGTTTCCGGCGGGGGCCCTGGGCCCATTCGAAGCGCAGGGTTCAATAGTAAAGAACTGGGATTCTAGCTGCTGCAAACCGAGAGATTTCTGGTAGGACGGCGACGGTAATTAGCCTAAAATAGGCTCACTAGGAATGTTGGCGTTTCTGTCGATGTTGTAATGCTTTTCTTATGAGGTTCGAACGTGGCCAAACTCTTGCGCCTTGTGAAGCGACCTGCGTTTACACTTGTGGAACTCCTGGTGGTGATTGCGATCATCGGGGTTTTGGTGGCGTTGTTGTTGCCGGCGATTCAGGCGGCGCGCGAAGCGGCGCGGCGGACACAGTGTGTGAACAATTTGAAGCAATTGGGACTGGCGCTGCACAACTACGAGTCGGCGAAGAAGGTCTTTCCTGGGGGGTCGACCGGTACGATCGGCGGCGTCGGAGAGAACTATACGTCCCCGCATACGCTGTTACTGCCTTATGTCGAGCAGAGCCAGATTTTGGATTTGTTTGATCCAAAAGCAGGGCCGTTTGACCCCGAGAATTTTGCAGCAGGAAGCAAGCAGCCTCAAATGCTGCTCTGTCCGACTGATCAGAATGACCGCGAAACAGTGGGTACTCAACTGGGCTGGACCAACTATCACGCGAATTCAGGAAGTTGGGTACGGATCAATGATGAATGGGACGGGGTGTTTGGCCCTGATCAAGAGGTGAAGGGTTTAATGACGAAATACCCAGCCCTGCCAGCCCTGCCGCTCAGCCGGATTACCAACGGGCTTAGCAATACAGCAGCGTTTGCAGAGATGGCTAACGGCTACGGTCCTGATGTTCGTGCGCCTGCGAGTCCGACCGCCGATTGCTTCGAGTTCACGGGCAGACCGCCCCGCTCTGGCACTGTCGAACAGTTCCGTAACTTGTTCCTGGCTCGAGACTGGGCGACGGCGCGCATACCGTGGAGCGGGGAGTGGCGTTGGCGAGGTTACCCATGGTCGGAAGGAACCATTTGGCGAACCTGGTACAACCACCTGTTGCCGCCGAATTCGATATGCTGGCGACCAGGGAGCTGGTGGGACTTGGTGTCGCCTCCTTCGAGCTACCACCCGGGAATCGTCAACGTGGTGCTTTGCGACGGAAGCGTGCAAGTGGTGAACGATGGGATTGATCCCGACGTGTGGGTTTCGATGGGAACTCGAGAGGGACCCATTACCAATTGAGCGTTGTTGCGGTCGCAGACACTTTGTGTGGCAATGACCCACGATTTCTAAGGTCACCGAGGAATACTCTTTCATGGAAAACCGTTACCATTTGCTCCTTGGATCCCGCCTGCGATGCATCGTGGCATCGCTTTTTGCTCCAATCGTTCTATGCCTACCGCTGTTGGGATGCGGTAGTGAGGCCCCGCCGGAAAAGAGTCCCGAAGAAATCGAGAAAGCTCGCCAGGAGCATATCAAGCGCGCCGAGCGGGAACTTGCCGACGGCTAATTCTGGAGGCGTGTACTTTCGCCTTGCGGTTGCCCTTGGTCGGGGCTGTGCTTAGAAGCTGTCTCAGATATCGCTGAACCTCTTCTGAGTCGACGGCGCTAGCTGACGATTTGTCCGCGCAGTTTCGGCATATACCCGACGCTAGCGCGTAGGGCTCATCTTTTTGAAACTACCTCTAGCCTGATTTTCCTTCATCGGTGGACTGGTTAACTGGGCGCCGGCCAGGATGGTCGGAGTGCGGCGAGGGGGTGCAGGGTTTGCTATACTGTTGGAGCGTGTTGGACGACCGGGGAAGCGGTTGGTGGTACAGCTTGGCAGTTGGGTGGACCTATGAGATTTTCAATACGAGTTGCTTGTCTGTTCTTGATCGTTGCGGGCGGGAACGGGGCGGCGGCAGAGCCGGCCTGTGAGCTGCAATGCCAGGTCGAAGTAGAAGAAGAAGTTTACACATACCAGCCGGCCGATAACGGCGCAGGGCCGATGTGGTGTTTTGGCAATACCAGCATCGTGCGAGTGGGAGACGACGTGTTTGCGAGCCGGCTGGCGACGATCGCCGAACGGAAACCGCTGAACAATTGCGCCGCATCGCTCTTGCGACGCACCGACGCAGGCTGGAGCGAGGTGCATCGAGCCCCGGGGTTGACGCGAGAGCCAAGCCCTTTGGTTGCTATTGGTAAGGAGCGAGTATTCCTATCGGTCAATCCGACGCTGACTGCGGTTGATACCTACTCGGGGCCAGCACAGCCGGGAGTGCTGGAGTTCTCATTGGCAGCGCTCGATGAGCCGCCGCGCGAACTCGCGCCGACGTGGGAGGGCCAGCCGGAGTTCAGGGAACACTCTTACCGGAGTTTTGTGGCTGACGGCGAGAACGGCGAGTTGCTGTTGCTGCAGAATATCGGCTACACCCACGCCGAGTGGAGTTATTGCGACCGCGAAGGGAACTGGTCGGCCTACGGCAAGCTGAAGTGGCCTTGGGGCGGAGACTACGCCGAGCCGAAACCTATTCGGGTGTGTTATCCGGCAGTCGCGTTGAAGGATCGGCAGGTCTTTTTTTGCGGCGTGAGCGACATCGTCGAGCCCAACCCGGCGTGGCGCTCGTACAAGAAGGAACTGACCGGCCGGGAGTGGGACTACGACTTTCGGCGGTTGTTCTTCTGCTGGAGCGACGACATTGCGACGGGCGTTTTTCACGATTGGGTCGAAGTGTCGAGCCGAGAAGCGACAGCCGGCTGGATATCGCCCAACGATCTTTATGTCGCCCCCAACGGCGACGTGCTGGTGCTGTGGTCTGAAAAGGCGCTCGACGAGCGGTTGCGCGAGAAGTATTTTCCCGAGGCCAAGCAGCGGCATTCGCTCGAGTGTGCTGTGCTCCGCAACGGGCGAGTCGTTCGCCAGAGCACGCTGGCCGAGGGGGGCGACGAGCTGGGCGGTTTGTCGCCGGGGCGCGGGCGGTTTCATGTTGCCGAGAATGGCCAACTGTGCGTGATCTACTATGTCGGCGGCACGGACGAGAAGGGACAAGCGCTCGCGGAGAATCGAATTGTCGCCTTGGGCCTCGACGGCGAAGTCGGCGAGGCGATTTCCGTAGCACTGGAACAACCGTTGAGCAGTTTCTTTACCGCCACGGTTCGAGCAGGTTGCCAGCCCTCGGATACTCTCGACTTGCTTGGCAGCGTCGGCACCTCGATGCGCTATGCGCGAATTCGTCTGGCTGTTTCGAGCCAGCGGTGAACTGGCGAGGTGCTAGCTCGTATCGACTCTCCTACATCGTTTACTACTTTGACCTTCTATGGAGCCTTTGAGATGTTCAACCGAATAAGCCGCGCGATGTTGATTGCCACGATTCTCTGGTGCCAGGGGGATTACTCGATAGGGGCCGAAGTCGAGGCGCTGGAACTGGGCGCTCGTCGAGAACTGTTTGTCGACCACTACTTGATCGACAAACTGGACAATGTGCGGCTGGTGCTGAATCGGCCCCGCGACGAGGGGGTGGCCCTGCAGTTCGACAAGCCGTGGGAAGGGCTGTTTTGCGGTTATGCGACGGTGATCCGGGACGGCGACTTGTACCGACTGTATTACCGTGGGCGGTCGGATGCCGGAGCGGATGGCGACGAAGGCGAGGTGACCTGCTATGCCGAGTCGTCGGACGGAATCCAGTGGACCAAGCCGGAGCTCGATCTGTATGAGGTGCAGGGGCACAAGACGAACAATGTGGTACTGGCGGCCGCGGCACCGGTGACTCACAACTTCTCGCCGCTGCTCGACACGAAGCCTGGGGTACCTGCTGACGAGCGTTTCAAGGCGATTGGGGGAATCGTGACTAGCGGCCTGAAGATCTGGAAGTCGGCCGACGGGGTTCGTTGGCACCCGCTTGCGGAGGAGCCGATCCTCACCAAGGAGATGGTGCCGTTTAAGCACATGTTCGACTCGCAGAACCTGGCGTTCTGGTCTGAGGTGGAAGAAAAGTATCTACTCTACTTTCGCGTATTCGAGGGAGGGATTCGGCGGATATGCCGGGCGGAGAGCGATGACTTTCTGCACTGGTCGGAACCGGTGTTGATGGAGTATCGCCACCAGGGGGGCGACGCGCCGATTGAGCATCTGTATACGAACCAGACGCATCCTTACTACCGGGCTCCGCACATTTATCTGTCGGTCGCGGCCAGGTTCATGCCGGGCAGGCAAGTGCTTACCGACGAGCAGGCGGAAGCGATTCATGTGAATCCGAAGTATTTCAAAGACACCTCCGATGCGATCTTGATGAGCACACGAGGCGGCAAGGTGTACGAGCGGACCTTTCTGAGCAGTTTTGTGCGGCCAGGAATCGGGGCGCAGAACTGGGTTTCGCGAACCAACTACCCTGCCCTGAACGTGGTGCAAACCGGGCCGACGGAGATGTCGGTCTATTTGAACCAGGACTACGCCCAACCGACGGCTCATCTGCACCGCTACTCGATGCGGCTGGACGGTTTTGCCTCGGCGCAGGCAGCGTATGCCGGTGGGGAATTGCTGACCAAGCCGTTGAAGTTCGAGGGGCGTCGGCTGTCGATGAATTTCGCCACCTCGGCGGCCGGGAGTATCCGTGTGGAGATCCAAGACGCGGCTGGTCAACCGATTCCCGGATTTGCGTTGGAAGATGCTCGCGAGCAGATCGGCAATGAAATTGAGCGAACCGTCTCCTGGCAGTCGGGCGACAACGTTTCGTCGCTGGCGGGGCAGGCCGTACGGCTGCGATTTGTGATCAAGGATGCCGATTTGTATTCGCTGCAATTTCAGCCGTAAGGGGGGCGGCTGTCACAATCAGACTGGTCGAGTGTTTTTCCCAGCCGTCGACCGGGGGTCGGTGAAAGTAGAATTCTGGTTTTTTTCAGTAACCAGCCCAGTCGTTATTGCGTATGTTAGGAACACTGAAGTGGCGCGCAGGGTGCTAGCCAGGCGCGGCCTCGCCTTTAATCTATTTTCTCAGGAGCACAAACCATGCAACGTCGACAGCCACTACTTTGGAACGCCTCTTCACTTGTCAGTTTGGCAGCACTGGCCGTGCTGCTTGGCGGAGTTTCGAGTTCGGCAACCGCGGCGGAGGAGTTCAACCGTTTGGAAGACTTTGTTGCCCAGGTCTATGCACAGCACTTTGTGGAAAAGATGGGCGAGGTCGAGGGTCAACAGATTGTGGTCGAAGCCGACGCGGAGTTGGCCCGGGGCCTGGCCGAAGGGGACGAAGGGCTGATTCTGGTGCCGGTGAAAGATCTCAAGGAAGACGAGATCAATCCGGATGTTAATACCGAAAAAGGGGGCAGCCTGGCCTATCTGTTTATGTCGCCCCGGTTCAACCCGATTGTTGAAGGCAAGGCCGTTGCCCAGGATCAGCTGCACACGATTACCTTTATGGATGAGAGCGGCGAAGAGAAAGAGGCGACTTGTCTGATTCTGGCAGTGAGAAGAGTCGACGAAGAGAATTGGCGATTGTACGCCTATGGCAAAGCTGCCGAGCCACTGGTTGATTCACAGTTCAAAGAATCGTACGAGGAGGCCGATTCGCCCGTTGCGATCAGCGCTAGCTCGAAAGGCGAGAAGGAGAATACTCTGGTGGTGACGGTGTTCGGCAAGTATGCCGCCAGTTTTGAGATCGGAAAATAAGCAATACCAGCCACAGCACCGAACGCTTCAGCGGCCATAAGTGCTGAAGCGTTCGGCCGTGTGGCGGAAAGAACCGCTTGCTTGTGCCATTTGGGCCGGTGGCTGCGAAGCTAGGGCCGAGGGGGCCCGTCGTAGGGTGCGGCGCCGCCGGGTTCGACCGCGTCGGGCGAGACCGAGACGAGGGCGGGGTCGTCGGTGGCGGGCTTGCCGATCATGCCGTAATAGCGGCCCATCCAATAGTCTTCCAGCCAGCCGGCAGGAGGCGTGGCTTGTCTGCCTGCGCCGCCGCCATCGTAGTGAATGGACGAACGACTGCCCCAGGTGCACTCCAAATCGCGCGGCGAGAGGCCGCGCGTGCCGCCGGCGTAAGGAGTGTATCCCGGTTCGGTGGCAAGGTCGGCGCGATGGGAATTGCGGAAGCTATGGCTGACGGTATCGAGCGACCACTCGCGCAGATGTTTAACCCCCTCGGCAGCTTCACAGTCGTTGCCAGTCAGGCCGCCGTACATGAAATTGAAGAACGGTATCTTTTGCATGCGCAGCACCTCCCAGTGGCGTATTAAGCCGCGAAGATACATTGGCCGCAGGTACGGATCATCGCAATAGGTAATCAAGGGATGCATTGCCCGAAAGGCAAGTTCGTCGTCCCAGGTCACCACGTCTTCTGGCGGAAAGGTGATCTTCTCGCGTGGCGTGTAGGTGTGGTAGTTCCATTCGAGCAGTTGTTCGAGTCCCTGTTTGAAGAGCGGGTTGCCCGAGAGGGCGTAGGCGGTCCACATGTAGCTTTGCGCTTCCATGCCGTTGAGTCCGCGAGCTTCGAAGCCGTAGGGGCGCAACAAGTACTCGGGATCCCAGCGTCCCCAGCGCGTCGGCTTGCCGTCCATGTCGCGGAGGACCCAACCGTTGTCGACGATGTGTTTGGCAATCTTGGCGAGATGGCCGGCAGCTTGTTTCTTTTGCTCTTCATTGGCGACGAGGTCGTGGAAGAGCGAAACCGCGTAGAAATGACCGTTGACCTCATCGCTGGAGGTATCGCCTTTCCAGATCCAGAGGCCGTCGTCGGTTTCGTACCACTTGGCCGGGAGTCCGCCGCTGCCGCGCATGCCACGCTGCCCCTGATCGACGTCTACGGCCCAAATCGAACGGGCAAAAAAACCGTCGGTGCCGGTGATTGATTGCAGCCAGCTCATGGCCTCGAAGGAGTCGACGGCTTCGCGGCGGGCCGACTCATCTCCCGTGGCGGCATACTTGAAGCACATGGCAGCCAGATAGTGCGCCGTGTGGCCGCCGTCGTTGTCGCTTACTTCGCGAAGCCAGGCGTTGGCCTGATTGTTCCAGAAGAGCTTGTGGACAAAACCAAGCCGTTTGTGCCCCCACTTCTCGACCACTTGCTCATAGTAGGCTGCTTTTTTGCGAAGCGTGTAGGGCTCGTAGCGAACCAGGCCAATGCCGCCATCGGTTGCGATGTAGACGTTGTGCCCGTCGACGGCGATGTCGTAAACGTGGTTGCCGGGCAGCCAATGGTCGGCAGCGAAGTAATGATACTCATCGCCTAGCTTGCGCACCGCACCCTCGGTGGTCCCAATCCAGAGGTCGCCGGCAAAGCCTGGTGCGAGGCAGGTGGCGTCTTCGTAGGGCAAGCCCTCGTCGCCTGCGATCGTCGTCAAAGCCGTGCCGCGCAGGACGGCCACGCCACGATCGGAGGTGATGAACAACCGGCTGCCCAGGGCCAGCAGATCGCGAGTAGTGGTCGAGGGGAGCTGGCCCCATTCGACGAACTCCTGGTTGTAGACGTCTCCTTCCAGCAGGCCGAGACCGCCGGCGGTCAAGAGGTGGAGCGTCTCGCCATAGGAAGCGATTGCTCGGATATTGCCCAGCAGAACCGGGTCGGCGAGGATCTGAGTACCGTCCTCCATAATCATCGAGGTGTTTGTGGTGAGCCAACCTGACTCCGGCTTGAGGTTGACGAAACGTCCATCTTCGAAGCGGAAGACATCGGTCTTGGTGGCGCCATGCACAGCGCCGGCATGGACGCAAAGATCGATCATGGTTTCGTCGAATACTTTTTCGACTTCTCCGTACTTCATGCGGTAGACGGCGTCTGCGGTGATGCCCCACAATGCTCCATCGAGCGTGAAGAGCCTAACCATTCCTTCAGAAGCTTCTAGAACCGGTTCGAGCTTTCCTTGTTGCAAAGTGAACAGGGCTCCGTCGCTAATCGCGTAGACCACTCCTTCGTACACAGCGACGGAAGTGACGGGGGCGTCGGTCGCGATCTTCTGGTTGATCTCTTGCAAGAAGACATCATCGGCAATGGTTTCGTAGAGCGGATTCTCGGGCGGCTGGGTCGTACGCTCAGCGATTGCGGGCGAGGGGAATATCAGCAGTGAGAACAAACAGCAAGCAAGAGAGGTACAGCGCATCACGAATCAATCCTTTCCTGGACAACGACGGGGGTCGATCAAGTGGAATAGGGTCCTATGATACCCGAAGGCGAAGGACAATGCCTGCCGCGGAGATTGGAAAAACCGATCAGGCAATGATCGCGTCGATCGGACGGCCGTAATCGATTTCGATTCGCTTTTGGCCCGGCACCTCAAGCCGCCTGGGGTCGAGCCCCAATTGTCTGAGTACGGTGGCGTGGATGTCGGTGACATAGTGGCGATCTTCGACGGCATGGAACCCGAGTTCGTCGGTCGCCCCGTGAGTGACGCCCCCTTGGATGCCGCCGCCGGCCATCCAAACGGAAAAACCGTAGTTGTGATGGTCGCGGCCATCAACGAAGCTGCCGGTGTCGCGAAGTTCGACGCCTGGAGTGCGCCCGAACTCGGTAGCCCAGACGACAAGCGTTTCATCCAACAGACCGCGTTGTTGGAGATCGCCCAGCAGGGCCCCAATGGGCTGATCGACCTGGGCGCATTGAGAAGTATGGTTCTCTTTGAGTTTGGAATGGGCGTCCCAGCCGTCGTGGTAGATCTGCACGAACCGCACCCCCTTTTCGACCAAACGACGGGCGGTGAGGCACTTTTCGGCAAACGGTCGTGTCACTTCGTTGTTGAAACCGTAGGTAGCGAGCGTGCTTGGCGTTTCGTCGGAAAGTTTGACGACCTCGGGCACAGCCATCTGCATGCGGAATGCCAGCTCGTAGGATTTGATGCGGGCTTGCATTTCGGGATCGTCGGGATAGGCGACGCCTGCTTCGGCGTTGAGCGACTGCAGAAAGTCGAGCTGCGCGCGTTTTTCTTCGAGATAAACGTGAGAGCCGGGCGAACCGAAAGCTAAGGGTCGGTGCGGATCGACACTTAGCTGGACTGCGGAGTGGGCGGGGCCCAGATAATCGCCGCCGTGCGAAGCGACTCCCCCGCAACAGTCTTTCGGAGGATCGCCCAGCGCAATGAACTGGGGCAAGTTCTCATTGAGCGCCCCCAGCCCGTAATGAACCCAAGCACCAATGGAAGGAAAGTAGCCATCGAGCACGTGCCGACCCGTGTGGAACTGGAGTTGGGCGGCGTGGTCGTTGTCGGTGGTCCACATCGAACGAATGAAGGAGATGTTGTCGACGTGTTCGCCAACATGGGGCCACCAATCGCTAACCTCGATACCGCTCTCGCCGTAGCGTTTGAAGCCCGTTTGCAGGGGCAAAATCGTGGCCATGAATTTGCGGGGCTCGCCGGTGAAGTCGCGCGCGTTTTTGCGAAAGAAAGGAGAGTTAACCACAGCATCGTTGAGCGGCGATTCATCGATGGTTTTGCCGGCAAACTGATTGATCATCGGCTTGTGGTCGAAGCTCTCGAGATGACTGGTGCCGCCGAGCATGAATAGCCAAATGACACTTTTGGCCTTGGGGGCGAAGTGAGGCAGGCCCGTGGGGGGGTGCCAAACAGCGTGAGGTTCCGAGGCAGCCCAAACAAGGCCCTGGTCGTGCATCATGGCGCCCAGGGCAAGCCCGGTGAATCCCATGCCACAATCGGCAAGAAACGAGCGGCGCGACACGCGGCCACACCGGCTGCCGTCGAATTGGCTGTCAGAAGCAGACGCCATGGAGGTAATTCCTTTGGTGAGCAACTCATCACCCATTGACTAACGGACGGTAACAAAATCGTTGTGATTGAACAGAACCTGGACGTAGTTTTCGCGAGCGCGCTGCGAGGCGTCGGCTGCGGGAGGCGTTACTCCCTCGTCGCCCGGCAGCAGCGGAGTGAGTGCCGCCGTGTCGGCCAATAGCTTTTCTTGTTGGGTGAGGAACTGCACGGACAACTGTCGCTCTTTGTCGGTAGGAGGTCTGGAGAGGGTTTTGAAGAACGTCCGAGTAATAAACTCGCGCTGCTCGAGTGCGGTCAACAACGTTGCCAAATGGCGAGCATGATTTTGCGCGAGTACCGAATTGTTTAGCGCCAAAGCCTGCTGAGGCACGACGCTGACTTTGCGTTGGTAACACTGTACGGGACTGGCAACGTCGAACTGTGCAAGGAAATCCATGCGGTTGTCCGGCGTGACCTGGTAGTACATACTGCGGCGAAAGGTCGTGTGGCCTTCGGTTTGCGGCAGGGTGGGGCCGCCCAACGTCGGGTCTAATTGTTCTGAAGCGAAAAGAATACTGTCGCGAACGGCTTCGGCCTCTAGCCGACGAGAATTCATTCGCCAAAGGTACGTATTGTCGGGGTCTGATTCAAGATTGTGGGCTTGATCGCCAACGGCGGAAGATCGGCGATAGGCTTGCGACATGACGATGAGCTTGTGCAGCGGTTTCATTCTCCAACCCGACTCGATCAACTCTGCGGCCAACCAGTCGAGCAGTAAGGGGTGGGAGCGTGGCTGAGAACGTATGCCGAAATCGGCTACGGTGGGGACGATCGCGCGGCCGAAATGCCGCAGCCAGATGTGATTGACCGCCACGCGGGCGGTGCGGGGGTTCCGGCGATCGGTCATCCAGCGTGCCAGGGCGAGCCGGCGGCCAGTGCTCTTGGCAGGATACGGTTCGCCGAGCGGCTGGTATTGGCCTGTGGCCGTAGCCATGGCGTTTGCGGAAGCTTCGACTGCCGCCTGAGACGCAGTTTGGAGTTGCTCTGCATCTACGAGCAACATGCTTTCGCCCGGGGCAGCCGTGGGATCGAAATTGGCGACCAGCTGCAAGTAATGATCGGTCTCGATCAGTTGACGCTGCGTGCGGAGATGGGTGACCCGTTTTTCGGCCTTGTCGGCGGCAATGGCCAGCGCCGTGATCTCGTCGGCGTCGGCGGGCTCGTATTTTGCGCGCTCGGCGGCAACACGGGCTCGGAGCGCGGCCAACTCGGCTTCGATCGCTTCGATTTCCATTTGTTCCAGCTGAGCGGCCAGTTGGAGCTGGCTCAGTCTGCGTGGGGCGTCGACGGGCGAGGGCTGGAGAGCATGAATCTCGAGCTCACGAAACTCGGCTGTCCCTGCGTAGACCCAAGCGGCAAATCTGCCTGGCTGCCTTTTGAGAGGCATGACGTAGTCGAGCTTCAATTGGCCGTTGAGCCAAATACGCAAGTCACGACCGCGCGCAACCACTTCGAGAGTAGTTTCTGCGCCAACTTGCAAATCGGTTTTAACGATACCTGAATTGGGATACACGTCTTTGCCAGCGACACGATGAAAGGCCTGGACCGACTGTTGTTGGTCGCCAGTGCTAGTGTAAATATCCTGCGAATCGCCTACCTGCTGAAGGTCGAAGCTGAACCCGATCGAACGATAGGTGCCGGGTTCCAGAGGGCGGTAGACGAGTCGGGCGTAGAAGTCCTGGGGGTGGTTTTGCTTGGTTGCCAGGTAAGCGGTGACACCGGCAGCGGGCAATTCGGGACGAAGCGTCTGCTCCTCGACGGCCCATGTGCCTGCAAGCTGTTCCCAATGTTCCTCGAGTTCTTCATCGGGGTTGAATTGCTGAAACAGCGCAGCTGCCGATTCGCGCACCAGATCTGCCCGCCAGGGCTGAGTGGGCAAAGCAGAAGTCGATGCTGGCAACGGTTCGAGTTGTGCCTGGATGTCAGCCAATGCGGTTTGGGATTTGCCGAGGCGGTCCTTGATCGCTTGTTCGGCAACATGGGTGAATTCGGGTTGGAGTTCGAGATAGCGGGCCTCGACCGGCAAGATGATTTCGTTGAGATCGCCGAGCGGCGTCCCGAAAGCTTCGGCGACTCCTGGCGATAAGGGGTTCTCCTTGTCGGGACTGCGTTCGTCGCCACGCTGGAAGAGGTAGGTGGGGGCGTCGACCATTTTGTCGTAAACCCTGGGCAGCCCCTTGATCTTGACATCGCTCTCGCCTGGATAAGGATCGGTGCGAACGTCGTGCGGTTCGAAGAACGCGCGGAAGCGGTAATAGTCGGTTTGCCGAATGGGGTCGTATTTGTGATCGTGGCAGCGGGCGCATTTCATGGTAACGCCCAGGAACGCCATGTTGGCGTGTTCGACCGTATCGATCAGCCAGGTGGTACGATTGAACAAGTACCAGCTGCGTCCTAGATAGCCTGTCGCACGTAGCGCGTCGCGATCGGTGGGCGCAAGTTCGTCGGCGGCGAGCATCTCGTGGACCATCTTGTCGTAACCTTTGTCTTCGTTGAGCGACTTTATGATCCAATCGCGCCAGTGCCAGATGTGGTACTGGCTGTTGCGAATCTCGTTGGCAGCGGTCGAGCCATACCAATCGCTGTAGCGCCAGACATCCATCCAATGGCGGCCCCAGCGCTCGCCGTATTGCGGACTTTGCAAAAGGCGATCGACGGTTGCTTCGTAAGCCGCGTCGGAAGGATCGCGGGCAAATGCTTCGATCTGCTGTTGATTCGGTGGCAAGCCTGTGAGATCCAGATAAACCCGTCTTAGCAGCGTAAAGGGATCTGCCGTAGCCACTGGCGTCAGCTGGTGCTCCGCAAGTCGAGCATTGATAAAGGCATCGACCGGATTCTTGGAAGCCTCGGGAGTGCGACTCGTGGGAATAGCAGGTCTCTCCACAGGTTGGTACGACCAGAACTCACGGGGGTCGAGTTCAGGGCGATCGTCGGCAGGAAAGTTCGCTCCTTCGTTGATCCACCGCTCAAGCAGCTGCACCTCTGCGGGCTTGAGCGGAGTGCCTTCGCCCGGCGGAGGCATTTGGGCATTAGCTACACCGCCACGTACAATTTCGATCAACGTGCTTTGATCGGCATGGCCCGGCACAACGATCGGGCCGCTTTCGCCTCCGGCCAAGATAAGCGTTCCTGCGTCGAGACGCAGATTTGATTCTTGCTTCAGGGGACCATGGCAGGCAAAACACTGCTGTGCCAAGAGAGGTTTGACCTGGTGGGCAAAGTCGACACTTTCTGCTGCGCGAACTTCAGCGCAGATGCTATACAGCATCGCGCTCGCCAAGAGCCATGATGTTCGACGACTAGCCATGAACCGTAAGCTATGGGAACAAACAGGGGATGTCTCATGCGAAGCGGCGAAAGCGTTTTGCAGTGTGACTATGCTAACAGATGCGGCCTGGCTCCGCCAATTCCTTCAGGCTGCGAAGCTTGATCGCTGCTTGGAGAACTACGGATTCCTGCATTTCAGGCGGGCATGGATCGGCTATGATAGGAGAACTGGTTGAAAAGC
Organism: Planctomycetales bacterium; assembly: GCA_020427155.1. GTDB lineage: Bacteria > Planctomycetota > Planctomycetia > Pirellulales > Lacipirellulaceae > Bythopirellula. The sequence goes on along the minus strand of JAGQOW010000005.1, from coordinate 32,540 downwards.
CACGCTCTGGAAATCGCACATGCGTAGATTCTTGATTCTGATCGCCATACTGCTGGAGTCGAACCTGTTTGGAGGGCCGTTGGCGTCCGACGGCCATGCGGAGTCGACCGCGAGGCAAGAGCTTCAGTTCTTTGAGCACCATGTGCGACCCTTGCTGGCAACGCACTGCTTCGAGTGCCATGGATCGAAGAAACAGTTTTCTGAGTTGCGAGTGGATTCGCGCGACGGTTTGCTGCGGGGAGGGGAGAATGGACCAGCGCTTGTGCCCGGCAAACCAGAAGAGAGCTTGCTCATCGAGGCGGTTCGTCGCGAATCGCTGGAGATGCCTCCCGAAGAGGAACTGACTCCAGAGCAGATCGGCATCTTGGCCGAGTGGATTCGTCGCGGCGCCGTCTGGCCGGAAGAGATCGATCAAGAGATGCTCGACAAACAGCGAGGAATTGATCGACATTGGGCTTTTCAACCCATTGCGAATCCTCCGCTTCCCGAAGTTGAGCAAACTGCGTGGCCAAAGAACGCGATTGACTATTACATTCTGGCACGGCTGGAAGCAGAGGGGTTGACGCCATCGCCGCCTGCCGATCGCCGCACCCTGCTCCGTCGACTGGCATGGGACCTTACCGGACTGCCCGTCGAGCGCGATCAGGCCGAGGCATTTTTGTCAGGGGGCGATAAACAGAGCGTGGCGAATGTTGTCGATGAGTTGCTGGCCTCGCCACACTATGGCGAGCGGTGGGGCCGCTACTGGCTCGACCTGGCCCGCTATGCCGACACCAAGGGCTATGTGTTCTTCGAGAAGAAACCGTTTGAATGGGCCCATACTTACCGCGACTACGTGATCGAGAGCTTCAATGCCGACAAGCCGTTCGATCAGTTTGTTCGCGAACAACTGGCGGCAGATTTGTACCTGGAAGACGAGCAGAATCGTTCTAGCCTGGCGGCGTTGGGATTCGTGACGATTGGAGCGCGTTTTAAGAACAGTTTGCCAGACATTCTTGACGATCGGATCGACGTCGTGATGCGCGGGTTCATGGGCCTCACGGTGACCTGCGCCCGCTGCCACGACCACAAATACGATCCGATCACCAGCGAAGATTACTATTCGCTCTACGGCATTTTCGCCAATTCGCTCGAACCGATTCAGCAACCGTTTCTGCATGAGAGTGAGTTTTCTCCTGCCGAAGAGGAGATTGCAGCCAAGATTCGGGAGTTGGGCGAGACGTTTGAAACCTCGCGGCGAAAGCGCTTCGACCAGATGATCGACGGCGCCCGCGCCCGATTGGCCGAGTGTCTGCGAGTTGCCCAAGCCAGCCGGGCAGGTCCCGAGACGGAGAAGTTTGATGTCATCGTCGACGGCGGCGATCTTTTCCCGCGAATGATTCAGCTCTGGCAGCAGTATCTGACCGACACCGAAGAGTCGGGCGATCCTGTGTTTCTTGCCTGGCACGCATTGGCAAAAATCCCATCGCAGCAGTTCGGCGAGCAGAGCGGCGAGGTATTGCGCACGCTGGCGGCTCAGCAGCAAGCCAACTCGCTTGTGTTGAGCGCGCTGCTAGACTCGCAGCTTAATTCCTTCGACGAGGTCGTCTTGTGCTATGTCAACTTGCTTCAGGCAGTCGAAGCCGAGTGGCCGCAGCACCAGGAAAGTCAGAACGAATCTGCACAACGGGCTGATCCCGAAAAGGAGGCGTTGCGACAAGTATTGCGCGGGCGGAATTCTCCCCTGATGACACCGTATGCTCAGTTCGTCAATCTTCATCTCTATCCAGATCGCGAGTCGCAGGAAGAACTTAAAAAGCTCTATGATGATCTTCATCAAGCCAAGGTAGGAGTCCCGGTGAAGTTGGCCCAAGCGCTGGTGTTGTATGATGCTCCTCAACTGGCCGATGCGCGTGTCTTCAAGCGCGGCAATCCGGCTCGACCCGGACAGATTGTCCCGCGCCGCTTCTTGCGTCATCTGGCTTACGTGAGCGACGAGACCTTTGAGGCTGGAAGCGGACGGCGGCAGCTGGCCGAAGCCATCGTTTCGCCAAAGAATCCGCTCACTGCGCGAGTGATCGCGAACCGGGTCTGGCAGCACCACTTTGGGAGCGGGCTGGTGACCACGCCCAGCAATTTTGGAATCCAGGGCATTCCTCCCTCGCATCCGGAACTGCTGGATCACCTGGCGACTTGGTTGGTCGAGCACCATTGGTCGCTCAAGGCGCTGCATCGCTACATCCTGGCCTCGGCGACCTATCAACAGCAAAGCGATTCGCGAGCTGAGTGCGAGCAGGTCGATCCAGACAACCGGCTTTGCTGGAAAATGAATCGCCGCCGCCAGGATTGGGAATCGCTGCGCGACGCACTTCTGGCCACGGCCGGGCAACTCGACAAGACGATCGGCGGCCCCTCGGTCAAGTCGGGAATGAATGGCGACGCCGCGCGCAGGACCCTCTATTCGTATTTAGACCGCGAGGATTTCCCTGGATTGTTTCGCATGTTCGATTTTCCGAATCCGGACGTCTCGAGCGGTTCGCGCAATCGAACGACCGTACCCGGCCAATCGCTGTTCTTGATGAATCATCCGTTGGTTTTTGCCTGCGCTCGAGCCGTTGCCGAAGCAACTAGTTCGGCAGGCACGCCAACAGGCCAAGTGCAAGCGTTGTTTCAAACCGTGCTTCAACGGCCTCCCACTGGCGAGGAACTCGCCGATTCGCTGGAATATGTCGAGTCGACGCCTGAAGTTGCGGTTCAAGATCTTTCTTGGAGTTACGGCTACGGCGTCTACGACGAGACGCAAGAGCAACTGACCAGCTTCGAAGAGCTGCCGCATTGGACCGGCGAGCAATGGCAAGGGGGGGCCGACTGGCCCGATGCCAAAGTTGGCTGGGTAGCGCTGAATGCCAACGGGGGCCATCCGGGCAACGATTTGCAGCATGTGGCGGTTGCTCGTTGGACAGCCTCTACCGCGGCGACGGTCCGCTGCCACGGAGTGTTTGGGCACGATCGGGCTCAGGGCAACGGCGTCGCAGGGCGGATTGCCTTGAACGGCAAAACGATTGCCGGCCCTTGGAAGATTCATCAGGCGCAAGTGGAAACCCAGCTCCCAGGCGTCGACTGCCAGCCCGGCGACACGATTGACTTTATCGTGGATATCAATGGCGAGTTGGGATACGACTCGTACACCTGGGCGCCCAAGATTGAGCTGACGTCGGCAAGCAGCGGCCAATCGACATGGGACTATCAGCGCGATTTCCGGGGACAGGTCGCCAAGCTTCTTACCCCCTGGCAGAGACTTGCCCAAGTACTGTTGTTGACTAACGAATTCCAGTTCATTGACTAATGAGTCGCTTTGCCATGAACCGATCGTATCTGACTCGTCGAGAAATGTTGGCGCGGAGCGGCATGGGGTTGGGAATGCTTGCGCTGGGTCAGCTGGCGAGCGAAGATGCTCGGGCAGTTGCTGCAAGTTCCAAGAGCATGGCCAGTGCTGCCACGCATTTTCAGCCGCGAGCGAAAAGAGTCGTTCACCTCTTCATGAATGGCGGACCCTCGCAGGTCGATACCTTCGACCCCAAGCCGATGCTGGAAAAGTACCACGGCAAGCCCATTCCTGCGTCGCTGCCTACGGAGCGTAAGACGGGCGGCGCACTGGCCTCGCCGTTCCGATTCGAGAAGTACGGCCAAAGCGGTATCGAAGTCAGTGAACTCTACCAGCAAACGGCACAGCATATCGATGACCTCTGTGTGGTGCGGTCGATGCACTCCGACATTCCCAACCACGAACCAGCACTGCTGCTGATGAACTGTGGCGACAACATCATGCCCCGGCCGAGCATGGGATCTTGGGTTACCTATGGCCTGGGTACCGAGAATAACAACCTGCCGGGATTCATGGTGCTGTGCCCCGGTGGCTATCCGATTCTGGGGCCGAAGAACTGGCGATCGGCGTTTCTTCCGGGAGCCTACCAGGGAACCTATATCGACTCGAAGCACCAAGAGATCTCTAAGCTGATCGCAGATATTGACAACCCTCACCCAGCAGACGAACAGCGCAAACAACTCGACCTGCTGCAAAGATTCAACGCCAATCACCTGGCAAGCCGTCGGCACGATCCGCAGTTGGAATCGCGCATCGAGTCGTTCGAGCTAGCCTATCGAATGCAGTTCGAGGCGACCGACGCCTTTGACCTTTCGAAAGAGCCGAAGCACATATTGGAGCTCTATGGAGAAGGTCTGCAAGGGCGGCAGCTACTGCTGACGCGGAGACTGCTGGAGCGCGGCGTACGATTTCTGCAAGTCTGGCACGGTGCGGGCCAGGAGTGGGATCATCACTCCGATATCGAAATTAGTTTGCGAAACCTTTGCGGTCAATGGGATCGACCATTGGCCGCCTTTCTGACCGATCTCAAACAGCGGGGCATGTTGGACGAAACCTTGGTGCTTTGGGGGGGTGAGTTTGGCCGCACGCCGGTGGCCGAAATGCCCTCGCTAAGCGGTCGCGACCACAATCATTACGGTTTTTCGGTTTGGATGGCGGGTGGCGGCGTACGGGGCGGGCACGTGCACGGTGCGACGGACGAATTCGGCTTCAAAGCCGCCGAGGATCGCGTGCATGTGCACGATCTCCACGCAACGATTCTGCATCTGCTGGGCCTTGATCACGAGCAACTGACCTACCGTTACGCGGGCCGCGACTTCCGCCTGACCGACGTTCACGGCAACGTGATTCACGACTTGATTTCTTAGTGGATTTCGGACTGTATGCCAATCCACACGATGAGCAGCTGGTTCAGTGCGGCTAGAATCTGGCAAGCCTTAGGGGTGGAATACCCAACTCATTTGGCCAATTGAACTTGTGGTTCAGAAGTAGCCATCGGCTCGCTAAGTGCAATTCGACGCACGAGTCCCCGAAAAGAAATGCCAAGTTTTTTCTCTTCCAGGCATAAAGGTTAAGTCATCTGCTGCTACAATGGCCGCAAATGCTGTTATTGATCCCTGCGCTGCTAGAGAGCCCCCGCCAGAAACGATTGCTTGTGGGGTTGAAGGCGTTTCCGGCGGGGGCCCTGGGCCCATTCGAAGCGCAGGGATCAATAAGAGATGGTTTACCGAGAGTTCTCTGGCAGCTCACGATATCTGAATTCTTATTTCAGGGGGTTGCTGCTTGTCGCACGGTGCCTGGTTGGCACCCTATTCTTGTTCTTGGAGATCGCTATGAAGAAGTTGAGACACCGCTAGTCGTAGCCTTAGTTGTTCTCACACAAGCCATGAATCTACACGCTGCCTGGTTTGATGATTTTTCCGACGGGGACGCGGCAGGTTGGCAAACCGGCCCGGGAAACTTCTCGGTTGTCAACCAGAATTATGTTCTTTCGGGTATCGACGCGGTAAACATTGATGAAGCGATTTTTGCCTTCTTCCCCGAGGTCTTTGGTTCGACTACGTCGGTGCGCGGTCAAATGCTCATCGAGGGAACAAATCCTAATGGCGACATCGGGATCATTGCCCGGCTCGATCCTCAGAATGGGAATGCTTATGTGCTTACACAAGACGTGAGCGGGGACTGGGTTATCAGCGTATTCGAGTTCTTCGCGTCGGCAGACGAACTACAGCCTGACCCGAGCAACATTCTTCCGAACGCCACGTCGGACGTCATGTTACAGATTGATATTTCTGGAGTCGACTCAGCAACTCAGTTGGACCTCTGGGTCTGGGATCCTGCGGTTCCAATGCCATCGACACCGACTTTTTCGGTCACTGACACGCTCAATAGTGGAATCAACGGAGGTTTTGCAGGAATCGCTTATGCCGAAGACGCTAATGACGGAGAGGGTGTATTCTGCTATGTCATGGCCTCGGCCACCAACTTTGTTGAGAGTGCCGATTTCGACTCCAGCGGAATCGTGGCCGGTCCGGACTTCTTGACCTGGCAACGAGGATTCGGCGGAGCGGGGCTGCTCGCCACGGGCGATGCCAGTTTGGATCGTCAGGTCGGCACGGTGGACCGACTTATCTGGGAAAGCCAATTCGGCGGCGCGCCACCAAGCCCGTCGCTTGGGTTGGCTGCCACGGTGCCAGAACCGAGCAGCCTGGCCCTGCTTGCTCTTTCAGCTTTGTCGGTTGGCTTGACCGTTCGCGGCAGACGATGGTAGTTCTGTAGCAGCTTGATGGGGTGGACTGCTTGTCAGCTGTGGTTACGAGCATACCCAGGGTTCGCCGCAAGTCGGCGAACCCTGTTTTTTTTGCTGGCGTGGTTTTCGGGAATCGCTTACTCCGCGTTGCTCTCGATCAGCATTGCCATCAGGGCCTGGGCATAGATGCGATGGCCAAAATCGTTGGGATGGTTCACGCCGTTGCCTGTAAGATCGTAGAATGACTTTCGCTTGAGCAGTTCTTCCCAGATCGCCGTGATATCGGCCAATACGATCCCCGGCTCGCAGAGTTCGCTGAGTGCTTGCCGATAGAGCGCGAATTGTTCCATCGGCATGCCCCATTCTGCGTTGCCTAGCATGGTAGAGATGAGTATGAACTCGGTGGCGGGCGAATCCTGTCGAACGGCGTTTAGGATGCCTTTGATATTCTGCTTAAAAGCTGCCGGATCGCGGCGGAAGACATCGTTCATCCCAAAGGCGACGATCATCAGGTCGGGATGTTGTTCGCCTACCCGGTCGTCGATGACTTGCTTGAGGCCTTGAGAACTTTGCCAACCGCCGACGGCGAAATTCTGGAACTCGACCTTACTGCCAAAATGCTTTTCGACGGCGAGGGCAAAAAGCTCTCCATAGGCGGGGCAGCCGGGTCTGGCTCCCGTGAAACGGCTGGCGTTGTAGCCCTCAGAAATACTGTCGCCGCTGAGGAAGATCTTTACAGAATCGCCTTCGCCAAGCTTTTTAAGCAACCGCGGCAAAATGTCGCCGGCGTAGCGAGGAGTCGGACCTTGCCACTGGCCTGGCTGACACTCGTAAGTCACCTCGACTTGCAGTCGGTGATAACCGTCCTGATTGTCAAAAAAGAGCCCTCGCAGCGGGTCGCCGGCCTGCAGAGAGATTTTGGGCTCGTCGGAAGACATGAGCGGATGCAGCTGGTCGAACGTTTTGTAGGGAATTCGACTGCCGGGCGGCAATTCCAGTACGCCCGACTTGGGATCGAGCCGGTAGTCGATCCCTTCTGTAAACGTCGTTTCACGTGTGGCGCTAACGACCTTCAATAGCCTGGAGGGTTTGAATAGCAACGCAGACCGAGGGCGAGAATCAGCCGAAGATTGAATGAAGAACATCGACTCGGTCATTGGCTGGCTTCGCCAGAAAGGTGTGAGCACGGCAGTAGCGAAATCGTCTTCGGCGGCACTGGCGGCAGCTGCCAACAGGGAGCCTGTCAGGAGGGTGAAAGTGCGTAAAGTGGACAGCGCGCCGACGCTTGTCACGACGAAGCCGTTAGTGATCGATTCGCGCATTGATTGTTTCACTTCCCTTTCGCTCAAGTACCAGTCAACAATTCGGTGACGACGCGGCCATGCACGTCGGTAAGACTCACATCGCGGCCACCGAAGCGGTAGGTAAGCCGCTCGTGGTCGAGCCCCATTTGGTGAAGCATCGTCGCATGGATGTCGTGGACAGACAGAGGATTCTCGACAACCGAGTTGCCGAACTCGTCGGTCTCTCCATAAGCAAACCCCGGGCGGAAACCGCCACCTGCCAAAAAGATGCTGTAGCCGTCGACATGGTGGTCGCGTCCCGTGTTTTCGTCGATGTGCGAGCTTGCCGTGTGCGGGGTGCGGCCCATCTCGCCGGCCCAGAGTACAATCGTTTCGTCAAGCAATCCCCGCTGTTTCAAATCTTGGATGAGCGTCGCGACCGCCTGTTCGGTTACCATGGCATTCTCGTTGTGGTACTTCACTAGCTTCGAGTGCTGGTCCCAGGGGGAATTGTTGGAATGCGTCAGCGGGCAGGTTATCTCGACGAACCGAACTCCCGCTTCAACCAGCCGTCGGGCGCGCAGGCACTGCAGGCCGTAGAAACGCCGGTAGTCGTTGTCGCTGTCGATGCCATACCTGGCGAGCGTATGCTGATCTTCATCGGCAATGCTGACGACATCGGGCACTGCCGATTGCATACGAAAGGCGGTCTCGTAGTTTCTGATAGCCGCCTCAATGGCTGCGGAATCGGCAGTCGTTTTGGCAAACTCGGCGTCCTGCTGGTCGAGCAGCGAGAGTTTGCGTCGCTGGACGTCGGCCCGATCGGGGCTGACGATGTTGTCCACTGGTTCTCCGTCGGCTCGGATCATCGTCGCAGCGTGGTTTGCTGGTAGAAACGCGCTAGAAAAATTCTCGAATCCGCCGTTGGGAATCCAATCGTTATTGAGCAGGACATAGCCTGGCAGATTCTCGTTTTCACTTCCCAAACCGTAGGAAACCCACGAGCCGAGACTGGGAGCCTGGCCAATGAGCCGGCCTGTGTGCAGCAACAGGTTTTGCTGTCCGTGCAAAGGCTGAATGCCGACCATCGAGCGCACCACGCAGATGTCGTCGGCACAGTCGGCGATCGAGGGGAACAAGTCGCTGACCCAGAGGCCGCTCTGCCCCCGTTGCTGAAATGCCCATGGGCTGCCGAGCCAACGGCGGCTGGCATTGCTCTGCGACTTTTTGGAGACGGCGGCTTCTCCGATTTGTTGGCCTTGGTACTGTGCCAGGGCCGGTTTGTAGTCGAACGTATCGACATGGCTGGGCCCGCCATCCATGAAACAGAAGATGACATGCTTGGCTTTGGCTTGGAGTGGCGACGTCAGGCTGGCTGCGCGCTGCTCGGCGTAACTCCGATCTGCCATCAAGCCAGCCAGCGCAAACATGCCGAAACCGCAGGAGGAGTTGCGCAAGAAGTCGCGCCGCGTATTAGCTGCCACAAAGGCGCCAGGGCAACCACAGCTGGAGTGTTCGGGGAGTTTCATTGGGATTAGTGGTCAGAGGTCAGGGGCTTGTACTCGATTAATCATTCACAAGAGAAAACGTCCCGCTACGTCTCGCTAACTTCAGCCAAAAATGAATTGCTACAGCGGCTCCTTCGCCGGTCCGAGTTCGATCGTTCGTGGCGGGCATGGCATTGAATTCACAATTCCTGAACTTCGATTCCTCTTCACCGCTATCGCACGTAAATGAATTCCTTGGTGTTGAATAGGGCGTGGGCGATGTCTTTCCAGATTACCAGACTTGTCAATTCCTGGCCGGCAGTAACGCCGTGTAATGCGCCGATCTCTGCTACAGCGGCACTCCAGCGGTCCAGCTCTGCATCGGTGGGCGATCTGCTGTAAGCGCGTAAGAACATCTGATTCAATCGTGCCGCGATCGAAGGCATATCCTCTGCCATCAACCGCACGGCCCAGTGGCCTGCTTGAGACTGGACAAAGGGGTCGTTCAGCAAGGTAAGCGATTGCAGCGGAGTGTTGGACACATCGCGTCGGCCTGTGGGAATTTTCGGTTGGGGCTGATTGAAGACGGCTAGAAACTGGGGAGGTTCCATGATCGTAATCTTGGTGTAGAGGCTGCGGCGACGGTTGCCGTCGAGCGGGCCCGAGACCAATCGTTTTTGGGGGTCTTCATTCACACGCGACGGATCGATGGGCAATCCGTAGAGTCGCGGCTCGAATTGGCCAGAGACCACGAGCATGGAATCTCGTACTGCTTCGGCTTCGAGACGGTGTAATGCAAAATGATGATACAGAAGATTGCCGGGATCTATCTGCTGAGCCAGTTCCGATGGCTGCGAACTTTGTCTCCAGGCAGCCGTCTGTACGAGCGAACGCACAAGTTGCTTTATCGACCATCCTTCGTCGACAAAGCGACATGCCAGGTAATCGAGCAATTCGGGATGGGTCGGCAACTGCCCCAGTTTGCCGAAATTGTTGGGCGTGGCAACGATTCCCTGCCCAAAGAGCCAGTACCAGACGCGATTGACGATTACGCGTGCCGTTAACGGATTTGCCGGGTCGGCTACCAGGTCGGCCAGTTGTCTTCTGCCACTGCCTACGACGTCGAAACCCTGTTTGGAGTTTGTCAGGGCTTCGAGATAGCCGCGCGGAATCTGTTCGCCTTCTTGATCGAAGTCGCCTCGAACGTTGAGCGGGTAGTTGCCCCCCTGCCCTGTCTCGACCATCCCATTGATCGTTTGGGGAACTTCCAGCAACCGCTCGGTTTGTCGGTATTGATCGACCAACTGGTGGATCGAGTTTTCTGAGCCTAGGTTCTTGCAGTTGGTAATAATATTTTTGTCGAGCATCCAGTTGATAAGTCGCACCTGTTGCTCGTCTGCCTGATCTTGAGACCAGGCTTCCACGGCGCTGCGGAACCAGCCGACATAACAGGCGGCTGCTTCGGCCAGAGTCGCAGGCGGCTCGGCGGCGAACAGCTTTGAGAAGCCGGCGAGTTCCGCTTGGGGTTTGCCGTCGTGATCATGGGACAGGACCCGGCTTACGCCAAACCAGCTGCTGGGGTCGAGTATGGCTTCGTTCGTTAGGTTCTCTCCCAGGCCCATCCGAGGAGGGAAATTCGGATTGCATGTCTTGGTTGCGATTTCGAAGTAGACGCGCCGACCACGGTATTGCGGAAATGTAGAGAGCTGCTGCCAACTCATGTTCGTCGAGTTGAGATACTGCTGCCGTTCGGTCAAGAAGGCGTTGTCGACAATCGTTCGCAGCGCGCTGTAGTCGCCGCCGTTGTGTTCGAAGCTTAGGTAGGCTTGATCGAAACCGGCCAACACCGGAGTACGTAGCGCACCATTGAGCCGCGGAGACAGCGCGTGGGTGAACAACCCACCCGGAAGCAGACGGCCGATCGCCTGCGGGCCCTCGAGGGCTACCGTGAAATCGCCGCATGAGATGATCGAGTTCAGCCCGACGCCATCGACCGACCAGCCTGCGGGAATCTCCTGACGAAAGTCGGCTACCACTTGAAACTTTTCGAGATTCTCGCGCTTGCGACGTTCATGCTCTGTGGCATATTGCGCAGCTAGATCTCGCCATAGGTTACCCAAATCTTGCTGTTTGCTGGCGGCCAGAGCAAGTTGAATCCAGGGAGACTGCGGTTCTTCCAGCGCGAGGGCTGGACTTTCAGAATCTGGATCAGGCGCAGCCCAGACGCCGGGCTGCGGCGATTGTTGTCCGTCAGGCGGCGAGGCAAGCATGGCGTCGCTCAGCGCGTTGAGTTCCTGCAACCAAAAGGTCGCCAGCTGATGGCGCAGCTGTTGTTTGAGATCGCGCAGCTGGGTGAGAATCGCTTCGTTGCGCTGGGGCGTGTCGAGCGTATTGGTTGCCCAGCGCGAGCTGAAAAAAACACCGGCCAAGGCGTAATACTCTTTTTGCGAGACGGCATCGAGTTTGTGATCATGGCAACGGGCGCAAGTAATGGTGATTGCCTGGAACGCTTTGGAAAAAGTGTTGATCTTGTCGTCGAGCATCTCTTGATGCACGCCGTTGAAGTCAGCACTGTCGCCATGACGTTTCTCACCCATCTGATAGAACATCAAACCGATCAGCGATTCATTGATGTTCTCGGCGTGATTGATGCGAGGCGCATCCAGCAGGTCGCCGGCGATATGCTCGCGCACAAGCTGGTCGAAGGGGACGTCGGAGTTGAATGCCCGCACCAGGTAGTCCCGATATCGCCAGGCCCCTTTGGCTGGAATGTCCCACTCGTAGCCGTAGGTGTCGCTATAGCGGACAACGTCCATCCAGTGCCGTGCAAAGCGCTCGCCAAAATGGGGCGAATCGAGCATGCGATCAACTAGCGACTCCCAAGCATCGGGAGATTGGTCGTTCAAGAAGTTTTCGAGTTCAGCTGTTGTGGGCGGCAAGCCGGTTAAGGCAAAAGCAAGACGGCGCATCAGGGTGCTGCGATCCGCGGCGGGGGCGTATGGCAAGCCCATTGCCTCGAGCTTTGCCAGGATGAACCGATCGACCGGGTGTGCCGACCATTGGGTATCGCGCACCTCAGGGATCGGAGAATCCGTCACCGCCTGCAGGCTCCACCACTGCTTTCGCTCGGCCAGCTTGGCCTCCCAAGCCAACTCCTCGGCAGCGGCGGCGCTGGGCGGCGCGGTGCGTGGGTCGAACGCCCCCGCATCAATCCAGTGCGCGAAGTCGGCAACGATCTTCGCATCGAGTTCTTCGTCGGGTGGCATTTCCAGCGAATCGCGCCGCAGGGCCGAGATTAACAGACTTGCTGCGGAATCACCGGGGACGATCGACGGGCCGCTTTCGCCGCCGGCGAGCATGCCCCCTTGCCAATCGAGTCGTAAACCGCCTGCAGGGGTATCGGCTGCCGCGGAGTGACATTCGTAGCAATACTGCACCAGGACAGGTCGAATTCGCGACTCGAAGAAATCCAACTTAGCGGCCGTGTCGGCGAGGCCAGTCGCGGCGCTGGCAGCGCATGACAAATACGCCGTACAGAATACCCAACATCGCCACGATATCCGCACGCTAGGCATCGTCAGTCACTCGGGCATGCACAGAGAAAGAAGGGCCAGGGATTGTGAACTATTATAGCAAAGCCCGGGCCGCACGCTAAACCAATGATTCGTGGGCATCGCAAGCAGAACTGGCGAAGAGAGAACGGCATGAGTACGCGAGTTTCACTGGCGATTTCAGGCGGCGCCAGTGTATACTGCACTCTCTTGTCCGGGTGAGCATCCCGTTGTTCTCAATAGTGCAAGGGCGATTTCGATTTCGGAAATTCGTTGCGTGGTCGATGAGCGGCAAGTCTTCCAAACTGACTGCAAAAAGCTGGAGATTCGTTCCAGCAATTGCGTTTGTACTCGCTGTTGGTTTCGTGAACTCTCCTTCGGTAGGCGCTGTTGATGCGACCGGTCCTCCGATGGTCGATTATCAGCGGGATGTTCAGCCAATCCTTGCCCAACACTGCTTCTCGTGCCATGGAGCAACAGAGCAGGAGAGCGGCCTGAGGCTAGACGAACGTTCGAGATTGCTCGAGGGCGGGGACTGGGGCGAACCTGCGATCGTCCCCGGCAACAGTGATGCGAGTTTTCTCATTCGTGTCGTTGCGGGTAAAGAACCCGACCTGCAGATGCCGCCGGAGGGTGAGCCCTTGAGTGCTGCCCAGGTGGACGCCCTGCGGGCGTGGATCGACCAGGGAGCCGTGATGCCGGATGAACACGAAGCTGATCATCCGCAGCACTGGTCGCTCCAACCACTATCCGCGGTCGTGCCTCCCGAGATAGACGATCCTTGGATCGCCAACCCGATCGATGCCTTTGTGCTGGCGCGACTGCGTGCAGCAGGTCTCGAGCCGTCGCCACGCGCTGCGCCGCGTGTGCTGGAACGGCGCGTTTCGCTCACGCTTCACGGCCTGCCGCCCAAGGGAGAAGTGCAGCCAGAGAAACCGAGTTCCCATGAGGCACTCGTCGACAGCTTGCTCGCTTCGCCCCGTTACGGCGAACGCTGGGCACAGCATTGGCTGGATGTGATTCGGTGGGCCGAGACGACCGGCTACGAGACCAACTCGGCGCGACCTCGCGCTTGGCCCTATCGCGATTGGCTGATCGAAGCACTGAACCGAGACTTGCCGTACAACCAGTTCATATTCGAACAACTGGCGGGCGACACGGTCGGCAAAGATGCTGCGACGGGCTTTCTGGTAGCAGGTCCGGCCAATCTGCCAGGGCAAGTCGGCAAAGACGAAGAATCGATGCGACAAGCCCGACAAGACGAATTGGACGAAGTGATTCGCACGGTGAGCGGTGCGTTCTTGGGTTTGACGATGGGCTGCGCGCGATGCCATAGCCACAAGTTCGACCCGATTGCTCAACGCGACTACTATTCGTTCCAAGCCATATTTGCCGGCATCCACTATGGCGAACGCCGTATGCGTGGTGCAGAGAACGATCGCTGGACCGAGCGAGCAATCGAGGTGAAGAAGCAACTCGACGGGGCCCTGCAAAGTTTGGAATCGATGCGGACGAACTTTGGCTTGCTACCTGCGCTGACCCCCCACCAACAAGTCGAGAAATTCGAGCCGATCGTTGCCGACGCGGTGCGGATGGAGATCCGCGAATCCAGCAACCGCGGCCGTGCGACACTCTACGAATTCGAGGTTTGGTCGGCCGATCAAGCCACGAGCCAGAACGTTGCCCTGGCCTCGCAGGGTGCGCGGGCCACGGCATCGAGTTTCGCGTTAGAGAACCAATCTCGCCATCCAGACAACCTGATCGACGGTTTATTGCAGCATGACGATCGGTTTCCCTGGATTGCCAATACGGCAGGACCGGCATGGATCGAAATAGAACTTGGCAAGACGGGAGTGATCGACCGCATCGTGTGGCAGAGAGGGTCCGAGTTTCCGGTCGACTACGAGATCAAGGTTCGCAGCCCAGCAGGCGATTGGAGGACTGTTGCCGATACGAGCCGCCGGATGCTCCACCAGGAAGACACCCGGCCTGTTGAGATCGTGACGCTACAGGGCATCGACGCGACCGGCGTCGAGAGCCTGGTGGCTCAATTGGCCAGGACTCGCGACCTGGCGAGTGACTACGACCGACTCAGTGCGGGTCCGCAGGTGTTTGCCGCGGTCGCCCGCGCAGCGGAACCTTCGTATCGGCTCAAACGGGGTGATCCGATGCAGCGACTGGAAGAAGTCGAGCCCGATGTTCCCGATGTACTCGGATCGCTGAAAGTGGATCCGCTGGCAGACGAATCGGAACGCCGTGTGGCGCTAGCGCGGCATCTGGCAGATCCTAACAATCCGTTGACGGCACGTGTGATGGTCAACCGCATTTGGCAGCACCATTTTGGCACGGGGTTGGTCCGTACTCCTTCCGACCTGGGCAAGATGGGCTCGGACCCGTCGCATCCGGAGTTGCTCGACTGGCTCGCGCGAGAATTCGTTCGCAGCGGCTGGTCGCTCAAGTCGCTGCACCGTCTGATTCTCACGTCCAGCACGTTCTGCCAATCTCACGAGCCGCGCCCCGCAGCGTTGGCCGTCGATGCCGACTGCCGATTGCTCTGGCGTTTTCCTCCCCGTCGCTTGGAGGCGGAAGCGCTGCGCGACTCGATATTGCAGGTCAGCGGCAAATTGAACCTGGAATCCTCGGGACCGGGTTTCGATTTTTTCAATCAATCGGGAGGGTTGTCCGATTACGTACCGAAAGAAGAATTTGACCCTGCGGGTTGGCGGCGAATGGTTTACGCCAAGAAGATACGCATGCAGCAGGTCGACGTATTCGGCGCTTTTGATTGTCCCGATGCGGGGCAGATGACCGCGAAGCGTTCTCGATCGATTACCCCCGTCCAGGCGCTTAACCTGCTCAATAGTACTTTTGTCAATCGACAGGCAAAGTTTTTCGCTGAACGCGTCCGCTCGCTCGCAGGCGATGCGCCTCTGGAACAGGCAACTCGCGCTATGGAACTCGCACTGGGCCGTACTCCCACGGAAGAAGAAGCACGTCAACTTGCATCGCTGTGCGAACAGCACGGCCTTGAACAGGTGGGACGTGTGCTGTTCAACACCAACGAATTCGTCTTCTTGCAATAGCTCGCCATGATTTCTCGACGCACGTTTCTGACCAATACTTGCGACGGTTTGCGAGGGATTGCGCTGGCGTCTTTGCTGGCCGAGGGGGGGTTGCTGGCCAGCGACGAACCTCTCCGGCCGCAGATTGACCAGGCCAATCCTTATGCGGCGCGGCCACCGATGTCTGTGCCGCGAGCGAAAAACGTGTTGATGGTTTTTTGCTCAGGTGCGCTGAGCCAGGTTGATACGTTCGACTACAAGCCCGAGTTAATAAGGTACGACGGCAAACCATTGCCGGGTAACGAGAAGCTGACCTCGTTTCAAGGTGAGAATGGCAATCTGACGCGTCCGCTGTGGCCGTTTCGTCCGCGTGGCGAGTGCGGCAAGATGGTTTCCGATCTGGTGGCACAGATCGGCCAACACTCGGACGAAATCTGCTACCTGCATTCGCTCACGACGAAGACCAATACCCACGGGCCGGGCGAAAACGTGATGTCGACCGGTTTTACGTTCGACGGCTTTCCCAGCATGGGTTCGTGGATCAGTTATGCGCTAGGTACTGAGAATCAGGACTTGCCTTCGTTCGTGGCGATCGAAGATCCGCGGGGAATGCCGCAAGCAGGGCCAAACAACTGGGCCAGCGGTTTTCTCCCGGCTGCGTTTCAAGGCACGCCCTTCAGCACCACCAAGCCAATCCGGTATCTTCATCCGCCGGGAGATGGCAATGCGAAGTCGGATGCCCAGGCACGCAGCGTGCTCAACCTGCTTAATCAACGGCATCTCGAACAATTCCCGGGCGACCAAGCGCTTGCGGCTCGGATTGCCAGTTACGAGTTGGCTGCCCGGATGCAACTCTCGATCCCCGAAGCAGCCGACGTGACCAACGAATCGCAGCATACGTTGACGCTCTATGGGGCGGATAGCACCAATGGCAACAAGGCCGCTTTTGGCCGCAATTGTATTCTTGCCCGGCGACTGATAGAGCGTGGTGTACGTTTCGTCCAATTATTCAACGGCGCTTATGCCTCGGGAGGCAATCTCAATTGGGACGGTCACAGTAAACTCAAGGAGCAGTATGACGTGCACGCCGAAATCCTCGATCAGCCGGTGGCAGGCCTGTTGGCCGATCTGAAACAGCGCGGCTTGCTCGAATCGACGTTGGTGGTCTTCTGTACGGAGTTCGGCCGTATGCCGATGTTCCAGATGGGAACCTATGGGCGCGATCACAACCCCAACGGGTTTACTTGCTGGCTGGCAGGCGCAGGTGTGCGAGCCCCGTTCACCTACGGCGCTACTGACGAATTCGGCTTCAAGTCAACAGAAAACGTCATGACGGTTCACGACTTTCACGCCACGATCCTGCACCTGCTGGGACTCGATCACAAGCGGCTGACGTTCTACCACAATGGGATCGAGCGACGGCTAACCGACGTGCACGGCTCAGTCGTAAGAGAGATTCTGGCGTAACCGGGCCCTGGCTGGTTCCTGTCGCAGGCAGGCTCGTGCGAGCGGCGCTGCAGGTGAAACGGCTGCAGAAAGACGTTTGGGATGCAGGGTTTCCAGATATGGATTCAGCCCTTCCGCACCCGTTGGCCTCCTAAAAGGCGCTGCAAAAAAGCACGAAAAACCTTGACTTGGCGATTTTGCCTTGATACCCTAGGTCGAGATAAAGGCCTGCAAGTCTGGACAGGCCGTCGGCTATTTCCAGGCGATTCATTGACTGCTGCTCATGTAGTTTCTCTTTTTGGCAAACCCTTTCGCCGTTTTGGGCGATCGCCGACTTGGATCGGCGTTTTCTAGTTTGCCGACTTGCAACCGACTAAGGCTGCCTCACGGCTTGGAATCTGGTTTCGCTCATTTCGGGTCGCCCTGAACCTGACGTCGACCAACTCTGGAAATAGCGTATGGCACGACCTGCGCTGCAGCCTGTCGCACATTTTTGGTTAGCGATGCATGCCGAGGGATTTGGCCTCTCAATCGCAAGGGAATCGTTCTACGTTTCGCCACAAATTACCTAATGAGGGTTAAGAATATGATGACTACGACAAAACCTGCCACTCGAACACGAGCCTTCATCAAGCAGCAATTGAAGAGGGCAGCTACCTGCCTTTTCCCGAGACTGGTCGTGCTTGCTCTGCTGCATCTCGTGATGAGCGTTGGCGCGCAAGCCGAGCCAATGCGGCAGATTACAGTAGACGGTCTCTTTGGCGATTGGGCTGCGGTGCCGACGTACACCGATCCCGACGGCGGCCCAGGCGTGATGCACAACGGGGTATTCGACGTGCATGACACCGATCACGGCACTTTGGGAGGCCAGCCGGCCTATGTCGATCACCCTGATGTCGACATTCTGGAGTACAAGTTCACGCACGACGCGAACAATCTTTATGCCTACTTCAAGGCAGACGGCGTGATTGGCAGAACCCAGACCGCGGCTCAGGGGAAAGAAGGCCGATACTATGTCATCGTCACGATCGATGTCGACAACAACGACAGTACGGGCTATTTCATTCACGAGGGGGGCTATTATCCTACTTCGGGAGTCGATCGCTACGATATGAACATGGAGGCCGAGTATTTTGGCGGCTCGTTGAATACCGCCCACTACCTCAGCCACGACGCCAACGGCAGCGTAGAACTCAACCAGGACTTTATGAATCTAACGAACGGAGTCTGGCCGGCAGGCGCTCCAGGCCCCTACACCCCCGGATTTGTTGACCCCGCCAACGGCACATATGACGACTACACCCAGTGGGTCTATCACGACAACGATACACTCACGTTGGTAGAAGATAAGGGCCCCGTCGTACCGGGCATCATGTCGGTTGCCCTTTCGCCTGACGGGCATGAGATTGAGATTTGCGCTCCTTTCAAAGGTTTTTTGAAAGACTCGATGGGCAATCCGAATATGGCCTTGGGCAAGACGATCGACATCTCTTTCTCGCTAGAGGCAAGCGGAGAATTGGCTCCCGGCGGTGAATGGGCCAGCGATACTGCAGATCCGATTGTCGGCTATGTGCTGGAAGCAATTCCCGAACCGAGTTCGGTAATGCTGGCCGGCATCGCACTAATCGGGCTCGGATGGCGCCGACCCCGAAGCGTTTGAAATTCGCAAGCAGCACCCTGCTCGGCTAACTGAGGCCGAGCAGGGATGCGGCAGCTTAAACTCTCAGCTAATTGCAGATTCGGCGCTGTCTGCGGCGCAGGCAAATGGTCGTAATTGCGCCGAGCGCGGCAAGCAACGAGGTGGTCGGCTCTGGAATCGCGGCAACCTGCGAGAGTGGAATCACAGCAGTCGAACCTGTATTGCGTTGCCAGGCCAGGAAGTCGAGCCCGTCGCTATCGCCGTCGTCGTCGAAGTCAGAACCGGCGTTGGTGCCGAAATCACCCTCCCACCGCGCGACGTCGTCGTCGTCGACATCGCCGTCGTAGTCGAAGTCGCCTTCATAGGTCAGGCTGCCAAGGGGATTGTGCGCTACCGAATCGAGATAGAAGGTTGCCTGCCCTGCCCCGAAGAATTGAATCGAATCGATCGTTACCGTCGGACCGGTGATGATGCCTTCTTCGTTGACCCATGCTTCCCATTGGTTAGCATCGCTGAAGTCCCACTCGTACAGGTGCCATTGGCCGTCGGCAACCACTTGCTTGGCAATTCCTCGGTCGGCGGTGTCGGGATCGTCGATCGCTATTCGCACCGTCATGCCTGCATCGGTTGTCTTTAGCCAAAACCCGACATGGCCTGTGGCTTCCAAGGCGAGATTCGTCGCCGGGCTGGACGCGGGAGATCCAATGCCAGAGACATGCCGGTACACCCAACTGCTGGGATCGCCGTCGATGTAGATTTCTTGCGAAGCAATTCCTTGCTGGGCCTCGGTCGTTACCCGGTTGGCAGTAGAGCTGGCGCCAATGCCGACGTTGCTTCCCGAATAGCTGGTAGGCCAATTGAAGTAGCCTTCATCCGATTCAAAATCGGTGATCATCACGATGCTTCCCGGGTCAGGCGGCTCGTAACCAATGAGCTGTTGCTGAAGCTCCAGCAAAGTGCCGTCGAACACGTCGCGATCGACATTGCCGGCGATGCCGTTGACCGTTCCCGAGTCGGTGTACTGCCAGAACTGCCAAGGGTCCCAAAGCGGAGTATCCGACGGTACGGGGGGATTGTTAGAGGTACCGTCTTTCCACCAGGCGAGCCAGAGATCGTGGGACGAAGCGATGGTGGAAGTAAAGCGATTGTTTGCGCCGTACTTGCTGGTGTAGATAATCGGCCGCCGGCCGAGCGCGTTGTTGATCGTATCGGAAAAGATCTGCATCCAGTTGGAGATGAAGGTGCGTTCCAAACTCAGACTTCCAAAGCTGGGTAAGCCTTCCACGTCGGCAACCGGCGGCAGATACTGCCCTGTGTCGTAATAGGGAGTGATGGCATCGAGAAAATCGTTTGCTTCGCTAAGCGCATCGAGGTAGGGGTCGGAGCCCGGCAGAAACGGGCTGCCATCGTAAGACGTAAATGGCACACCGTCGTAGCTATCAATGCGAGTGAAATGATAGGGCCCAACCATTACTCCTGCGGCAGCGGCGCCCTGCATGTTGGCGTGATACTTAGGGTCGATATAGTTGACCCCTTCGGTCGCCTTGACGAATGCGAAGTCGATGCCGTCGTTCTTGACAGAAGTCCAATTGATCGTCCCCTGCCACTTAGAAACATCGATACCATCGACAAACGGTTGAGCAAACGACACTATCGGGGCGAGGGCCATGAATCCAGCCGCGAAAAGTCCCGAAACGAGAAACTTAATCTGCATTTAGAACCACCTGTTCCGAAAACTCGAGGGATTGTTGCCGATCTCTGTGTACTCTACGCCGTGACCATTACCGAAAGGCTCGACCCCCTCGATCTTACTAGAACCTTGCGGCTGGGTCCATCATTGGGTTATCTCGTCAGCGAGCATGCCAGGCGCGGAAGATAAGTATTCGCGAAGTAACTGTCTCTAGAAAATGAAAAGGCAACTTTTCAGGAATCCACAAAACCAAGGCATTTCCAAGGGCGTCAGGTACCGTACGGCGTATTGACGGCAAGCGTGGCAACCGCCGGACAAACCTGCTAAGATGCCCAGGAAAACCATCAGGCTTTTTTGTGCAAGTTCACTGCTGCAGGTCTTATTCAAGACCTACCTGGTAGCCGGTACTCCTTTGATAGGAGTTTGAAGATGCTTTCGATTCTGGGGCCGTCGCGATCTGCCTGTAACCAAGTCTCGCGGCGGGAGATTCTGCAAGTTGCCGGTGCGGGACTCTTGGGATTGTCGCTGCCGAAGGTATTGCAGGCCGAGTCGTTGCTAACCGGATCCGCGCGGGCCAAGTCGGTCATTTTTATGTTTCTATTCGGCGGTCCCAGTCAGCTGGAAACCTTCGATATGAAGCCCGAGGCGCCAGATCGAATTCGCGGGCCCTTCAAGCCGATCAGTTCACGCACGCCGGGTTTGATCATGTGCGAGCATTTGCCGCAACTGGCAAACATCTCGGACAAGTACTGTGTGGTGCGTACGATGACGCACAATTTCAACGACCATAGCGGCGGCGGCCATTACATTCAAACGGGACACCGCTGGCATGTGCCAATCGGCGGAGGTTTCAGTCCGACGCCCAAGGACTGGCCGTCGATGGGTTCGATCGTCGAATATGTCGACCAACATTCTGCAAACGGGCTGAGTCAACCAATCCCTAGCTACCTGGTCGTTCCCAACTCGCTTGGCCGTTTGCAAGAGAAGGGCCAATTCATGCGGCCAGGCGAACACGCTGGCTGGCTAGGGCGGCGTTACAATCCGCTGACCACCAAAGTCGACAAGCACGATCTCAAAGACAATCCGTATTGGCGTGATTGCGCTGACTCGGAGTTAACCTTTGAGGTGGCGGGATTAGCTGCAGCCGACCAAGTGGTTGTCGATCGCATAAAGCATCGGGCATCCCTGCTCGATCAGCTGGAGCAGGCACAACGCGGCTTCGAAAACGGCGGCATGAGAGATTTTGACCGTTTTCGCCAGCGTGCCTACGCGTTGATCACTTCGGAAGAGACTCGACAAGCCTTCAACATCCGTCAGGAATCGGCTCAACTGCGCGATCGCTACGGCAGACACCTGCTAGGCCAATCGGCACTCGTTGCGCGCCGACTCATCGAGGCGGGGGCACGTTTCGTCACGGTGCACTACGATTGCGTTGACGGTTACAGCTGGGATTCGCATCTTAATAGTAAAGACGTCAAGGACCACTTGCTGCCTACTTTCGATCAGGCACTGTCAGCCCTTCTAGTCGATTTAGAAGCACGGGGACTGCTGGACGAGACACTGGTCGTTGCCATGGGAGAGATGGGACGCACTCCGCAGGCCAACGACAACTGGGGCCGCGGCCATTGGAGCACGCTGTTTCCGGCAGTGCTTGCAGGCGCCGGCATCCGAGGCGGGGCCGTTTATGGAACGAGCGACAAAGATGCGGCCTACCCGATCGACCATCCGGTAAGCCCTGAAGATCTTGCGGCAACGATTTACGATGCGCTGGGCATTAACTACGAATTGAGATTGCCCGATGCCTTGGGCCGCCCGGTACCAATCATTGACGGCGGCCATCCGGTGCGCGAATTATTCGGCTAAGCCGATCGCTACCATTCACCTTGTTGGCCGAATCTTTCGCGGACGTTGCGCGAAAACTGCTGGCCTGCCTGGTCGTAGGAAACCAGGATCTCTTCGATGCTTTTGCCGTCTGTATCGCGGGCGGCAGGAATGACCGTTTCGCACTCGTTGGTATCCATGAACTTGGAGGCTTCGAGCAGGCCCTGCTCTTCGCCGAGAGGAATCGCCAGAAAACCATGCTTGTCGGCATGGATCAACTGACCGGGCACAATCGTGCGGCCGAAAACCTCGACTTCGCACCCCCAGCGTACCGGCCAGGCGTGGGCATGCCCGACACACAACCGGCGCGCGAGCGCCTTGAACCCGGCGTTGGTCATTTCGTCAACATCGCGGATTGCGCCGTCGGTGATGGTCCCCACACAGCCTAGCGCGCGGTGGCGATTGCTGTTCACCTCGCCCCAGTACGAGCCGTAAGTCGCCGGCTTGTCCAAATCTTGGAGAACCAGAATCTTGGGGCCAGGGACCGACGCGATATAACGAAATGAATCGATCACCGCGTCGGGTAAGTCTTGCTTGTGCTTAGCATTGCCAGGCTCACAGACCACGGTGACCGCGTAACCGACCATGGGGCCCATCTGGGGCATAAAATCTTGAGTCGGCTCCAGGTTGAAAGCTTCTTTGCTCGCATCCTGGCGAGTGATCTGCTCCCAACCGTTGTAAATGGTCGGGGTGTTCCAGCGTTTCAACTGCAACAGCTCACTGTGGCTGAGCAGCTCTCTCTTTTCGGAGTGTTGGTAATCGCTCATGTCGTTCTTGGTATATTTCGGCGTGAAGTCGGCTAGTACATGCAACTCGAGAGCGATGTGAGTATAATGCCGCCAACCAACAATCACCAGATGCGCAGCCAATTGAATAGGCGACGCTGGACGAAAACTGTAGGCGATCTTCGGAGCACCAGCAGAAAAAACAACACCTGCAGGAGGGTTGATGTCATGAGCCAACGAATTCTAAGTCGTCGAACCTTCCTGGCCGCGACAGGTGCTGCCGCGACGGTGTCGCTTATTCGCCAGCCAGTGCTTGCCAAGGAAGCGACCGACCAAGGGGTAGTTGTCTGGCACGATGTCAGCGAGTGGGGCGTGGAAGGCAGAGGATGGCAGGAGACGGCCCGGTACTTCGACCGATTGCCGGCCAAAGCCGAACAGCTCGTTCGTGCGGCCGTATGGAACCTGAGCCGACATTCGGCAGGCATGGCTTGTCGATTTGAAACCGACGCCACAGCCATCGACGCACGATACACGTTGCTTTCCGAGTCGTTGTCGATGTCGCACATGCCGGCAACTGGAGTTAGCGGTTTGGACTTGTATGTGCGCGATCCCCAGGGCCACCAGCGCTGGGTGGGAGTGACGCGTCCGACGGCAAAGCAGGTGGAAGCAAGCCTTGCCAAAAACCTCGATCCTGCCGACGAGGGCCCACGCGAGTTCACGGTATACTTGCCGTTGTACAACGGCGTCGAAAAACTAGAAATCGGAGTTCCGAAAGGTGCGACGTTCACTCGGCTTGCCCCTCGCCAAGAAAAGCCGCTCGTGTTTTATGGCACTTCGATTATGCACGGCGCATGTGCCTCGCGTCCGGGAATGGCGATTCCAAGCATCGTCGGCCGGCGACTGAATCGGCCGACAATCAATCTGGGCTTCTCGGGAAACGGCCGCATGGAAGCCGAAGTGGCGAAGTTGCTGGCGGAATTGGATGCGGAAATGTACCTGATCGATTGTCTGCCAAACATCAACGGCACGCAGGTCGCTGAGCGTACCGAGCCGTTGGTTCACATTCTGCGCGACGCGCACCCCGAAACACCGATCGTGCTGGTCGAAGATCGCACCTACGGTAACGCCCACATTTACAAGTCGTCGCGCGAGCGCCATGCCGGTAGTCGCGCTGCGTTGAAGCAAGCGTTTGAGAATCTACAGCGGGACGGGGTGCAGCACTTGCACTATCTCGCAGGCGATAAGCTGCTTAGCGACGACAGCGAAGCCACGACCGACGGTTCTCACCCCAACGATCTGGGCATGATGCAATACGCCGATGCCTACGAGACAGTGATTCAAGGAATTCTCTCGTAGACCGCTGGTACGCTCGGCTACATGCCATTGGAACCGACTTAGCCGTTATGGCTGAGTAACCGACTTCTGCTTCGGCTGTTTAAGATACTTCATACCATCGGGTACCCAAGTGGTCGGCTTACACCATACCTTCGGATTGAAATAAGCAGTTTGGTCGATGCGCTCTTTGCTGGCAAGAATCTCGGGATCGCCCAATTCATGAAGCATCGGAGCGTGGGGATCGAAGCGGTTCATAAGATAGATCCCGTCCAGGCCTGCCTTCCAGGCGTTGTAGGCTTCGCCCCGCCAGACTCTAATATCAGCACGCTTCTTCTCGGTCTCTTTGCCCGTTGATTCCAGACGGCGAATCTCGAAGCAACCGTAGACCGGCACGTTGTATTTTTTGCCGGTGGCGACGAGGTTCTCCCAAGGTTCGAGCTTGAAGTAGTCGGCAGCGACGACCAAGTCGACCAGGTCTTCGCCCAGCCAACGAGGGACATCGAGCCCCATGGCACGACAATAGTCCATCGAGTCGGGGATTCTGATGGCAATGAGGATCGGCCTGCCGCGTTTCATGCCGACCTGCTCAGTCATGTGGCGAACGCGCTGCCACAGCTCGGTCAATTCATCCATCTTGTGCTGTGGAACCGACTTATCCATGAGCGGCTCGACGAAACAAGCCGGATGACGCCAGAAATCAAGTTCAATTCCATCCACGTCGTAATTGTTACAAATTTCTTCGATAATCTGGAACACCTTCTCGCGAACCTCGGGCATGTCGTAGCGCAGCAAGCTCCAACTGCGAGCCCCCCGTTTGAAGCTCTCTGGCAAGCCGCCTTCCTGAGTCCCCATCAGCAATTCGGGATGATTTCGCTTCCAGTCAGTGATGAGGTAAGACCAGCGTGTGCCCGAATCGTGGCGGTCGTTGATGCGCATCGACCAAAACACCTCGCGATCGTGCCGTTTGCACCAGTCGACCATGATCTCGAGAGAATCAGTGTTCAGCGCATTGAATGCTGCCACCCAGGTCTTGTTCGGAACATCCGTGTGGTTTCCGACTCCCATCTGTTCTGCAATCTTGCTGCGGTGAGTGTAAAGCATCGGAATACCCGTGCAGTAGAACAGGCTGTCGACCTGGGTCTTCTCGAGTCCCGTGGTGCGCGAGGCGAGAAACCTCTCAGGAGTGTAGGGAGGAGATGTCTTGTCGTTGCCGTCGTTGTTGATAATCAGTCTTCGCTGGCGGAATCGCGCTTGAAGCCGAGCGACCCTTAGTTCGTCGAGCGTCAACGAGTTCGAAGCGGAATCGGCGGCAACGGCATCCTGAGTCTGGGCCCTATTCAAATGACATTGCGCTGCGCCAGCCACTAGAAGCCAAGCGGCGACAATCGACACCTTCGATTGAGATTCCATTAGCTGCCCCCCTTACATGCAGCCCGTTCTCCGGCGACGATTGTCACTGACCGCCAACGGCCGAGGGCAGTGGCAAATGGGCATCGACAAACTCAAACATCTTGGCCAGGCAATGCGCGTGCACCTCGGCGGCGGCATCCATCGCATGAGGCCAGCCTTCGATCGGGTCGTATTCGTACTCGACACCCCGCTCTTTGAGCTTCGCCACTAGCAGTTCCGATTGATGAATCGGGACAACGCGATCGATCGTGCCGTGGAAGATTAGCGTCGGCGGATCGTCGGCGGTGACGTGCGTCAACGGCGATGCCAATTCGTATTGGTCGCGGGCATCGTCGAATCGCTTGCCACCCATCAAGTCCAAGATCGCCCGCTTGTCTCTAGCAAAGTCGGTCGTCAAATCGACCGGGCCGTAGAAATTAATGACCGCCTGAACCCTGCTGCTGACTCCGGCATGGCCGCCGGTACCTTCCAGTTCGGGTAAGTCCGAAGAATAGCCAATCATCGAAGCCAAATGGCCACCGGCAGAGGCGCCGACTGCGGCGATCTGATCGGGATCGACGCCCAGCTGCTTCGCATTGGCGCGCATCCAACGGACCGCGCATTTCACGTCTTCAACCGCCGCAGGAAAGGGCGCTACTCCTGTCAGTCGATACGAAACGGTCGCCGCGACATAGCCGTGTTTGGCAAAGTTGACGCAGTAAGGATGATAGATTTCACGGCTGCCACTTTTCCATGCCCCGCCATGAATGAACACGATGCCAGGCACCGGCTGGTCGGAGACCTTGGGAGAATACAAGTCCAACCGCAGCGAAACGTCACCCCCCTTGCCGTACTCGATATCTTTTTCAAGGGTGACCGAGTCGGGCAGCGGCAAATTGAATTGAGCAAGTTTGACCTTGCCTGTCAGTATCGCCTGCTTGACCTCGTCGGGGGTTTCAAATCCGGGTGGTGCCGGGGGTACTTCCGCGGAAGCGTCTGCCGTTGCAAGAGCTGACACGAGCAGTATCGTGAGAGCCAAGTGACCACGGCATAAACAACCGGCATGTGAAATAACCATAACAAGAAGCTCCAAGTGCAACAACCAAGAAAGGATCCGCGGGATTCAGCTGATGAGACTGGCTCAACGCTATTGCCCTTTGCGCGGCGAATGAGGCACGGCCACTGTATCACTTGCCTGGAGCAGAAGCAAACACATGAGAAAGAAGGCAACCACCACGACACGACGGAGATGACGGCGCAGGTGCAGTATATTGGTTTTAGCCTAAGCGGTTCACACTCTCTTGGACGAACGCCGTGCTTGCGGTGCGGTCGCGGATCAGCTGAGCGAAGCCACAGGGGTTGCGGCAGAGAAGCCTGCCGCGGCGATGGTTTGCTCCGACAACGGATCGATAAACCGAACCGAGTCGATTCCATCGTAGCTCGTCAGAATGTAGCGCGAACCGGCCGTGTCAGGATTCTTTCGTTCGAGCAACACCATCTCGCCACGCAACCAGAAATTATTGAAGGGAATCGTCTCGTTGAGTAACGAGAGCATCACCCCACGTCGGGGCAAACCGGCGGGCCAATCCGCAAACAGGGATTTCCAAGTGGCTGCAGTTGCCATTGTGCGTATCTCTTCTAAGAAAGTTGTTGTCGCTCAGATATTCCGAGACTCAGGCAACCCTAGCTTTTTCCCAGGGCCAGGGAGCAAAAACCTCCTTTGTTGACGGCTCATTTCCTGGCAGCCGAGCGAGCATCGTCCGTTGCAATAGGAGGAAGATCGACCCTAATGGGTGTTACCGCTACAATCCTCCCTGTCATAAGACAGGTCGCCGCTCGACCGCCAGGCACAGCTAACTGACCAAACAAAGAGCTGGAATGATGCAACGCTACTTTATCTCGCTAATAGCCCTGCTCTGGCCCCTGGCCGTTGTGAAGGCTGCTGAAACCCAGCCGGCTAGGCCTGTTGCGGTGGGCGCGTCTGTGGAGGTCGACGTTTGCGTCTACGGCGGTACGTCGGGCGGCGTGACCGCAGCCGTGCAAGCGGCCCGGATGGGAACGCGGGTGGCGTTGGTCGAACCGGGTCGACACCTAGGCGGCATGACCTCAGGAGGACTGAGTGCGGTCGACATCGGCGAGCCGAGGAGCGTCGGCGGCTTAGCCCGCGAGTACTTCTCTCGACTGGTCGCTTCCTACGGTAAGGAACTTGCCTGGGATCAGCCCTTTCAACGAAAAAATGGCCCCGCAACAGGTGGCGCTTACTCGATCGAACCCCGCGTTGCCGAGCAGCTGTTCGACTTGATGGCGGCAGAGGCAGGGGTGATCGTGCTGCGAGACTCGCAGCTGCAATCGGTCGTCAAGCATGGGCCTCGTCTGGTCGAGTTGCAACTCGCAGATGGTCGCAAGGTGCGAGCCAAAATGTTCGTAGATACCACGTACGAGGGCGACCTGATGGCGGCAGCCGGGGTCAGCTACACGGTCATGCGAGAAGGCAACGCCAAGTACGGCGAAAAGTACAATGGCATCTATTACGATTCGAAATACAAGCCGCGCACGGGACACAAACAGCCCGGCGCCAACGGCCGAGTTCAAGGCGGGCAAGGAGCGTGGGATCGCGACTTTCCGCTCGATCCGTACCGAGTAAAGGGTGATCCGTCGAGCGGCCTGTTGCCGCTAGTTAACGAAGGCGAGCCCGGCACCCCTGGTGAACCGGCGCCTGGGATTCAGGCTTACTGTTATCGACTTTGTCTGACGACCGACAAGGCAAACATGATTCCGCTCTCTCCGCCAGCAGACTACGACCCTGCAAACTACGAGTTGGTTGCCCGTTTCATTGAGGCGTGTCTGGCCAATGGCGACGATATGGACCTGCGGTGGTTTTCGAAGCACGACCCGTTGCCAAACAACAAGTGGGACTTCAATACAGCCACTTTCGGCGGCAACCTGCCGGGGGCCAGTTGGGAGTGGCCCGAAGCCAACTACTCGCGACGCCGGGAGATTGCAGCCGAAATCGAGAACTTTCACCGCGGCTTGCTCCACTTTCTGGCCACCGACCCGCGTGTACCGGCGAAAGTCCGCGACGAGATGCAACGCTTTGGATTGCCCGCAGACGAGTTCACTGATAACGGCGGCTGGCCGCACCAGGTATACGTCCGGGAAGGACGTCGCATGACAAGCGATTTTGTCATGACCGAGCATCATACCTACGGTCGGGAGATTTCCCCAAAGTCGGTGGGGCTAGGCTCTTACGGCACCGATTCGCACGAGATTCGTCGAATCGTGAGAGCCGGGGTTGTGACGCGCGAGGGCAAAATCGCTGCTGGACGGGGCGGGTTTGGCCCCTACCAAATTGGCTACGACGCCCTGACTCCCAAGCGGCAGGAGTGTGAAAACCTGCTGGTTCCTTTCGCACTCTCGGCCAGTCATACAGCTTTTGCCAGCATTCGCATGGAACCCGTGCTGATGGTCACCAGCCAATCGGCTGCGACCGCCGCCTGCCTGGCGATGGAAGCGGAGGTTTGCGTGCAAGACGTCGAATACGGGCAGCTGCAAGCACGCTTGCTAGCAGACGGCCAGATTCTCGAATGGCCTCCCCAGCAGGCCAAGTGAGCAGCTGAGCACTGTTTTCACCAGATTTCCTGACCTGAGAGTATCTGTCATCAGCGAAAACTAGTCTCTAACTTCCTCTCGAAGAGCTTGGTTTCTGCGTCAAAACAGTGCTTTCAGGGAGCTTTCATCTCGATCAACGGCAATGACCGGTCGTCTGGAGGCTGATGGCGTCAGTTGCGTAAGAGATATGCAGAAAACCGCAAACTGCCTGAAGAAGAGACTGGCAAAGGAGAGCTGGGAACAAATCGCTTGTGGGAACCGCGAGTTGAGGTACAATGAAAGGGACTTGAGCGTGGCGGCTGTTTAGCTGCTGAGATATTGGTGAGAAGCGTTCAAGCCTTCTAATTTGAGTAACGCTAGTGCAAGAAAACTTCTGTAGACGGCATTCTTAGCCGCTCTTACTAGCGAAATGGGCACTGTCCCATTTATTCCATAATCATTGCTTGGAGTTGTTCTCATGAAATTGACAAATGGGGAGAGTTGCGCGCGCAGCTTGCGCAGCGCAACAGCACTAGGCCTGGCGTGGTGCGCGCTGAGCCTGATCGATTACTCTGTTGCCCATGCAACGTTTCTACACCATGACGCGCCTGACGTTCAAATTAAAGTAGTCGACCATGCCGGACCGATTTGGGTCTGGGACCACTTCAATCGAAGTGGAGAAGGCGGCTTACCTTCGATCAACATTTTCGAAAAGTATCATGGATCGGACGATAGTCCGTCTTACTGGTCCGACGTGGAAGTACAAGTCACTGTTCGCGTAGAACAAGACCACCACGGAAATCCCTTTGACTGGTTCAATCCGTTTCGCGGCAGCCACGACTGGGGTTGGCCGCCTGGTTGGGACTGGGACTGGTGCTGGGATGACGATCAATGGAATACCGATCCTTCACCTCCTGAGGATTTGCAGATCGGCGTTGATAAGTTCGTAAAGAACCACACGGGAGTGACTTGGAATCGCTTCGAAGTGAAACTCGGCACCGGCGTCGGAGATAACTTCGTTCCCTCCGACGGCCAAGACAACCTCTACTTCACGACCGATCCCATGGTCAAAGAAGTCACCTCCTATTACAGCGATCCTCCCCAGCAGAACGAAGATTCGCTGGTTTGGCTTGCCGACGGCGGCAGCCCTGGGCAAGAGAATCACGACGTAGCTATCTTCTGGTTCGGCGTTCACATTCCTCAAGAACTGTTTGAACCGGTTCCACACTTCGAAGGGAAGTGGCGAGCTACTTTTACTCTGCGGCAGCACGCCGACGTCTCGATTAACCCGGACAATACCATTCCGGAACCGGCCAGTATGTTGCTATTGCTCACCGGAGCAATCATGAGCACAGCCGGCAGGTGGAGACGAAGGGCTTGAATCGCCTGGCGAAGTTCCTCTCCCCAGCAGGGGAGAGGAACAAGCTGGCATGCGCGATTGACTTCCGAAGGTTGCAAAGGTTCCAAACGCATCGTGGGAATTGCTCAAATTGGCCTTCTCGAAGCTAGTCGCCAGGCAGAAAACCGTTTAAGCAACCCAGCCGATTTGCCAGTTCGATGCCCACCGAGCCCAGACGATCTGCTTTCAGCATGGGCTATGGCATCGATCAGATCGTCCAAGGGGCGTGTGAACTGCCCCGTCTCGGGCGATATGGCCTGCTGACAAACGATGCGGCAGTGACGGCCTCCGATTCGACGATGCGGAGCCGAGAAGCACTGCTGCGCGCCGGAATAAACCTGGTGCGACTCTTCTCGCCAGAGCACGGCCTCTCTGCTGCCGAACCGGACGGCGCGCCGGTGCCGCACGGTCGCGATCTGCTGACCGAACTGGAGGTGATCAGCCTCTACGGCAGGCAAACCGGTCCGACTCCATCGACTCTGAGTGATCTCGACGGCATGCTCATTGATTTGCCGGATATTGGTACTCGCTCCTACACGTTTATTTGGACGATGTCCGTCATGCTCGAGGCCTGTGCAGAGGCGAAGTTGCCTCTCTGGATCTTGGATCGGCCCAATCCGATCGGCGGAGACTTGGGGATGGCCGAGGGACCGCTTTTGGATGAAGCCAGCTGCAGTAGTTTCTTGGGACGCTTTGCAATCCCAATACGCCATAGTCTCACCATGGGTGAGTTGGCCCGACTATGGAACTACGAGAGAGGATTAAAAGCAGAGCTTTGCATAATTCCTGCGACTGGCTGGAGACGTACGGACCATCATCCTCAAACGGGCCTGCCGTTTGCTCCTCCCTCGCCCGGGATTCCCAGCTACATCAGTGCCCTGCTCTACCCTGCACTATGTTTTTTCGAAGCTACCAACCTTAGCGTCGGAAGGGGGACTACTATTCCTTTTCAGCAAATTGGAGCGCCCTGGTTAGATGTTGCTAGGTTGCAGAAGGAGTTAATCGATTTGCAACTGCCGGGCATCACCAGCGTAACGAACGACTTCACGCCCAACGTGGGTCCGTATCAGAACGAACTGTGCAAAGGCCTGCGGCTGCAAGTCATCGATCCCACCACGTTCCGCCCGGTAACCATGGGACTGATGCTGCTGAGTTTGGTCATCAGGCTGTCAGCCAATCACTTCCTGTGGGACAATTATCCGACTGCAGCAAATCCCTCGGGAGAGAGACATTTCGAGCGGCTGATTGGCCGACAGGGGTTCGACACAATCCTCCAGTCGTGTGACGAAGAGATTGCAACCAGAGTCGAGTCGTGGACAGCTGTGCCAGAGTGGGCCGCGCGAGTCGCTGCGCATCTTTGCTACGAATAGCAATTAGCGATTCGGCACTCGCAATCGAAGGGAATCTGCAGTAATGGGAAGTGTGCCGCGTTGCCTCCCCTGACCGGCCTCGGTATCAAACAGCTGTTTTTCTTGGTATAATACAGGGGCAAAAAACGAAGTTGGTCCAATCAGGGTTCGCCGCTCATGAATTCTCCGCGCGCGACTGTCGAGGGCAAATGGCTGGTGATGCCGACCAAGACCGCGCTGCCAGAGCGTTGCATTCGAACCAACGCCCCAGTTTCTCCGGAAGAGTATCGGCGGTGGGATTTGCCGCACATCCCGCGCTGGCTGGTCTTCTTGATGCTAGTGAGTCCTCTCCTGCTCATCGCGGTGCCGTTCGTGGTACAGCGGCGTTGCGTGTTCAAAGCGGGCCTCTCGAATCAAGCTCGCCGCGACTTTTTCCTCAGAAAGTCGGCAGCTTGCCTGTTGATGCTCGCTCCGCTGGCTCTGTGCCTTTACGCCGTAGTGGTGAACTCCGAAGAATGGGTCCTGATGGCGATATTGCTCTCGCTGCCGTGCTTTTGGATAGGCTTTGCGATTCTCATTCTTTGGACGAGTTCATTGAGAGTC
>JAGQOW010000067.1 GCA_020427155.1 Planctomycetales bacterium | reverse complement strand
CAGCTGACCGACGCGAGTGAAGAGCCGCTCGAGCGCTTGGTGGTGCTGCTCGGAATTTACGTTAAGAGCAATCGTCGGAATTTGAGCAAGGGTATCCATGGGGCTCCAAGTATCTCCAAAAGCCTGCCCCGTTCGTTTCTGATGTACCTAATATTGCTCAAGTATCCCTGGTCTAAACGGAAGCCTCGAATAGACAAGTAAGAATACAGTACAAAACTGCGAAAAAACAAAGTTAAGCCGTGGTATTTTTCATGCGTTTGCGCACCGAGAGCTCACAAGTCGTCACAACCGTCAGAAGTGGTTTTTCCCGCACCCAACTGGTTTGGCGCGCACCGATTGGAAACCTAGATTTGCAGAGCCACTTCTACTACTAGCGACGAGTGAGCAATGCTGCTTGGCTGTTCAATGCAAAGCAGGACGACCGGCAGGGCGCGTGGCGACGGCAGGAATCAGATAGCAAGGAACCAGACGAGATTCACCCATGTCACTTGACGATTCGAATTCGCCCCTGGGAAACGGCAGCATGGCGGTGGCCCAAGCCGCGCACGATGATACGCAGGACGGCGAGGCAGTCAACAATAACGACTTGGAATCGCTGCTAGAACGAATCAATCGGCTGGCAAGCGGGGATAGCAAAGAAGAAGCAGCGGTAGCCGCCGGGAATGAAGCAGCCAGCCTGTCGGCAAAGGCTCCGGCTGCGATCCCGCGAAAGACCACGCACCCTGCGCTCCAGAAAGCGAAGGAAGAAGCCTCGGCGCCTTGGCAACCGCCGGAACCGAGATCGCTTAAAGAAGCAGGACTGTCTGATACCGATCTCGAACATCTGGCGCTGAGGTGCCTGATGGCTTTGGGCGAACTGTCTGGCCATCAGATTGCAGAACAGCACTCAGTTCCGTTCAGGCTGATGGAGCCGGTGCTTGCTTACTTGAAGCAAGCTCAGCTGGTGGCCTTTCGCGGGGCCGCCCCCATGAACGACTACGTCTACCAGCTGACGGATCTGGGGCGAGATACGGCAAAGAAAGTAGCAGAGTCGTGCAGCTATTACGGCGCGGCTCCAGTGCCGCTGACAGCCTATGTGAAAAGCGTCACAGAGCAGACGCTAACTAAGATGCATCCGACGGTGGAAGATCTTCAACATGCGTTTTCTGATCTGCTAGTAAATCAAAAGATGCTACGTCGCCTGGGCCCGGCGGTGAATTCTGGTCGAGGGCTTTTTCTGTTTGGTGCACCGGGCAACGGCAAGACGAGCATCGCCGAGCGGATCACCAAGGCGTTTGGCGACACCGTTTGGATACCGCGAGCCATCGGCATCGACGGCGAGGTGATGCGGGTATACGACCCGGCACTGCACGAGGCAGTTCCGTTAGAAACTTCGGGAGGGCCGTTACAGACTCATGCGATCGACAAGCGGTGGATACGGATTCGCCGCCCCACGATTGTCGTCGGCGGCGAATTGACCATGGACGCCTTGGAAGTAGTGCCGAGCACGGGCAAGAACGTAAGCGAAGCGCCGCTGCAGGTCAAAAGCAATTGTGGCACGCTGGTGATCGACGACTTCGGTCGACAGCGGATGACGACCGACGAGTTGTTGAATCGCTGGATCGTGCCACTCGAAAAACGGTATGATTTTTTGCGATTGGTTAATGGCAAGAAGATTCAAGTCCCGTTCGACCAGCTCATTATCTTTTCAACCAACTTGGAACCTAAGGACCTGGTTGACGACGCGTTCCTGCGTCGTATTCCCTATAAGATTGAAGTACCAGATCCGAGCGAAGAGGAATTCCGGCAGCTGATCGAGATCATGGCACCGATTGTAGGGCTGGAATACAACCAAGATGCGGCCGACTACCTGGTAGAAAAGCATTATAAGCCGATTCAACGGCCTTTCCGCTGTTGCCAACCTCGCGACTTGTTGCTCCAAATACGCAATTACTGTCATTACCTGGACGTACCGCCAGAGATGTGTCGAGAGTATCTGGATTACGCGGTCGAAAACTACTTTGCGATTATGTAGTTAGAGCTCGGAGGTCAAGAGGTGGGGGGCTGGTCCCCGTGGCTGTCCTCCCCGTTCCTAGCTACGCGGGCGGTTGAAGGCGATGCCAAGCGATCTGAGCGATTTCGCTAGCTGTGCGAGCGTTCTAGCCCGAAATCCAGCGGGAGTTGGGGGTCTTGTTCGTGATTGGGGTCGAGTTCCTCAAAGAGTAGGCTCGGCTGGATATCGCTGTTGTGCTGGTACTTGCTTTGATACTCTTCGTGCTTTCCAACCAACTCGTGGTAAATGATCTGGCAGATCTCGGTGTTGGGGTAGATTCGTACAGGCTGGACGGCAAACATTTCTAGAGTCCAGTGACCGCTAAAGCCGACGTCGCCAAAGCCGGCGGTGACGTGCACAAAAAGGCCGAGTCGGCCCACAGAAGAGCGTCCTTCGATCTGGGGCACGAGGTTGTGGGTGGTGGTCCGCTCGACCGTACGCCCCAGGTAAAGCTGGTTGGGGCTAAGAACAATGCCCTCGTCTGGTATGGGAATCCGGCGCACCCGATTGGCGCGCGCCATATCGAGCACCACCTCTTCGTAAACCATCAGCTCGTTGTGCAGCGTCAGATTGTAGCTATTGGGATTGAGGCGAGCGGATTCGAAAGGTTCGATTTCGATATCTTCGCCGAGGCGGCTGAGGATTTCATGTCCTGAGAGAATCATGCTTCCTGTCCTTGCTTCTCCGAGAGTCGGTTAAGAATAAACTGTTGAGGATTAACGAGGGACGCCAATACGAGGGCAGAACTTTTTCATTGAACAGTCATCACAAGCCGGGCGGCGCGCCGAACAAACCTGTCTCCCATGATGGATCATCCGATGCGAAAAATCGATCCACTCTTTCTTGGGCAAAACCTGCATCAGGTCTTGTTCGACACGGACGGCGTCTTGGTGTTTGGTAAGCCCCAGGCGGCGACTAAGTCTGCCGACATGGGTGTCGACCACCACTCCTGTTGCCAGCCCGTAGGCGGTGCCGAGGACTACATTAGCAGTTTTACGTCCCACGCCTGCCAAGTCTACCAATGCGTCCAAATCTTGAGGCACTTTTCCGCCGTGGTGCTCCAAAAGCCCTTGGCTGCAGGCTTTGATGTTTTTGGCTTTGTTGCGAAAAAACCCGGTGCTCTGAATGGCTTTCTCGAGTTCCCGAATTGGTGCAGCGGCAAAATCGGCCGGTTTGCGGTATTTCTTAAATAAGTCTCGCGTCACGAGGTTCACCCGCTCATCGGTACATTGGGCCGAGAGAATGGTGGCCACAAGCAGCTGGAACGGGTCTTGATGGACCAGCGCGCAAGGAGCTTCGGGGTAGTCGGCTTTCAGGCGTCTAAGTACCTTGGCGGCCAGTCGTTTGGTTGCCAATTGCTCGTCGGAAGCCGACTTTGCACGCGAGGGAGCCATGCGCTAAGGTCTTATTCGATGAGAATGAGCAGTCTAAGCACCCGAAATAGTGACGGGCACTGACGTTGCGTCAAAAGAACTACTTACCGAGCCTGAGACGCATTCAACGGTACGGGCGTCAATTGTGTGGGCCTTGGCCAATGTGTCAAGCCATTTGGTCCGAAAGGGCTTACTGGCCTCGGAGAGGGGAGGTGCCTATAATCTTCGCAGATGCCCTCGATGGCCTCATTGGTAGAAACTCTAGTAGGCCGCTCGGCGAACATGGAGCGAATTGCATGGCAGGCGATGCCGACGACTCTGATGACCACCCGCTCTATCTTAAGGGTATCGAGTATTTCAATGAATGTGAGTTTTTCGAAGCCCACGATACCTGGGAAGAATTGTGGACCGAGTATCGAGGTCCCTCGCGAAAGTACTACCAGGGACTCATTCAAGCCGCGGTCGCTTTACATCATTTTGGCAATGGCAATGTGCGAGGAGCCAGGAAAGTCTATTTGACGAGCCGGGGGTATTTGGAACAGTACGCTCCTGCTTATAAGGGTCTTAATTTGGAGAGTTTCCTGGACCAATATGAGAAGTGCTTTGCCGAAATCAATGCGAGTGAGGAACCGAACGCCAGAATTGAAATCGATCCAGAGTTGATTCCTGAAATCCATCTTGATCCTGCTTACTCCAGCCCAGACGTCGATTAGAATCTCGCCCAACCGCCTTCCGTTTCGTCCATTCCACATTCTCGCCTCAGGAAGAAACCTCCATGCTTCCCTGGAATACCGAAGATCTTCTGTTTGACGAAACTCGGTTTAACGGCACGGTACGACTGTTCCCTTTGCCAGATTTGGTGATGTTTCCGAACGTGATGCAGCCGTTGCATATTTATGAGCCGCGTTATCGAGAAATGTTAAATGAAGCGCTGGATAGCGACGGATTGATCGCCATGAGTGTATTGGCTCCGGGCTGGGAAGCGGACTACGAGGGGCGGCCGCCTTTGTTGCCCCATGCCTGCCTGGGAAAGATCATAACCCACGAGCGGACCGACAATGGCGAATACAATTTGCTGCTGTTGGGTGTTCGACGAGTTCTGATCGACGAAGAGCTCCCGCCTGAGCAGTCATTTCGTAAAGCAAACGTGACACTGCTGGACGATTGCTTTGAAACCGAGGCAGACGAGCACCGCGCAGGGCTGCAGATCGCCCTGACCAGGAGATTTCAAGAGAATCTGCCGGACTGCCAATCGGCAAACCCGCCGATACTAGAATTGTTGTCGGCAGAAATCCCGCTGAGTGTGCTTACCGATCTGGTCAGCTTCGCGTTGCCGCTGGAATATCAATTGAAGTGTGAATTACTGGGTGAAACGGATATCGATCGCCGAGCGTGGATGCTACTCGACGCACTGGAAGAAAAAAGGGCCGTAAATCCCAAGCGGACGCCTAAGTCGTTAGCCGGATATCTACCGCCGTTCAGCGTGAACTGAGCGGGTTTCTTGTCGTCTGGTCAGTTGACGGTCGTGGTTTGGGAAGTCTACGATCAGGGGTTTCATCAAGCCCGCAGTTCGTAGGCGAGTCGACAATGGCCCCATCTGAATCAAATGAATCTCCGGCAGCTGCCGATCACGGTAGTCTGTCGGGGGAACTCGACGAACCTACGTCGCAGTGCGAAGTGTCCTCATCGCGTCGCGAATCAGGTAAAGTCGATTTGCCTCGGATCGAGCGGGCAGTGCGAGAAATCCTGGCTGCGGTCGGAGAGGATCCCGATCGTGAGGGCCTGCTGGAAACCCCGGGCCGGGTGGCGCGGATGTACGCCGAGCTTTTCAGCGGGTTGCACGCAGACCCCAGCACGCATCTGAAGAAGTTCTTTACCGAAAAGTACGACGAAATGGTGCTGGTTCGCGACATCAGCTTCAACAGCATGTGCGAGCACCACATGTTACCGTTCATCGGCAAGGCGCACATTGGTTACGTCCCCAATGGTAAAGTGGTGGGGCTCAGTAAACTTGCACGGGTCGTCGAAGTGATCTCCAAGCGGCCCCAAGTGCAAGAACGAATGACCGAGCAGATCGCGAATCTGCTGATCGCAGAGCTCGACGTGAAGGGCGTTGCCGTGGTGATCGAAGCCTCGCATAGTTGCATGTCGATTCGCGGGATTCGCAAGCCGGGTAGCGTGTGTGTCACCTCGGCGATGAAGGGCATTTTCCGCTCGAATCTATCCAGCCGCTCGGAAGTGATGACGCTGATTTATGGCGATCGACGGTAGCGTATCGCGGAGCATTCATGACGCTGCTGATCCAGTTTTTGCTGCGGCTTTCGTTTGGTCTGGCGACGGGGATGGCGATCACCTCGTCGAAACAGGTGACGAGCGGTTACTTTCGCAACCATCTGTATGTCACCTTGGGTTTGACTTCATTCGCTGCAGTGTTAAGCCACCAGTTCGCTCCAGAAGCTTTTTGGTATGCAGTAGCTGCAGCGGCGGCGAGCTACGTGGGGGCCGTGGGCTGGTTGTATGAGAAAGCCACGTTTGGCAAGACGTTGCTTGTGCTGGTAACGTTATGTTCCCTGCTGGGGACGCTGCAACCTATGGAAAGGGCTGCAGACTCCGCAGAGCAAGCTTCAACTCAACCAGTCACAGCTGCTTCGAATGAGCCTCGTACGACACCTGCGTCTGATGACGAATTGGCCGAGGATAGTCATTCTGATTCCCAGGCTGATACACTTCAGATACCGGCGAGAATCAGTTCAGGGCTACTATTAGGCCTGACGATAGCCTCGATGCTGCTGGGGCATTGGTATCTCAATTCGCCGACGATGGAGATGGCGCCGCTGAGGCGGTTGCTGCTGGCAATGGCGGCTGCGGTTGCGCTGCGGGTGGTGCTGGCCTCGCTCGGGCTGTGGGGAGAACTCGCTTATGCTCCAAGCGTCTCGGGCCAATGGCTTGCGTTTGTGGTGCTACGATGGTCGTTTGGACTGGTCGGGGTAGCGGTGCTGGCTTGGATGGCTTGGCAAACGCTAAAAATTCCCAATACCCAAAGTGCGACAGGCATACTTTACGTGGCGGTGATTGGGACGTTTGTCGGCGAAACTATGGCCCTGCTACTGTCGAGCGAGTCGCTTTTCCCGCTATAATGCCAGACTTGGTATTACCCCAGCGTTGCGCGGCAACGCGGCTGACCTTCCCTGCCCCTTGAGTGCTGCTGTGAACGTTACGTATGCTTGCCCCGCTTGCCATGGGGGGGTACGTGCCGATTTCGATGCCCAGACGCGCGAGCTCTGTTGCGACCACTGCGGGGCGAAACTCGCTGTGGCTGAAGATGCAGTCGAGGGCAACCGGGTATGCCGATGTTTGGTATGCCCCAGTGCGGATTTATTTATCCGGAAGGATTTTCCACAGCGTGTGGGCGTGGCATTGGTGGGAGTTGGAATCGTTGGCAGTTCGATTGCTTGGTATTACTCGAATCTAACCTGGACGTTCGGGCTTCTGTTTGCGACTGCGTTGGCAGACGTCTTGCTGTATTCATTTGTCGGCAATGCCTTGATGTGCTACCGATGCGATTCACAGTACCGAGGCGTGGCCGAGATGGAGGCCCACGGGAACTTCGATTTGGAGATTCATGAGAAGTATCGACAACTCGAGGCGCGGATCAAGGCGAGCAAACCACAAGAAACAGCTTCGTAGCTAAACCGTGGATCGACGCCGAGAGGCGCAGTAGGTTTTTGACGCCACAGGAGTCAATCGCAAGGACTTGGCACGACGGCATGCCCACTTCATTCGCCAAACTTGAAATAGATTTCGAATCTCTCGCTGGATTCTGGCGAATCCAGCGAGTGCGACACTCATTTTTGAAACTGCCGCTAGCCATGGATTTGAGTTCGTTCGCGTTCTTCCGCGGTGGCCTTCCCATTGAACCACTCAGCACGACAAACTAGATGGACGTCGAACGACAGCGCATCGAAGAAGATCTGCGAGGGCAGATTGCCGGCGATGTCCGCTGCGACGACCTGGCAGTTCAACTCTACTCGAGCGATGCGAGCATCTATGAAATCGCGCCGCTAGGCGTCGTCCGGCCGCGCACCGTGGAAGATGTCGTCGCCACGGTCGGCTATGCGGCTGAGCATCAGATTTCGCTTCATGCGCGGGGTGGCGGATCGGGATTAGCCGGTGGCGCACTTGGCAGTGGGCTGATCATTGACTTTTCGCGTTACATGCGGCGAATCCTGGAGATCTCGGACGAGACGGTTCGAGTCCAACCGGGGGTGGTCCTCGCAAACCTGAATAGACGACTGGCAAGCCAGGACCGCCTGTTTGGGCCCGACCCGGCCAACAGCCAGGTGACGACTCTGGGCAGCATGATCTCGGTCGACGCGTCGGGCAGCCGCTGGCCAGCGTACGGCAGCGTAGGAGAGCAGGTTGAATCTTTGCAAGTCGTGCTCGCAAACGGAGAGTTGGCCCGCTTCTCTCTACACCATGTGCCTACGTCGGATTCCTCGGAAAGAGTCGCGTCGCTAACGGCCGGCGTCGACCGCATTCTGCAAAAGCATGAAGCAGCTCTCAACAGGCAACAACCGCGCAACCTGATCGACGGTTGCGGCTATCAACTGGCCGAACTCCGCCAAAGTCAACAAGTGAACATGGCGCGGCTATTTGCTGGTAGCGAAGGGACACTGGGATTGATCACCGAAGCAACCCTGCGCACCACCTCGCTGCCGGCGCATGTTGGCAGCGTATTGCTTTACTTCGAGTCGCTTGGCAATGCGGCCCATGCCGCGAATGAGCTGGCAGCGTTGCGTCCCAGTGCTTGCGATTTGATGGATCGCAGGCATCTGAGTCTCGCTCGCGAGAGCGATCCGCGATTTGAGTTGATGATTCCTCAAGCAGCCGAAGCAGTGCTCCTGGTAGAACATATGGCGCAGACCGAGAGCCACTTGAACGGCCAGCTCGCCGAGACGGTCGCCTTGCTACAGGAAAAGACCAAATTGGCGTCGGGATCGACCACGGCTTCCGATCGGTACGACCATCAGATGTTATGGCAGTTGGCGCGGCATTATGTGCCTACACTCTACCGGTTAAAAGGCGCCACACGGCCCATCCCTTTTGTCGAAGACATTGCCGTTCCCCCAAAAATGCTGCCAGAGTTCCTCGTGCGATTGCAGCAGACGCTTAAGCAGGAGCGGATCACGGCCTCGCTCTACGGGCATGTCGGTCACGGTCGGTTGCATATTCGACCGTTTCTGGACCTGGCGAATGAGGGTGACGTGCGAAAGATGGAATCGCTGGCTGCGCAGCTCTATGCGGACGTCTGGGAAGCTGGCGGCACGATCAGCAGCGGACACGGCGACGGTCTTAGCCGAACCCCTTACGTGGCACAGCAAACGGGCCAGCTGGCGGCAGCCCACAGCGAACTGAAAGCGCTCTTCGATCCCGAGCAGGTGCTTAACCCTGGCAAGATTGTGCCGCAGCGGGCGATGCGAGTTACCGATAATCTGAGGCGCGTCAGCTATCCGTTGTTAGATACGCTGGCACTGAACACTTCCGAGACTCCAGCAGCAGCCGACCCTGGAAAGCCGTTAGTGCAACTGCAACTGGATTGGCAGCCTGAAGAGATGGCATACGCCGCGCGGGCTTGCAACGGTTGTGCGAGTTGCCGAACACAAGACGAAGAGTTGCGGATGTGTCCGATCTTTCGGTTTTCGCCGCGTGAGGAATCCTCGCCCCGTGCCAAGGCCAATCTGGCGCGAGGGATTCTGACTGGAGCACTGCCAGGAGGTCTGGTCGTGGAAGAGGCCTGCAAACAGGTTGCCGACCTCTGCGTCCACTGCCACATGTGCCGCCTGGAATGTCCGTCGAATGTAGATATCCCCAAGCTGATGATTGAGGCAAAGGCGGCCTACACGGCAACCAATGGCGAGCGCATCCACGACTGGCTGATCGCGCGGGTCGATATGTTGTGTCGAACTGCAACGCGGTTTTCGCGAGTCGTCAATTGGGGGGTAGCGAATCGGCCTTCGCGTTGGATCGTGGAGAAGCTGCTAGGAATAGCCCAAGGCCGCAAGTTGCCGAGGCTGAATCATCGTCCCTTTCTGCAACAGGCGGCTCAGCGGCGGTTGGATCGGCTCCAGCGACGAACTGCCGAGAAGGTGCTGTATTTTGTCGATACTTACGCCAACTACTGCGACTCGCAATTGGCCGACGCGTTGCTGGCGGTACTCGAACACAATGAAATTGCCGTCTATGTACCACCGGGCCAACAACAGGCAGGGATGCCTTTGATCTCCCGCGGCGTGCTCGATCTGGCACGGCACGTTGCCGAGCAGAACGTCGCACTGCTTGCCGAAGCTGTCCGGCAAGGTTATACGATCGTGGCAACTGAGCCGTCGGCTGTACTGGCGTTGAGACACGAGTATCCGATGCTGCTGCCCGAAGACGATGATGCGCAGCTCGTCGCCGAACATACTTTCGAGGCATGCCACTATCTGTGGCGAAGACATCAGCGCGGGCAGCTCCAGCTCGATTTTGCCACGCTGTCGATGCGAGTAGGCTACCACATACCGTGCCACATGAAGGCCTTGGAAGTAGGAACTCCAGGCGAGAACCTATTGGGGCTGATCCCTGGACTGCATATCGAGCGACTGGATAAAGGCTGCAGCGGCATGGCGGGAATCTATGGACTGCAGCATCGCAATTATCGCAATAGCCTCCGG
This sequence comes from Planctomycetales bacterium, assembly GCA_020427155.1. Classification (GTDB taxonomy): domain Bacteria; phylum Planctomycetota; class Planctomycetia; order Pirellulales; family Lacipirellulaceae; genus Bythopirellula. The sequence continues at coordinate 12,978 of JAGQOW010000067.1, read as the reverse complement.
GCAGGTCTGCCGTTACTGACCGCAGTGCGAACCGGCAGTTTCAAGATAGGCGCCACCGAATGTAGCGCATGCAAGATCCAAATGGAGCAGGGCTCGACGAAACCGACGATTCATCCCATCAAGCTGCTTGCGCTGGCTTACGGATTGATGCCGGAACTGAAAACGTTGCTTCATAGCCCCGGTGAAGATCTGGTGGTAACATGAGCTAGAAGCGGCGGCTCCCAACCGAATATTCGTTCTATTTGCTTTGCGTCTGCTGTACTTCGAGGCTTAGATTCCAGGTGTCATGAAGGTGATTGTCAAGTTATTTGCAGGAGCTCGGGAGTTGGCCGGGGCAGAAGAAGTCTCGGTCGAATTGACTGCCGGAGCAACGGTGGGGCAACTGCGAGAGCAATTGATCGCTAATTATGCGCAACTACGTCCGCTTGTCGGGCACGCCATGTTTGCGATCGGAGCGGTCTACTGCGACGACAGCGTCGAAGTTAGCGAGCAAGCCGAGATCGCCTGTATTCCCCCCGTAAGCGGCGGTTGAGGCGATGATTGAGATCACCAAAAGCCCCATTGATACCGTAAAATTGTTGGAACAAGTCCAGTCGTCTGAGGCGGGGGCGACGGTCTTGTTTGTCGGAGCTACGCGTCGTGTGACGGAGGGCCGCGAAACCGTACGACTGCATTACGAGGCGTATGAGACGATGGCCACTGCCGAACTGCAGCGACTGGAGCAAGCAGCACGAAGGCGCTGGCCGCTTGAGCAGTGTGCAATTTCGCATCGACTGGGGACCGTTCCGGTGGGCGAAGCGAGTGTGGCAATCGCAGTGTCGAGCGCCCATCGCGACGCGGCGTTTGAAGCGGGTCGGTGGCTCATCGATACGCTTAAGCAGAGCGTTCCAATTTGGAAGCAGGAGCAATGGGCAGATGGCAGCAGCGAGTGGGTGCACCCTACACCGTCGCCTGGGAAGAAGTGAATGTCTAATGTCGTTCTCCGATAGAAACATGAAGCCACCGTTGATTGACGCCTTTGGGCGGGTGCACACCAGTTTGCGGCTGGGGGTGACGGATCGGTGCAATATTCGTTGCTTCTATTGCATGCCTGCCGAGAAGGTCGTCTTTCGGCCGCGCAGCGAATTGCTCACCTTCGAGGAGATCGAACGGTTTGTCGCCGTGGCCGCGACGATGGGGATCAACAAGTTGCGGATCACTGGCGGGGAGCCGCTGGTGAGAAGTGAACTGCCCAAACTGGTCCAGCGGCTGGCCCAGGTGCCGGGAATCGAAGAGCTGGCGCTAACGACGAACGGTATTCTATTGGCAGACCAGGCTGCCGACTTGAAAGCGGCCGGCCTGCGGCGAATCAACGTTAGCCTCGACACGCTGGACGAGGAGGTGTTTCGACAAGTTTCGCGCAGATCGGGCTTGAAACGAGTGCTCGACGGTATTTTTTCTGCCAAGCGAGCAGGTTTTGAGAAGATCCGTCTCAATGCAATCGCCATCCGGGGACTTAGCGAGAATGAGATCGTTCCTTTGGCCGAGTTTGCCAGAGAACACGACTTCGAGTTGCGGTTCATCGAATACATGCCGCTCGATGCGGATGGCGCCTGGAAGCAGGAAGAAGTACTGACGGGCGAAGCCATGCTGCGGATTCTTGAGAAGGCCATTTGCCCATTAGAGCCAGCTGGCCGCAACGATTCGAGCCAGCCGGCAGTCGACTACCGGTTTGTCGACGGACGGGGAGTCATCGGTTTTATCTGTTCTGTGAGCGAACCTTTTTGCGGCAATTGCAATCGGCTACGGCTGACGGCCGAGGGCCAAGTGCGTAATTGTCTTTTCTCGACGGCTGAGTGGGACGCCCGCGCGGTGCTTCGAGGCCCGGGAAACGACGACAATCTTCGGCAACTATTGCGCGATTGCGTCTGGGCCAAGCGGCCAGCCCATGGCATCGGCGAGACCGAGTTTCAGCCCCCCGCGCGACCAATGTATCAAATTGGCGGTTAGGCATGGCGCAGCGCATCTATCTCGACAATGCAGCGACAAGCTGGCCCAAGCCAGAGCTTGTCTACGACGCGGCTGACCTGTTCCTGCGGAAGCTTGGCGCAGCGAGTGGCCGCGGCGGGTATCAAAACGCACTCGAAGCGAATCGCATCGTCGAACGAACGCGACGGGGCATCGCCAGGTTGATCGGCGCGGGCAATTCAAATCAAGTCGCCTTCACTTGCAGTGGGACTGATTCGCTCAATCTGGCCATCCAGGGGATATTGCGTCCTGGCGACCATGTGGTGACGACCCATTGCGAACACAACTCGGTGTTGAGGCCGTTGCAGGCAATGCAAGAAATGGCCAGAGTCGAGATTAGCTTTGTGCCCTGCGACGAGCAGGGGACAGTATCGCCCAATGCCGTTCGAGAAGCCCTGCGGCCCGAGACGCGACTGGTGGCGGTCATTCACGCATCGAACGTGACAGGCGCACTTCAGCCTGTGGGTGAGATCGGCCAGATACTCAGCAAGCATCAAGCGCTGCTGTTAGTCGATGCGGCCCAGTCGCTCGGGCATGTGCCGATCGACGTGCATGATTTCGAGATCGATCTGCTGGCTGCGCCAGGCCATAAGGGGCTGCTCGGACCTCTGGGCACCGGGTTGCTGTACATTCGCGAAGGGGTCGAGCAACATCTTCGGCCTTTGCGCCTGGGGGGCACAGGGACGCAAAGTAACGAAGACTCGCAGCCTGATACGCTCCCCGAGAAATACGAGGCCGGCAACCACAATCTGCCAGGGCTGGCGGGTCTGGCGGCAGCAGTCGAATGGCTCGAGGCCCGCACGATCGAGCAGATCCACTCTCGCCATATGCAAATGACAGAGCAACTGATCGACGGCCTGGCCGCGATCGATGGAATTCGGATCGTGGGGCCGCGCTCAACAGCACAGCGTACGAGTGTGGTAAGTTTTGCCGCCGACGGGTATGATCCTCAGGAGTTTGCCGTTTGCCTCGATGTCTCGGCTGGCGTCGAGTGCAGGGCTGGGCTGCATTGTGCGCCGCGGATGCACGCTGCCCTTGGGTCGGACCGGACAGGCGGACTGGTACGTCTGAGTCCGGGCTGGTCGACCACCGACGAAGAGATCGAGCTGGCCTTATCAGCCATCGCAACATTGGCAGAATCACTCATCAAGTATCCTCATGGCTGAGACATCGAACGAATCATCCCCTTGGTATCAAGACGGGCTGCGTTTTAAGTGCACCGGTTGTGGCGATTGCTGCACAGGGGCTCCCGGTTATGTCTGGGTCAACCAGGAAGAAATCGAAGCGATGGCGGCCCGGCTGGAAGTCGCCGTCGAGCAGTTTGAAGCGCAATACGTCCGCTACGTGGGGATCCGTCGCAGTTTGATCGAGTATTCCAACGGCGATTGTGTTTTTTTTGACAACCGCAGCCGCAAGTGCCAGGTCTACGAACAGCGTCCCCGGCAATGCCGAACCTGGCCGTTCTGGAAGTCCAACCTTAGTTCTCCCGAGACCTGGCAAGAAACCTGCCGGGTTTGCCCGGGCAGCGGCAAGGGGAAGCTCTACGAGCTGGAAGTAATCGAAAAGCAGGCCAGCGTGATCTCGGTATAGAGAGCCGCGGCAACCTGGGAGACCTAGGGGACTCACGGGTGATTTCGGAGATCAGGCTCTGGTTTTTGGCTGTCAAGGCGCTACAGCGGGCTAGCAGAGGACTGCCTTCAGCCCTGGGCAGCGGGTTGCGGATAGCCAAGAGTGGCCTTCGACGGGTGCCGAACGGGGGTGGCAATCTTGACTCTAATGCTTATGACAATTACACTTGGAGCGAGACTGGTGCCTCGTTTCGGTCTTTTTCTTTGGCCCCAACGGAGCAGCAATCCTTCTCATAGGGGACCTCGTCGTGACGAAGAAAGAGATCGTGAAAACCATCTCGGAGGAGATAGGTCTAACGCAATTGAAGACGAAGGAGATCGTCCAGAAGACTTTCGATGCCATCGTCGACACGCTCGTCGAGGAGAAGCGTATTGAATTGCGGAATTTCGGGGTTTTTGAGGTAAAAAAGCGGGCTGCGCGCAAAGCTCGCAATCCCCGCACTGGTGAGAAGGTATTTGTCGAAGAGAAGTTCGTCGTCACGTTCAAGCCGGGCAAAGAGATGGAGGAGCGGGTTCGCGAGCTGGACCGATTGGCGGCACAGGCTGCAGCTCGGGAAGCAGCTGCCAACAACTCCACGGGCCATAACGCGGCCAAGAGTATTGCGCATCCCGATGGAAGCTATTCTCCGACAACGAGTTACGAGACGGGTGCTGGCAGCTAGGCTGCACCGATTCTTGCTCTTTTCGAGAATTTCTGCTTATCCCGAGCCCCCCGAAAGTACGATCCTGATCCGCAGGAGAGTGTCCGGTTGGATTTGCGGGGAAGCTCCGCGATTCTGCCCTCGGCGCAGGAAAGCCCAATCGCTACTCTTCGGAACCTTTTCTACCAGGCGACAGCATCTAGGAAGCCTCGGCTTGCGGGTCGGTCGCCAAAAAGCGTCTTTTCAATTTGTGGGACCGGGACCGATGGCAGCACTTGTGGGTGCTGAGCAAAGGCTCCCGAAAAGAAGCGGCCGCCCTGCCCTTGCGGGCTAGGGAGATCGTTTCGAGGCTCAAGGAGGAGCAACGCAGATGCGTAAGTGGCTCTTAACCGTCGTAACTATCTGTTCGCTGGCCGGCAATACTGGCTGTTTGCTGCCGATCTACTCGGTCGACCCAGCTCGTCGAGCCCAGCAATTGATATATACGTCGGAGAACCTCCGCGCAATGCTCGACGAGTGGGAACGCATTTGGTTTCTCGATCAGCCGTCGCATTTGACGCCGCATAGCGTCCACGGCGGGATCATTTGATTCTTGGAAACCAAACTAGTCGAAACCCTCGCTAGACGGGCTGCGCTACCCGTCTAGCCCGACCGTGGCCGCTCCTCTCAGGTGTTTTTCCCCAGCAGGCCCCGGTTTTCTGATCAGCGTACCTAGCGCATTGTTTCTCGCTTAGGATTCGGCTGTTCTTCTGTCTCGGACAAGATTGGCCCAAAGGACAGGGATGCTACAATCATGAGTGTTCACCACCAGATTGAGATTGGCGGTTACTACTATGGGAGACTACGGCGCGACTATTTCACCTGCCTACGATTCCGCCATCCGTAAGTCACTCGTAACACAAGTGATTGTTGGGTGCCTTGCGGCTTTGATGCTTGACGGGGGCACTACAGCTCGCGTTGTTGGAGTAACTATCCTAGCTTTTTCGCTGTCTGCAGCAGTTATCGTCCTGCGTCGACCCCACGAACCAACGAAACTAGATATCATGATTATACGTTGGGGCTTTTGGCCGGTGCTTCTATTTGCCTATTGGTGGCAGTTTAGTGCTTAACAAACAGCTGCACTACCCGCGAGTGGCGGCGATAGCGGACGTACCGTTGTGACCGGAGTCGGCCAAGACGCATGGTTGCTGGTGGTTTTCACTGTTGGACAAGAGCTAGGCCGATTTGCCTCGTGTAGCACCGTCTTCCACTGTCTTATCTGCTGGCTTATCATGACTTGAGGCAACACCGTGTGGCGTCTCAGTTGGACTATGCTACTTCATTCCTCCTCAGCGATTCACTTCCGGCCCGTGGACTTCCAAGCCCTCCTACATCAATGCCGGGAAAACTTCGGGCCGGCGCCGCGGCGGTTTTCTCGTTGGAAAATAGTCAATTGGCTGTTCATACCCATTCCAGAGTGGTGCAATCGTGAAGACGAAATAGAGTTATTCTTTAGGGGGTACTTCAATGTTCTAAGAAATGGCTATGTCACTTGGGGGCACGTCGTTCAGGCCAATGTACTCCTGTTTCAGGAAGACGAGAACGACTGCCCAGGCGAGGTAGTGTATTGCTGCGACGAGGCTGCGACCGTCCGACCGGAATCTCTTGAAAAACTAGCCCGCTCTCTCTTTCAGCTCAAGGATAGTAAGCCGAATGATCTCCGACTGCTTGAAATAGCAGAACACCTAACTGACGAGTACACCTGGGCATTCGCACTACACGTACCTGTTAAGGGAGGAATGGACTTCGCACTCTCAACGACGCACTTCTGTAGAAAATACCTGGTGGATGGCAAACTGTCGTATTCGCTGATGCCTCTAGTAGTTTGCAATAACAAGAGTGGAGTTGTTGTGCCACTGCCCAAGGAGTATTGGCCGCCTGAACTCGTGCTCTGGGCCAGAGGCGTTCCCGAGGACGTTATCAACGCCGGGCCTCCCCCGCCCGACTATAGGCAGTGGATCAAGCGAGTACTGACTTGGGATGTGACTGTTGCTTCGCTCGTACTGTTCATCCCCATGCTCTCAAAAATAGTCTTTCCTCTGGGAGGAACTGCCGCCGAGATTCTAGTTGTTACTATGCCCGTAATTGCAGCTATTGTCAGGCTGCTTGTCGGCAGGAAACATATCAAAGAGAATCTCTGCACAGCCTTCGCCAAGCTTCTGCAAACTATCGCGCTGTTTGTGGCCATTGTTCTCATGTGTCTATTAGACGCGTTCCAGGTCATCCGCCTAACCATGCCTGCGGTAGATGAAGCGTTTAACTCAACCGATCTGATTGTATTTAGCGCTATCGGCGTTGGCTACTTCTGCTTAACTTTGTTTGCCATGTACCCAGGCAAAGGCTGGCACGAAGCGAAGGTATAGATTGGCAAATTGCTGGGCTGGGTGAGCCGATAGGCGTAACCCAGCATCCCCTGCAGTCGGCCCCATGCATGCCGTTGTTACCCGGTAGCTGCGTGAACCTGTCGGTGGTTTATCTTTCCTGTGCAGCGCGATTCGCCGCGTGCCACTGCTGTTTTTTGCCCAGCAGCGCGAACCCTGAGCACGTCAACCGATTTCAAACGGCCTTCTGAACTACCCATCGAACTGTCAAACTCGTATCCGGTGTGGGTGGATGCGATTCGCTCTCTAAGTGATTGTGCGAGTCGTTCAGGGGGCCAGAGTCAACTGGTAGTTCGCACTGCCGGACAGTGGCTGGGCCAATGCAAAAAACTATGATTTCAAATCCCGCATCATCAGCGGCTCCGGTTGACCGCATTGTTCGGCCATCGGATTGTGCCGCTCCCAACGCATCACTTGTCCGTCCTCAGGGTCGATCACATCGCCAACTAGTTCGAAACCGGCCTTCGTCAGCACACACTGCGATGCAGTATCTCCCGCAAGCGTGTGGGCGCGAACAGTCCGAATCATTCCATCTTTGAAAGCGAAGTCTACCAGCGCAATCGCTGATTCCGTTGCGTAGCCACACCCTTGGTATTCTAGATTCACGCCATATGCCAACTCGACAATCCGCTCGGCGGTCGGTGGGCCCTTGAATCCACAACTCCCAACCATAGCACCTGTAGCTCGGTCGATAGCTTTGAAACCGTGCAACCATGGGTCAGGGGCGGTCGTCGCGCGAGCCAGGGCCAGCCATGCTGGCGAAACTTGCTTTCGATCTTCAGGGCTCAAAGCATCGATGCGAGCTAGCACCTCTGCGGGATCTTCGAGCACTAAATCGAGACGCTCTGCTTGAATGATAAACGTACTCATAGGAATGGTTTTCAGGGCCGAACAAGTTATGGATGGGGAATACTTTCGTATGACGTAATAATGCGAGTTTCTTTATTTCGCTGCAATGCAGGCGGGAGCTAAACTTAGGTCTTCAGATCTAGCTAATGCATTCATAGTTGCGGTTCACCAGGCTCGACTAGCTCGGTGTGCTCGTGTGCCAAACAGGCCAAGTCTTTCGCGAGTTCTGGATTGTTGTGGCATAGCGCATGGATTGAATTCTAGATTTACTAGAGGGGCCAAGCTGAAACTGCTACAGGCTTTGACAGCCGCCTATTGTAGCCGCATGAAAACTTGCGCGACGCCTGACGCAACCCTATTCTCGGCATTCTACCTTAAGTCGATGCTCGGTTTTGAATAAGTTATGAACGATTCCTCTATAGATTGAGATCTTGCACAGCCCACATGCCGCTATCGCACCCCAGCATGCTTCTCTAACTGAGAACAAGTTCAGAGATTGGGAACGCGGTTTGCGTCTTATCTTATGAAGTAAATGATGCGAGCAAAAAAGGCGTCAAGATTGAGCCGTTGAACCAGCAACGTGTGCGAAACTGCACGTTCTTACCGGGCAAAGTCACGCCAATCAGGGGATGGAGGGGGCTTCAATGAATACTCGCAAGAACATCCTGCTTTTTTCTTTGTGTACATTTCTAGGGCTGACCTGTTATGTACGTGTTGATGCAGCAATTGTGGCGGGAGACCTACTTGTCGCGGATCCGGCCGCTGGGACTCTCTGGCGTGTGAATCCGATCACGGGCGAAGAAATAGCGTTTGCTCAAGTTGCAGGAGCCCGAGACGTAGCGGTTTCTGCTGCTGGACACATTTACGTACTTGGAAGCGGGGTCTCGATCGCTACCCATGTTTATCGTGTCGATCCAGTAGACGCTTCGGTGACAACAGTTAATGCTACGCCCATTGGCTTTTTCGGATTTGGGATCGGCTTGGGATCGGATGAAACTATCTACGTAGCAGGCGGGGGCAGCGGAACGGTTTCGAATGTTTACAGCATCAATCCTGGAACTGGTATGGTCGTGAATGTTACGACTACCTGGAACAGCCCTAGTATACCGACTGACGTACTCGCTGAGTCGAGCAGCAGCTTGCTGGTGACCAGCCTGAGTACGGGTGGCGGAGTCTACCGCGTGGATATTCCCACTGGGAATCAAGTAGCGGTAAGAACGGGTTCCCCATGGGTAGGACCGACTGGAATCACTGCCGATGGTTCCGGAGGATACATTGTTACCGATGTTCACGCCAATGCGGTGTCTGACTGGGATGGTACTGCTGCAGCGCCGATCATAATCAGTCAAGGCACTCCGTTTGTTGATCCAAGGCAAAGTGTTGTTGATTCTGCAGGGATGATCCTCGTAGCAGACGGCAACGGTCCGTCTGGTACACCGGGCTTTGTGATCAAAGTGGATCCTTCGGACGGTAGTACCACTATCTTGGCACAGGGTCAGGCTCGAGTGGGATTGCCGCCTTTAGGTCTGGATAGCCCCGCCGGTATTGCGATCTATCGACCGATCCCAGAACCCGCTTCCTGCTGGCTGCTGACCATGGGGCTATCCTTGGCAGTCGGCAGACGCTGGCGTGCTACTGGGCGTAGGCCGCGTAGGAATTACGCTTCAGTTACCATAACGTGAGCGGTGGCCCGATTTCCACAAGACAGCCTGATAGTGCATCGGCCTAGTGCACGTGAAATGGGTGGGAGTCGATGCTCTGGGCGAGCGAGGTGCAACCGTTGCGGCTTAGGTCGATGGAGAATTGACGGAGGTGTTCCCAGTTTGCGGCGGGCCAATTGCCTAATAGCCTGTTGTTAAGCAGAACTTGGTGTACCACTTTCAATGTGGTAAGCCGTGCCTCAGAAGGCGTGGCGTCGCGAACCACTCGTCCAGGGTGATTGAGGGCGTACCGAGTAATGAGTTTGCTTCGGTCGGGTCGCCCAACTCCCCCACCCGGTCGAAGTAGTCGATCAACTTGGTCACGTAAGTCAGCCCCACGCGCCTGGTAATCCGCGCCAGCAGCCGGGCTTGCCACAGCTTCATCCGTATCACGCTTAGCTGAGGATGACAGGCTGCGTAGAACCGCTCGAGCGCGTTAGGAAGCGTGACGCCTTCCGGACCGTGGATGAACAGGCGTTTTCCTACGGCGCGCTCGTCGAGGTAGGATGCCGCCACCATGCGCCCAAAGTCTGCGGCCGCGACGAAATGCAGTTTGGGAGGATTACGTCCGATGATCACGGTCCCACGGCCTCCATGAACGAAGTTCTGGAGAGTCTCCATGACCCAGGTCGGGCAGAAGATCACGTACCGGATGCCGCTACTGACGAGGACTTCCTCGGTACGCATCTTGATGTCTACGACTTCGAACCATCGGTTTTCCTCGCAAGCGGTGGTGGCCGACACATAGGACACGCGTTCGATTCCTCGCTCTGCCGCGACTTGGACAACGTTCTGCATGGCGTCCAGTTCCGCCTGCTGCGTTAGGTTGACGTGGACAGCGTGGCAACCTGACAGGGCTCGATGCACGTCCATAGGAGCCAGTGCGTTCCCCTCAACGCATTCGACGGAATTCCCCAGTAGTTGGCTTGCCCGCTGACTGCTACGCACCAATGCCCGCACAGGATGGCCCTGTGAGACCAGCGCTTGCACGACCGGCTGGCCCAGTATCCCGGTCGCTCCCAATACCAGGATTCGTCGAGGGTTCATGCGATTGGTTCCACTTGTTACCAGAAACAAACAGCGGAAATAGAACCTGCTTGCACACAAACTACGTGGACAAGCTCCCTGGTTTCCATTGTAGAATAAGGCAACTGGCATAGGAAGTTCTGGCATTTCCTCTGCTTTGAAACAATTCGATCCTTCTGGGAAGTTACCGTGAAGAAGTCATACCTGTATTTGAGCGTTTTGCTTTTGCCAGTCGTCGCGCAGGCCCAAGAAACCACGAAATCGCACTCTCCTAACATTGTCTTTATTCTGGCTGACGACATGGGGTACGGAGATGTTTCAAGCTACAACCCCAGGAGCAAGATTCAAACACCCAACATCGATCAATTGGCCAAGGAAGGAATGCGGTTTACTGATGCTCACTCCGGTGGAAGTTCCTGCATTTCTTCTCGCTATGCGCTATTGACCGGTCGATTTGCCGTGCGGAAACCTATGTCATTGGCAAACGGTCCTCTGATTGAGAAGGGGCGCATGACGGTGGCCTCCATGCTTCGTCAGCAGGGGTATGCAACGGTTATGGTGGGCAAATGGCATCTAGGCTTCGATCCTTATCTTCAGAATAAAGAGGCCCCGGTAGATTACTCACCTCCTTTGATTGGTGGACCGGTGGACTGTGGTTTTGAGTCCTTCTTCGGGATGCACGCTTCGCTTGATCTTCCACCCTACTTCTATATTCGAGACCGAGCGCCGGTTACGCCTCCCGACGAAGATGTTTCCGCCAATTCCAGCATAAACGGGCCGGAAGGGTGGAATCATAATCAGGGAGAGTTCTGGAGGGCAGGAAAGATCGCGTCCGACTTTAAATTCGAACAGGTGACGCCACGGTTTGCGGCAGAAGCCGTTAGCGTCATCCACAACCACGCTTCGACGACGCAAGACAAGCCATTGTTCCTTTATCTGGCTTTACCGTCGCCCCATACACCGTGGCTGCCTCTGGAAGTATTTCGAGGCAAGAGCAGGGCGGGAATGTATGGAGACTTTGTTGTTCAGGTCGATGCGGTAGTCGGACAAGTGCTAGACGCTCTCAAGACAACCGGAATAGATCAAGACACACTGGTCATCTTCTCCAGTGATAACGGGCCTTTGTGGTACGACAAGGACCGCGAGAGATTTCGACACGATGCGGCGGGAGGCCTGCGGGGCAAGAAATTCGATTCCTGGGAAGGCGGTCATCGCATGCCCTTTCTCGTACGTTGGCCCCGCAGGGTTGCTGCTAACCACGTTTGCGATCAGACGGTAGTCTTTTCCGATATGTTGGCTACTTTCGCCGAACTAGTAGGTTTTCAAGAGATACCGCGAGGCATGGCCGAGGACAGTGTCAGCTTTTTGCCCTATCTTCTGAATGCCGCCAAGAAACCAGAGCGACGCCCTCCGATCATCCACGACCAGCGAACGGTAAGGGACGGCAACTGGAAGCTGATCCTCCCGAAAGAGGGGGAGAATACGAATGCCAACGCCGCCGCAGAACTCTACAACCTGCAAGAGGATCTCTGTGAACGAACGAACCAGGTTTCTCAGCACCCTGAAATCGCACAAAGACTCGAACAGCACTTGTCGGCTCTCATTGACGTTGGGCAATGATGGAACGTCGCAGAATCATCGAAGCGAGAGTTGTAGCTTATTGACCACTCGCTACTCCAGCTGAGGGGACCCATCATTCTCAAGGATGCTCGAACTGAGCAACTGCGCATTTTCAGTTGAGCCGGCCAGAGAGGAGCGCTACTTGAGCCGCCCCTTGGTTCAAACTCGGAAGAATATCTTCTTGCAGTAGAGGTAATAGAGAAGCAACCATTTCATGGCGAACATCATCAGTTCGATAAACAGCGGGTGAAGCTTCATCTGTTCATCGTGCAACAGCAGGTGCGTGATGTCGCGAAATGCGATGAACTGCTGGGCGATGTAGATGAACACGGAAATCATGCCAAGCAGAACTAGCAGTAGCCCCCGCTGAACGACATGGCCGTGCAACGCTGTGAGGCTGTCTCCCCGCTCAAGCCGTTTATTCAAGGAGAATGCGAACGAAACTCCTGCGAGAAACATAAAAAGCGGAAAGATGAGATCAAAGAATGTAAATCCATCCCACTCGGCGTGATGCAACTCTGCTTCGACGTGTTTTAGCACTGCCCAGTTTGTGTACTCAGCAGATAGCCGTACCATGTTCTCGGCCCCGGCAATCAAGAACATATCGAAGCCGCGCAAGGCATCAAGCGAAACCAAGCGCTCAGCACGGTTCAACCTATAGAAGCGATCATCCAAGGCAAAAATGCAGGCAGACGAAGCTGCTGATGCAGTGGCGATGAAAGTAACTAGAAAACGGGCGACTTGTCGCCCAGATATGAGAGGAAACGCCGATTTGGCGTACCCGGCCTGATTGTACCCGGAAAGCCGGTCGCACCGAGTCATGAAATGCAAAAAAGACTTGAAGGTTGTCTAACGGTTGCTAACATCATCTCATGAAGTCTTTCAGTTGCAAGAGCGCTTCAAACCTTCAGCTGATGAATAACCCGTGTCCAATTTATTTGGCTTGATCAGAATGAAAAATGAATGTCTCAACCTGGGCGGGCAAACCAATCGACGACAAATGTTGCGAGGTTCGGCGACTGCAGCGCTCTCGTTTGCAGCGGGAGAATGGTTCCTCCAGGAGATGTGCAGCGCTCGTCGTGCTTAC
>JAGQOW010000066.1 GCA_020427155.1 Planctomycetales bacterium | reverse complement strand
GTGCTCACGCAGCTGGCGGCGCTTTCGGGCGAGGGCACTTCTGGATTGTCGATCCCAAAGCTGGGACAATCGTTGCGGGCTGGTACGCAATTGAAATAGCCGTCCGGAGCGGCTTTGCTTCGTGCCGGAGGCTGTGTGCTGCGTGGCAGCGCGGTTCAGGCTCCTTCCCTCTAGCGTCGCAGCTTGTCACAATAGGCCGATGCCCCCCTACCGCTTGATGCTTAATCACCGCGCCGCCACCCTCTGTGACGAGATTCTGTCGCAGGCCGACCAGTTGCTTGTCGAACGCCATGTGCTGCAGTGCGGCACAACCGTCATCGACTGCGGCGTCCATGTCGCCGGAGGTCAGGAGGCCGGATTGCTGTTGGCCAGGGTTTGCCTGGCAGATCTGGCCGAGGTTTCGATTGACTGCAGGGGCTGTGCTGATTGGTCGGGCGATTTTGTATCGGTGGCCACCGACCAGCCCGTTGCCGCTTGTATGGCCTCTCAGTACGCCGGTTGGGAGGTGAAGAGCGAGAAGTTCTTTGCGATGAGCTCGGGGCCAATGCGGGCAGCCGCGGCGCGCGAGCCGCTGTTTGAGGAGATTGGCTTTCAGGAGCAACCCGAAAGGTGTGTCGGCGTTCTCGAAGCAGCAAAGCTACCCCCCAACGAGGTTTGCCTTGATATCGCTAAAAAATGCGGCGTCGAGCCAAGCCAACTTACCCTGCTCGTCGCACCAACGCATAGCCTGGCAGGGACCATCCAAGTCGTGGCCCGCAGTGTGGAGACTGCTTTGCACAAGTTGCATGAGCTGGGCTTTGATCTGTCGCGCGTCGTGAGCGGGCGAGGCTCGGCCCCGTTGCCGCCGCTCGTTGACGACGATTTCCGAGCGATTGGCCTCACCAACGATGCCATTTTGTACGCAGGCGAGGTGCTGCTCGAGGTGCGAGGAGACGATCCGTCGCTGGCAGCGATGGGGCCGAAGATTCCCAGTTCGGCCTCGGCCGACTATGGCCGTCCGTTCGCCGAGGTATTGGCCGGGTACAACAACGACTTCTACCAGGTCGACCCGATGCTGTTTAGCGCCGCTCGGGTGACGCTGCAGAATTGCGATACGGGCAGCGAGTTTGTATTTGGTGAATTGAATTTTGATATCCTTCGACAATCATTTGGGGTTTGATCGGACACCGTGTTCCGCGTGCCGGCACGGTTGAGCCTCCTCCTTTGTGGATACTGCTCTGATGCGCATCGCGGTGCTTGGTTCTGCCTCGAGTTGGTATGTCGCCGATTTGCAGCGTGCGGCAGGCGACTCGCACGCGATTGTGCCGATTACCTATCGGCATTTGCATTCGCAAGTCGACATGCATAGCATCTCGCTCGACTCGGGAGAGTTCGATCTATTTGGCTGCGACGCGCTGCTGGTTCGCTCGATGCCGCCCGGAACTCTCGAGCAGGTAATCTTCCGGATGAATGCCCTGGCGCAGTTGGCGGAGGAGAGGGTTGTGGTAAATACTCCCAGGGCGATCGAGATTGCTGTCGATAAATACTTGACGACCGTCAAGTTGCGCGAGGCAGGACTGCGGGTGCCGACGACCATTGCTTGCCAGACTGCCGAACAGGCGATGGAGAGCTTCTTGTCCCTCGGCGGCGAGGTCGTGGTAAAACCGGTTTTTGGCGGCGAGGGGCGCGGCATTACCCGAGTGGCAGACGAGGCAATCGCCCTGCGAACATTCAAAGCGCTGGAACAAATCGGCGCCGTCATCTATCTGCAGGAATTCATCGAGCACGAAGGATGCGACCTGCGGCTACTGATCGTTGGCGAGCGGATCGTCGGCATGCGACGGCGGCATCCTTCCGACTGGCGGACCAACATCAGTCGCGGCGCAATCGGCGAGCCCTTTGAATTGAACGACGACCTCGTCCAGCAAGCTCGGCTCGCCGCGCGTTCGGTAGGAGCGACCGTCGCCGGCGTCGATTTCTTGCCGGGCAGAGACCGCCGCCTCTACGCGCTCGAGGTGAATGCGGTTCCGGGCTGGAGAGCCCTCTCGCGGGTCGCGGGCGTCGATGTGGCAGCTTGGGTAATCGAGCACCTCCAGGATTGCTGCGAAAACCGCTGAGGGGCCCTTTTCTCGACAATACTCGCGATTGGCCGGCGAATACCTGGTAACAAATCTGCCAAGGAAACTGTGGACAAGCGGATTTGGGGACGGGAATCTGGGCGATTTGCCCTCTCTGGCGCTTCGCTTGTGAAGCTAGAACTTAGTACAATAGGCTTCTACGCAGAGAGCTGTCGGCTGTTCTTTCCGAGGAGGAGGTGCGCTATGCTCGACACGGTTTTTCTCATCGCGGCGGTCGTCGGTGGTACGATAGTGGTTTGCCAGTTTCTCCTGATGTTTCTGGGACTGGGAGACGACGCTTCGGGCGATATTGGAGCCGATGCCGATATGGGCATGGACGTCAGCATGGATGTCGACGTCGACGGGATCGACGGAGTCGATGCCGCCGACCACCACACCAGTTGGAGCCAGGCCGCCGATGCCGACGTTGGGCATCCTGACGGCTCCCGGATATTCGAGGTGCTCTCGTTCCGCTCAGTCGTGGCGGCAGTGGCGTTTTTCGGCTTTGCGGGCAAAGCGTCACTCGCCTCGGGCGCGAGCGATACGCAAGCTTTGCTGGTTGGTTTGGCCGCCGGGGCCGCCGCGATGTACGCCATATATTGGATTATGCTGCAGATTTACAAGTTACGCACGGCCGGAAATGAAGATATCAGCAATGCTATGGGCCAGCCTGCACGTGTCTACGTTGCTATTCCTGCTCAAGGCCAAGGCATGGGGAAGATCCAACTGAAAATGCAGAATCGTACCGTGGAGTATGAAGCAGTGACTTCACAGGAGTCGCCACTGAAGTCAGGCGATCAGGTTGTCGTAGTTGACATACTGGGGCCTGCAAAGGTGCTTGTGGAGCCAGTCACCGAGGTGGCTGATGTGGAAGTTTGTTAGGACTGTGTATCATGCCCTTGAAGTCAGGGGGATATCACATCTAAGGGGGAAAAAAATGGGATCAATTCAGCTGATAGCCGCATTAAGTACGCAAGAAACCGCTTACGCTTTGTATGCGGGCCTTTTTCTGTTGGCTGCTTTAATCTTCTTCAGCCTGATTGCGTTTATCAAGTCGTCGTACAAGCGGTGCAGTAGCAATCAGGTGCTGGTGATCTACGGTCTGACTTCCAAAGGGCAGGCAGCCAAGACCATTCACGGCGGTGCGCAGTTTGTCATTCCGCTACTGCAGGACTACCGGTACCTCAATCTCGAGCCGATCCAAATCGAGATTCCGCTGCGAGGGGCGTTGTCGATCGAAAACATTCGGGTCAATGTGCCGAGCGTTTTTACGGTAGCCATCGGCACTTCGCCCGATGTGATGACCAACGCCGCGATCCGACTCTTGGAACTGTCGACGCAAGAGATTCGCAAACAAGCCGAAGAAATCATTTTCGGCCAGTTGCGACAGGTGGTCGCTTCGATGGGCATCGAAGATATCAATCGCGATCGCGATGCGTTTCTCCAGCACATTCAGAATTCGGTCGAGCCCGAGCTCAAGAAGATCGGCCTGGTGCTGATCAATGTGAATATCACAGACATCACCGACGAAAGCGGCTACATCGATGCGATTGGCCAGAAAGCGGCGTCGCAGGCGATTCAGCAAGCCCGTGGCGACGTGGCCGACGAAGTGAAGCAGGGCGAGATTCGCGTTGCCAACGCCAATCGCGAGAAAGCAATCGCGGTAGCCGATGCCACGAAGTTGCAAGAAATCGGTACTCGGCAGGCTGAACGCGAGCAAGCAGTACGGATTGCCGAGTTGTCGAAAGAACAGGTGATCGGCGAGAAGTCGGCGGAGTTCGAGCGTGAGATGCAAGTGAAGCACGCTGAACAGCAGATGCGTATTTCAATCGCTGACGCCAATGCTAAAGCAGTCGAAGGCGAAAACCTGTCGGAGGCAAAAATTGCCCAGTCGCAGGCCACGCTGCTCACTGAACGGGCCGATGCCTACCAGCGGGGTGAGTCAAGAAAGCGCGAAGCCGAGGCGGCCGTGCTGGAGATTCAAAATCGCGCGATGGCGAAGGCAGCTATCGCGGACGCCGAACGGATTGAAGCGGAAGAACGAGCCAAAGTCGAGGCGCCTGCCAAGGCCGATAAGGCGCGCGTTGTAGTCGCAGCTCAGGCAGAGGCCGAAAAGCGTCGACTCGAAGCCGAGGGGGAGGCAGCGGCGATCTTTGCCAAGCTCGAAGCCGAAGCCCGCGGGCAATACGAAATTCTCGCGAAGAAGGGCGAAGGTCTGAGACAAATCGTAGAGGCCTGCGGCGGTGCCAAAGAGGCATTCCAACTGATGATGCTCGAGCACTTGGACAATTTGGCAGAGTCTTCGGCCAAGGCGATCTCGAATATCAAATTCGATAAGGTCGTGGTCTGGGAGAACGGGGGGCAGAATGGGCGCTCAAATACGGCCGACTTCCTGCACAAGATGGCAGGCACGTTGCCGCCGATGATGCAAGTGATGCGTGATATTGGCGGCGTAGAGATCCCCGAGAGCCTGGCAAAACTGGCGGGCGAAGAGTCGGGCAAGAGCCCCGCAGGCAATGGGCGGGCGACCAGTCCGCCCAATTACGAGCAAGCCGAGATAAAGAAACCGACCGAACCAACGGCGTAAGCTGCATCGGGCAAGGCATTCCCAGGAGCGTTGCTGCCCGTAACAATGTGCCTATGCCAATACCCAGCCTCCCGTTTTCAGCCTGCGGGCTCGCACAGCGAGTCAATGTCGCGGATCGCCTGACCAGGATTGCCCAGCAGATGCCCGAGGCGATTGCCGTGGCCACTCCAGGTCGAGGAGATGTGGCCGGGCAGAATAGCTATGCAACCTGCACCTTTGCCTCGCTTGAACGGGATGCGGCTGCGCTGGCCCGCGGGTTGGTCGAGTTGGGGATCCGGCCTGGGATGAAGCTGGTGTTGCTGGTGCGGCCAGGCGTACAATTCGTCAAGCTGGTCTTTGCACTGTTGCGTAGCGGAGCAACGACCGTACTGATCGACCCGGGGATGGGGCGTACGCATCTGGTCGACTGTCTGGCTGCGGTCGAGCCCGACGGGTTTGTGGCGATCAGCCCGGCCCAGGCACTCAGGACGCTGCAGCGGCACAGGTTCCCGATGGCGCAGACCAATGTGACTATCGGGCGGCGTTGGTTCTGGGGGGGGAAGTCTTACGAACAGCTGTTGCGGCTGGGTCGTCGTTCCCAGGCCGAGTTGCCTGCGACCAATGGTGATGATGCGGCAGCGATCATTTTCACTAGCGGCAGCACCGGTCCGCCCAAGGGGGTGCTCTACTCGCACCGGATGTTTGACACCCAGGCGGCAGAAATCCAGCGCGCCTATTCGATCCATCCGGGCGGCGCCGATCTGGCTTGTTTTCCTTTGTTTGGGTTGTTCAATTCTGCCATGGGCGTGACCACGGTGTTTCCCAAGATGGATTTCTCGCGGCCTGCCAGCGCCGATCCGAGGAAACTGCTCGCCGCTGCGCGAGATTGGCAGGTGACGCAAGCTTTTGCTTCGCCGGCAGTTTGGAAGAAGCTTGGCCGCTACTGTGAACAACATGGCGAGCGGATTCCGACGCTGCGCAAGGTGCTCTCTTGCGGTGCTCCGGTGCCGGCCAGTGTGCTGCGGCAAACGCTGGCCTGCGTTCATCCTGAAGCACAGATGCACACGCCTTACGGCGCGACAGAAAGTTTGCCGATCTCTACGATCTCGGCGGCAGAAGTGCTCAGCGAGACTGCCCGGGCCACCGACGCCGGGGCCGGCATTTGTGTCGGACACAAGTACGACTCCATCGATTGGCGAATTATTCGAATCACGGACGAACCGATTGACTCGATCGACTCGGCAGAAGAATTGCCTGTTGGCGAGATCGGAGAGCTGATTGTCCGCGGCCCCCAAGTATCGACCCGGTACGTGACGGGCCCTGAGCGACACAATCAGTTGAGCAAGATCCAGGACGGCGATTCGGTGTGGCATCGGCTGGGAGATGTTGGTTACTTCGACGAGCATGAGCGTTTCTGGTACTGCGGCCGTAAGGCGCATCGGGTGGATCATAGAAACGGCGATCTCTTTACTATCCCTATTGAGAGTGTTTTTAACACTCTGCCGAATGTCCAACGCTCGGCACTCATTGGCGTGGGAAAGGCTGGTTACAAGCAACCTGTGATTGTTGTGGAGCTAGAGACCTTTAATCACCTCAAGTGCGATGGCGACGAATTGTGGACTCAATGGTGCAGAATCGAACCGCGATTAGAAACACTTTGGTACGGTAAGTTGAGTTTCACCGACTTTCCAAGAATCCTCGTTCATCGCTGCCTTCCCACTGACGTTCGACACAATTCGAAGATTAACCGTGAGCACTTGGCCGAATGGGCTGCGAAGCAGTTAGCTAACCAAACTTCTCAACCTCTCGGATAGTGGCTCCAAGACTTGGCTATGCATGCACTCGTCACCGGCGGCAACGGCTTTCTGGGCCGCTATATCGTTGAGCAACTCCTGGCTCGTGGCGATCGGGTGCGCAGTTTCGGACGCAGTGCACAGCCCGAGTTGAAGTCGCTTGGCGTGGAAGTGGTCCGCGGCGATATTCGCGACAAGCATGAGATCACCGAAGCCTGCCGGGGAATCGACTGTGTGTTTCACACCGCGGCATTGGCCGGCATCGGGATGCGCTGGGGCGACTTCTATGAAACCAACCTGGTGGGAACCAAGAACGTACTGACCGGATGCCGCATCCATGCCGTCGATCGGTTGGTTTACACAAGTAGCCCCAGCGTGGTTTTCCAGGGCGCCGATCAGACGGGCATCGACGAAACGACCGTTTACGGCATCGCCTGGCTTGCGAAACACCGTTGCCACTACTCGCACAGCAAAGCGCTGGCCG
Source organism: Planctomycetales bacterium (assembly GCA_020427155.1). Lineage (GTDB taxonomy): Bacteria > Planctomycetota > Planctomycetia > Pirellulales > Lacipirellulaceae > Bythopirellula. The sequence continues at coordinate 16,583 of JAGQOW010000066.1, read as the reverse complement.
AAAGTGCCGTGCTGACCGCTTCACGCTGCAAAGATCGCGTGCAACCGTTAATTGCCGATTCGTTGAGCCGAACCGATTGGATCAATGCTTGTGCACTGCGCCCGCACCTCATCTGGGGCCCGCGCGATGCGCATCTCATCCCACGGCTGATTGCTCGGGCCAAGAAGGGCCGGCTGCGACAGGTCGGAGACGGAACGAACCTGGTCGACATGACTTATGTCGAAAACGCGGCACGGGCACACCTGCAGGCGGCAGACGCCTTGATCGATGCCAAGTCGCCCGTTGCGGGACAGGCTTACTTCCTCAGCCAGGGAGTGCCTGTGAATTGCTGGAATTGGATCAACGACATCCTCGAGCTTGCCGAGCTGCCACCGGTCAAGAAGTCCGTTTCGCTGCAGACAGCATGGCGGATCGGCAGCCTTTGTGAACAAGTCTTTCGGCTGCTCCGTCTTGGCGGAGAGCCGCCGATGACCCGGTTTTTGGCCGCACAGCTAGCCACCTCTCACTGGTTTGACATCTCCGCCGCCCGACGAGACTTTGGCTACGAACCCCGGATCGGTACGGCCGAGGGGATGCAACGGCTGTGGCAATGGCTCAGCTCAGAGGCAGCAGGAGCCAAACGGTAGGTTAGGAAGTTCATTTAGTCTCTGGAAACTCGCTGCCAAGTAAGCCACCAAGCAGTTGCCGGCTTCTCCCCCAGTAGCACTCGCTTCGGGCTCAGTTCCCAACTACAATCGAACGCTTTATCAATTTCACAGTAAGGCTGGCAATTCGGCAGAAGTTGCTGTCTTTGGACTATCTCAAGAGGAATACGCGTGCTTCGGACCCATACTTGCGGCGAACTAAGTGAAAAACTGATTGGCGAGACCGCTACTCTGTGTGGTTGGGTCGATACGTACCGGGATCATGGCGGGGGGCTGTTTGTCGATCTACGCGATCGCTACGGCCTGACGCAAGTAGTGTTCAATCCGCCTGACACGCCGCCGGCAGTCATCGAAGCCAGCAAGACTTTGCGCGACGAGTACGTGGTGCAGGTGACCGGAACCGTTGCCGCTCGCCCCGAGGGGATGGCAAACGCCAAGATGCAGACTGGCGAGATTGAACTTCGCGTGACGGAATTCGTGCTCCTGAACAAAAGCCTTACTCCGCCTGTTTCGCCGAGTGCTCCAGAACCTCCCGGCGAGGACCTGCGGTTGAAGTATCGATTTCTCGATCTGCGCCGCCCCGAAATGCAACGGACACTGCTGCTGCGTGCGTCGATCATTAAAGGGATGCGAGATTATTTTGCCGAGAATGGTTTTATCGACATTGAAACTCCTGTGCTTGGCCGGAGCACGCCCGAGGGGGCCCGCGACTATCTGGTACCGAGCCGGGTGCACCGCGGAACGTTCTATGCTCTGCCGCAATCGCCGCAGTTGTACAAACAGATTCTGATGATTGCCGGCTACGATCGCTACGTGCAGGTAGCGCGCTGTTTTCGCGATGAAGACTTGCGCGCCGATCGTCAGCCAGAGTTTACGCAGCTTGACTTGGAGATGACTTTTGTCGACGAGAATGATGTCATCGGCGTGATTGATGGCCTGGTGGCGAAGCTTGCCAAAGCAGAGCTGGGGCTCGAAGTCCCGATTCCGCTGCCTCGCTTGACCTACGACGAAGCAATGGAACGGTTCGGCCACGATGCGCCAGACCTGCGGTTTGGCCTGGAACTGATCGATTGTACCGATCTGGCCTCTGAGGCCGAGTTTCGTGTGTTCAGTGCAGTCGCAGCATCGGGGGGCCGTGTGCGAGGCTTAAACGTCAAACAGGGAACATCGCACTATTCACGCCGAGGGATTGATAGCCTGACCTCTTTTGTCGCCGACTATGGTGCGAAAGGCTTAGCCTGGTTTCGGGTGGAGGAAGACGGCACACTGAATTCAACGATTGCCAAGAATTTTACGCCAGAACTATTGGCGAAGTTTGGCGAACGGATGGGGGCTGAGCCGGGCGACTTGCTGCTCTATGTTGCCGACAAATACGAAGTGACCTGCAAAGCACTTTATGCCCTGCGATCGAAGATTGGCCGCGAAATGAGGCTCTACGACCCCGACGCGATGCATTTCTCTTGGGTCGTCGAGTTCCCTATGTTCGATTACGACGAAGAAACCAAGTCTTGGCAGGCGATGCACCATCCCTTTACTGCTCCGCTGCCCGCCAACTTGGACTTGTTGGATACCGATCCGGGAAAATGTCGGGCCCAGGCCTACGACCTGGTGATCAACGGCAGCGAGGCGGGCGGCGGGACCATTCGTATCCACGACGCCGAGGTGCAGAAAAAAGTGTTTAACCTGTTGGGGATTGATGCCACGACCGCTGTCGAGCGGTTCGGATTCTTGCTGGATGCCCTTCAGTTTGGTGCTCCTCCCCACGGCGGTATCGCCTTGGGTATCGATCGCTGGGTAATGCTGTTCGGAAAGCTGGAAAACATACGCGACGGAATCGCCTTTCCTAAGACGCAAAAAGCGACCGACCTGATGACCGAAGCACCCGGTGAAGTCGACTTAAAACAACTCCGGGAACTCCACATTAAGTTGGATGAGTAAGCCGTGACCGGTTGACGCTCGGGATGGGAGCCTCGACAATGAACAGTATTGGCAGGTTCTGTGGTTTTGGGACGTGCGCCTCGTATGAGTGCATCCTCTTTTTCGAGTCTCGGAAAAATGATCAAACTCGTGATGAAGTTATTCCTGTTTCTTATCGGTGTAGCTTTCAGCTCGCCTCAGGCATGTGCCGATTCTCAGGGAGCTACTACTCTTCAGCCAGCCCATCAGCACTCGGTTCTCAAAGTCACGACCGATCCGATCACGCCTACGATACCCCGAGTGTTTCTGTCAGAAAGCCACTCCAAGCAGTGCAAGGTCGGCGTGGGAGAAGCATTTCCTGCCCTCAAACTACCGGACCTAAACGGTGCCATCATCGACCTGGCAGCGCTCCGCGGCGAGCGGGCAACGGTCGTCTTGTACTGGCATCCTGATCGTTGGATGGCGCGGACCGCCCTGATCGACCTGCAGCGAGATTTGGTCAACAGGTTCGATCCCAGGCAGATAGCCGTCGTGGGCATTGCGGTGCATCAGACCGCGAGTTCCTTGCCAAGCCTTCTCAGCGAGGCGCACGCCGAGTTTCCACAGCTGGTCGATGCCGGTGGCGAAGCGTTGGCGAAAGTAGGTAGCTTTGCGCTTCCTCGAATTTATGTGCTCGACTCCGAGGGAACGATCGTCTGGTTTGATATTGAGTACAGCGAAGGAACAAGACGCGAACTGCGGCAAACGCTAGACGCGCTTCTGGTGGAATAGCTGGCTCCAGAATCACGTAGGAATCGTCATGGTTGACGTGCCCTTTCGCATACAGCTCGTTTGGCCCGTCAACTAGTGCCTGCAAGGTTCAGGCGACTTGTTAGCGCGGCTTATTCTGAAGACTTGCGGGCGCATCTGTCAGTTGCTCTTGCCACTGTTGCACCAGTTGCTGGACTTCGAGGGGAGTCTTAGTATTGAGGTCTAGATTGCGGATGGTGGCCAGAAGAGGATGATCGACCGCATCGAATAAGGTCATCTGCAATGCCTTGCTGCCTTGCGGACCAGTCTGCTGAGCCTTGTCCAGGCGAAGAGTCTGGTCAGCGACCTGCTTCTCGCGGTTACTTCGGCGAGCCCCGTCTTGACTCTCCAATCTAGCCAGTATTTCCTTGGCTCGATTGTTTACTACGTCCGGTACCCCTGCCAACTGAGCTACGTGGATTCCATAGCTATCGTCGGCTGCGCCGGGAACGATTTGGTGTAAGAATACTACTTGCCCTTCCCACTCTTTCACAGCCACGTTGTAATTGGCAACGCCAGGGTGCGTCGTTGCCAGACTGGTAAGTTCATGATAGTGAGTAGCAAAAAGTGTGCGACAGCCGATCACGTCGTGCAAGTGCTCCACGACGGCCCAGGCGATCGACAAGCCGTCGTATGTGCTGGTGCCACGTCCAATTTCGTCAAGAATGACCAGACTGCGATTGGTTGCCGTATTGAGGATGCGTGCCGTTTCGATCATTTCGACCATAAACGTACTGCGGCCGCGGGCCAAATCGTCGCTTGCCCCGACGCGGGCAAAGATACGATCAGCGATACCGATGGTTGCCTTTCGCGCAGGAACGAAGCTGCCAATCTGTCCGAGTAGCGTCAACAGCGCGACCTGGCGGATGTAGGTGCTCTTACCGGCCATGTTGGGGCCGGTGATTAGGAGTTGCGAGTTGCGCGGGGCGAGTTGCGCGTCTTCTTCCCGCTCACTTTGCGGCAAACACGCGGTTCGCGACGCACAACTCACGCCGTTTGGCACAAACGTGCCTTCGGCTTCGGTGATGTCGAGTACCGGATGCCGACCGTCGACGATTTCGAGCACCGGCTCTTCGACTATCTGGGGTCGAACATAATTGCGCGAGCGGGCTAGCTCGGCGAGCGACACGAGAACGTCAAGCTCGGCAAGTGCGGCGGCAGTGGCATTCAACCTTCGTGACGCCGTGGCAACCATTTCTCGCAACTCGACGAAGAAGTGATATTCGAGATCGCGCGAGCGCTCTTCAGCGGCAAGCACTTTTTCTTCGTGCGACTTGAGTTCAGGAGTAATGTAGCGCTCGGCGTTCTTGAGGGTCTGCTTACGGATAAAATCGTCGGGGATCTTTTCTCGCTGGGCGTGTGTAACTTCTATGTAATAACCAAAAACCTTGTTATAGCCGACCTTGATACTGGGGATGCCCGTGCGGTCGCTGATCGAAGCCTGATAGCTAGCCATCCACTGCTTGCCGCCGCGCATCAGCTCGTGCTGTTCGTCGAGTTCGGCGTCATACCCAGGCCGGATAAACCCACCTTCGCGGCAACTAAGCGGACAATCATCGGCAAGGGCCTTTTCCAGCTTGTCGCGGACGTCGGCGAACAGATCGATCCGCGCTTCTAATTGCTGCAACCGCCCTGCCTTGCGACCCGCCAGCTTGGCTTTCAGCTTGGGCAAGCAGCGGAGCGTGCGAGCAATACAACTCAGATCGCGCGGTGTCGCCCGGCCCGTGGTGACCCGCGTCGTGAGTCGCTCAATATCATAGATCGCCCGTAGCGACTCACGTAGTTCTTTCGAAAGCGCCGTCTCTTGGACTAACTCCTCGACCGAGTCGAGCCGAGCGTTGATGGAATTTACGTCGGTCAGTGGACTGGCCAGCCAGTCCTGGAGCATTCTTGCACCCATCGAAGTCACGGTTCGATCGATCACTCCCAGTAACGAACCCGTGCGTTCTCGATCGCGCAACGTCTGGGTGATCTCGAGGCTGCGTCGGGTAGCCTCGTCGATTTCGAGCCGTCTGCCGACCTGATAAGGCAGCAAACGATCGATATGCGCAAGCGAAGTCTTCTGGGTCTCTTGCAGATAGTCGAGCACGGCCCCCGCAGCTTGCAAGGCTGGCCCCGTCTGATCGCCGAAACCGAAGCCTTCGAGCGTCTGCGTGCCAAAGTGTTTGGTGAGCGCTGTGATCGAACCGTCCCGGCCAAAGGCCCAGGTAGGCCGTACCGAGATCATGCGGCCGTGGGTCCAATCTGGCGGCAGCGAGTTTGCCGTTTCGCTGACCAGTATTTCGACGGGGTCCACTCGCGCCAACTCGTCGCCGAGTTTCTCTGGCGCAACTTCCATCGCTTCGAATCTGCCTGTCGAAAGATCAACCCACGCAACACCGCATAGGGCAAGCGGGCCCGACGAGTGGGAAATTGCCAACAGATAATTGCTTTCTTGCGGGTCCAGCAGCGCATCGTCGGTGATGGTACCGCGGCTGATAATACGGGTGATCTCTCGCTTGACGAGACCCTTGGCTTGGCGCGCTTCTTCGACTTGATCGCATACTGCGGCGCGAAGCCCAGCGGCGACGATTTTGGCCAGATAGGAGTCGAGTTGATGGTGGGGAAATCCAGCCATCGCAACCGGGTTTTCGCCCTTATCCCGGCTCGTGAGAGACAAACCGAGCACGCGGGCAGCGGTTTTCGCATCGTCGTAGAACAGTTCGTAGAAGTCGCCCATGCGAAAGAGCAACAGCGCATCTCCTGCCGCTGCGCGAGCTTCTTGATACTGCCGCATCATGGGCGATTGAGCCATCAGGTGCATTCTCCACTGCATGTTGACAGCGGTTTATGCTACTAGAAGCGGGCATGGACGCTCAAGAGAGGAGCCATGGACAAAAAGAGAAATCCTGACGACGGGCGTCGTACGCAACGGCAATCGCTCGATACAATCGCCAGATAGCGTCTGCTCCCAGGCAGTCGTCGCAGCAGAACTACTGCACCAATTCTTCCTCTTCGCCGCTGGTGTTGAGCTCGAGTTCGCCGGTGTCTTCAAGTCGGCGAACGATGTCGACGATTTCTTGCTGCTTGCTTTCTACCGCAGATAGCTTCACTGCCCCCATGAATTCCATCTCTTCTTTGAGCATATCGCCTGCACGTTGCGACATATTGCTGAAGATTTTTTCTTTCAGATCGGGACTGGCGCCCTTGAGAGCCAGTGCCCATTGCGTATTCTCGACGTTCTTGAGAACCGTTTGAATGTCTTTGTCGTTGAACTTGCCGATGTCCTCGAAGACAAACATCAAGCGTCGGATTTCTTCGACCATTTCTGGGTCTTTTTGTGCCAGGTTTTCGAGCAACGCGCGCTCGGTCGCCCGGTCGGAAACGTTGAGCATTTCGGCAACCGCGCCGACTCCGCCGGCGTTTTCGAAACTTTGGCTCATCACGCTCGACATGCGTTTTTCAAGGCCCTTCTCGACTTCCTCAATAATCTCGGGGCTGGTCTGGCCCATCGCAGCAATTCGCTGTACGACCATCAATTGTTGTTCGGGAGGCAAGCCGGCCAAGATCTCGGCGCTGGCCACCGGTGGGAGATGAGAAAGGATCAAGGCAATTGTTTGGGGATGCTCGTCGATCAAGTACGTGAGAATGTTCTGGCTGTCGACTTGCCTCAGGAAAGCGAATGGTACCGCTTCGATCGACTGCCGAATGTTATCCAAAGTGCCGGTTGCATTTTTGCCTAGTGCCCGCTGCACCAGTGCTCTGGCACGATCGAGCCCTCCACCTTCGAAACCCGTCGAGGATGGATTCGATTCGGCAAACTGCCTGATGGCCGATTCCTGCTCATCGGAAGATACAGACTTCAAACGAGCAATCTCAATGGAGACGGACTCCACCTGCCTTGGATCGAGTCGCCCCATCACTTCCACGGCTTCTTCTTCGGGAAGAGAAGAAATCAGTATCGCGGCTTTATAGATGTTCGTCATTGCTCGGAGAAGAGTCGCCGGATGGAGGAGCCAATTTGCTACCACTGCGCAGCAATTACGCCGTCTTTGCAGTAGAGACTGGTAACAGCATCGGCGAACGCAACTGGGGAACTTGAGAAGAGTTTGACGGTAAGAGAGATTCTGACGGCCGCCTCATCGCTAGCAATGCCTTCGCTAGCAATCATAGCGCTGCCGGCAGCCCCCTACCCTAGGCCCCTGCAGTCTGCGCGATCGGTTCTAGGCCAACTTCTAGCCGGAGGGGACCAAAATCAGTGTCGAATGCGACTCCGATGGGCTTAGCATCCGAGGGAAACCGAATCGCGTGATCTTCGCCGGTCACGACGTTTGGCAGACTCACGCTCAAATTGTACTCTTCCAATTCGGCTTTCGCCTGGCCTGCTACCATGTTGGCGATCTCTCCGACTGCATCGATGACGTCGTCGTTGATTTCCGTTATGTTCATCATCAACATTGCTGAGGCAGCTTTGAGAGCCACTTCTTTGGAAAGATTGATAACAACCGTTCCCGCTGCCATTCCCGAGAGCCCAATCACGCCACTGATCGGAAAGAGCTTGGTTCCAGAGCTGACCAATGCGATCTCTCCACGACGCGCTTCGCAATCCAACATTGTGGAAAAAGTGTTGGAAACAGCCACCAGAAACGGATTGATATGTTCAGCCTTCATGTGTCCTGTCCCAGTTTACATGGTTGCCAAGCGTCCGTATCCCAAAGCACTCCCCTTGGCGGGGACGATCACTGGACGGCTCCTTAACTCCTGCAAAGTTAGGTTATTTGTAGCACAGGTCAAATCGGCTGGGCTCAAGAGATAGTCCGACTGTATGCAGTTCCAATCGTAACGATTATCTGTCCTGGAATCCGCCTATTCGTCGGCCATTTCGCAGACGCCCCACTGCCCGTCGCACTCATCCACGGCGATGCTCACGTGTTTGGGTCGCGATCCGGTACGCTGTTGCAATGCGTCCAAGAGCTGGCTGCCGATATGGCGGGCCAGTTGCTCTGCCGTGGTGTTCGGCACTGGCAGCAACACGCAATCTTGCCTCGGAAAGACCCAGCGCCGGTTCCCATGGGTTACCGTCACCTCAGCCCCCTCTTCAATCACACGAATCGTCGCGTGTTCGGTAGGCAATAGCATACAATGGTCGAGCCGATCTACGAGCTCCTGCAAAGCATCTCGCAGTGCAATGAAGTCGACTACGTAGTGATTCTCGTCAAGAGGCCCCTGCACTTCAGCCGCCACATGATAGTTGTGTCCATGCAGCGGCTCACATACGTCGCCATCGTACGTGATGAAGTGCGCAGCGCTGAAGACAAGACGTTCTTTTTCGATACGTACGTGGTACTGCTCGTTCATTTGCTCACCTTCCCTCAAAATCCTTTTCCCTCGCCATTGTCACTTTTCTGGAGCGTAAAAGTCTACTGGCCAGTTTAGTCGCTGCTCGCGTAGAAGGACAAACAGCCCGGCTGCAATCAAATCGGCTGTGGTGCCTGGATTGCGCCGATGACCATCGCTGCGTAGCCAGAAATCGAGTTCTTGGCAGGCGCCTGCAAACGCACAACTCCCAGCAGGTCCGCTTGCCAGCGCCGCTGCTGCTCGAACCGAGACCTCTTCTGCCAGTTCAAGACCACACTTCCGAGCGATGAGGCTGTCTGGCAATTGGCTCAATAGAGTGAGATAGGCTCTCACGATGGCATCGCACAGCGATGCGCCTGCTTTGAGGTCGCTCTCTACAAGACCGGCAGCGAAAAACACCTGCTGAAAGCCGCTCACGTATTGACGGGCAACTAAGTCACGGTCGGCGGCAAACCGCATCGCTTCTTGAAGCGAGAGTTCAGGAATCGCCTCGCTACTGACATCCGCCGTCGAAACCTGGCCCAATCCGCCAGGTTGAGCAATACGGATGGCTTCGTACGCCTGCACCGTGTCTTCTGGACTGAGAGCCGCCAGAACGGCGGCGATACCCTCAGCAAGCGATTCTTCTGCCGGAACGGTCGCCAAGGGAGCCAGCAGTAGCAAGATTCCGAGGTTCGTATTCGTTGCGACGACCCTGCGAGTCGCTTGCACCGCTTGCAAGACGGTGGCCCCGATCCCCCGACTCACGGCGGTGTCCAGAATCGGTCCGATTGCCGCGGCGCTGACCAAGAAATCGGCATACGTGAGATCCTCGAAGTCTGCACCTCGATAGACATTGCCCGGCTTGGGGGCCGTGGCTTCCCAAAGACATGCAATGGTAGCGCAGACGCCCGCCGAGAGCGGCCGTTCAAAGTCGGTCAGGCTAGCAGACGCCCTTCGAGTCACGTCAGGGCCTCCTCAGAGCGCCGGAGCCAATCAGCCAGTAGCGACTCGACTAACTCGGGAGCATCTTCGACTGCCCAGTGTCCCACGTCAGCCAGACGATGCACTTCCGCTTGTGGCCAGTGTTGCATGAACCGCTCAAGACATTCGGGCGTAAAACACCAGTCTTGCATACCCCAGATCAACTGGATTGGCAGCCTTCCAAGTTCGGGAAGGCCAGCTTCAATTTGTTCGAGTGTTTGCCAAGTACGGTGACGTGGAGAGAGAGGAATATCTCGGACAAATTGATACACGGCTGCCCGATGGCTCCAATCGCTGTAAGGAGCCAGGTAGGCTTGCTCCTCGCGAGGGTCGAGCCGCTCTTTGCGAGTCGTTGTCATCTTCAAGGCAGCTCGCGAGAACGCATTGGCCCCTTGCACAGCCAACTTTCCCACCAGCGGCCAGCGGCAGACTCGAATGCGCCAAGGGATAAACCAAGGCGGAAAGGCTCCGGTATTGAGCAGGGCAACTCGCTCAAATCGATCGGACGCTCGCAACGCACAGCCCAGGCCAATGGCCCCTCCCCAATCTTGAGCCACGAGAGTCACTCGGCGCAGATCAAGCCATTCGACCAGCGAAAGCAGGTTGTCGATATGATCCGCTAGCGACAGGGGACGAGGCTGTAGGTCGCTCTTGCCGCAGCCCAGGTGATCGGGCGCGACGCACCGATACTGGCCTCGCAAGGAGACGATCAGTTGTCGCCAATGAAATGACCAGGTGGGATTGCCGTGTACGAAGAGCAAGCAACGGGTTTCGGCGGCGGGACACTTCTCTGAGTACTCATCGAGATAGTGGCAGCGGCAACCGGACGAAAAGGAATCGCTCAACTCGAAATAGTTCGGTCTGAACGGATACAGCTCGCCCCAGGCGTCTTGATTCGGCAATTGGCGTTGTTCAGGCATCGGTGCTGTCATGATTCGCGAAGAGAAACAGTCGAGTCTACCAAACCCTGGGCGGCTCGACATCGGGCCAGCGAAGTGGCGAGCCTGCAGTTGGCCCGTTAAATGCCGACTTTCGAGGGGAGCCTTTGACGATCTGCCCGTCACGGCGTACAAAAGGGGTAGCCCAAGCGGCGGGAATCAGCTCGATCGCCGGCGAGGGGTCTCTGCAATGGGGGCTTTGCGAACCTGGTCAGGGTGGAAACACTGCAGCCATAAGCCTACGCTTCTTTGTGTGGAGGCCTCTCGCCGGCGGTCGATGAGTAAACTTCCAGTAAACCGATGTTTGTTCTCCTAATACCCGTTTCTCCGGGGCGAGGGTCACTTTCGAGCGATGACCGACACCCCTGAAGCGACGATTGATCAGCGACCGGGCCAGGATTACGTGGTCGTTGCGCGGCGCTATCGCCCGCAGACCTTCGAGGAACTGATTGGCCAGCAGCATGTCTCTCAGGCCCTTACTCGAGCGATTGCCAGCGAGCGCGTCGGCCACGCTTACTTGTTCACCGGAGCACGTGGGGTCGGCAAGACTTCGGCAGCTCGCATTCTAGCCAAAGCGCTCAACTGCGATCTTGGTACTTCGCCGACGCCATGCAACAAATGCGAGATTTGCGAGAGCGTCTCCAGCGGCGACGATGTCGATGTCTTGGAAATCGACGGCGCCAGCAATCGCGGCATCGACGAGATTCGCCAACTTCGTCAGAACGTCGCCGTCAGGCCCAGCCGCTCGCGTTTTAAGATCTACATCATTGATGAAGTTCATATGTTGACGAAGGAGGCCTTCAACGCGCTGCTAAAGACGCTCGAAGAGCCCCCCGAACATGTGAAGTTTATCTTTGCCACCACCGAGCCGAACAAGATTCCCGTGACGATCTTGTCCCGATGCCAACGCTACGACTTTGCGGGAATCGAGACCGGCGAGATCCAACAGCGGTTGAGTCAGATTGCCGAGGCCGAAGGCGTAAGCATCGAGCCCGATGCCCTGCAAATTCTCGCCTTGCGCGCCGCCGGCTCGATGCGAGATAGTCAGTCTTTGCTCGAACAGTTGCTATCGACAGGCGTCAGCTCGATTACCTCGGTCGAGGTAACGAAGATGCTTGGCATCGCTCCAGCTGCGCGGCTCAGTCAGTTGGTGCTCCCACTGGTCGAGCGCAATGCCGCTGCCGTGCTGGCCGAACTTGACGCTGCGATCGCCGAAGGCGCCGAAGTGAGCCAGTTGATCGACCAGTTGCTAGGCTATTTTCGTGATGTGATGACCCAATTGGTTGGCTGCGACGAGTCTCAGATGCTCTACGCATTGCCTGCCCAGCGGCAGGAAGTTCGTGAGGTGGCGACACGATTAGGCGTGCAAACACTGCTGGCAATCGTACAGATCCTCGATCAGACGGCGGCTCGCATGCGCGTCAGCACTCATACTCGGACTCTTGCTGAAATGGCCGTCATCCGCATCTGCCACCTCGACGATCTCGACGACCTGACCACGATGATTGCTACTCTGAAAGAAGGCTCGCTGGGTGCCAGTCCTACGGGCATAAAAAAAAACGCCGGCACTAGCCCTCCAGCCAGAACCCTGCGGCAAGACACGGCCGTTCAGACGCCAGTACCAGAAGCCGTCACGCTTGGCGCCGACACGCCTCTCGCCGGGACCGTTGCAACGGCCGAGCCCCAGGCGACAAAGACTCCGTTGTCGGCCGACAGCGTCGAAGAGATTTGGAAACAAGCTCTCGATGCGTTATCCGGCATGGTGGCCGATCACGCTGCCGAGGCCGACGGCGTCGACCTTGATGATACGGGACGGCTGGTAGTCAGTTTTTCCGAAAGTTTTCATCGAGACATCTGCGAAAAAGCTACCAACCGGTCACGTTTGGAAGACGCATTAGAATCGGTTTGTGGACAAGCGGTGCCGTTGGTGATGCGGACTTTGACGAGAAGCGATGGGGTGCAGTCGACTCCAGCACCGAGGCGGTCTCGGCGGCAGCAGCAGGCCGAGATCTCTGCCGAACCATTTGTTCGCAAAGCGATGGAGCTTTTCGACGGCGACCCAAGTCGGCTCGTCTACGTTCCCCCATCCGATCCCAACCAGCCCTGAAGGCTGAAACCTAGATCGACCCGGCCTGTGACGCCGAATTCAAATACAAGCAACCGTGAAGGAGAACCTGATCATGTTCAAAGGCTTGGGAGATTTGGCTGGTCTCGGCAATATCATGAAACAGGCTCAGGAGATGGGCGGCAAGATGCAGGAACTCTCCGCGCAGCTCAAAAAGGAGCGCGTAGTCGGCAGCGCAGGAGCGGGTCTGGTGGAAGTCGAAGCAAACGGACTTGGCGAAGCACTGGCGGTTAGGATCGATCCGGCGCTGCTGGAGAAGCAAGATCAAGAACTACTGGAAGACTTGCTCCCCGCAGCATTCAACGCTGCCCAGCAAAAAGCCAAGCAACTTCACGCCGAACAGATGCAGGCTCTCACCGGAGGCCTTAATCTGCCCGGGTTGAGCGATGCCTTGGGCCAACTTGGCGGAAGTCCGACCGAGTAACACCGGCCGTTTCCTCCCACTGCCTCTTGGCGGTTGAAGCGTGCCCCAAGAGCCCCCCAGCCCTAGTGATTAACTCGCCTATTGGCGCTTCTGTGGGCCTAGGGAAATCTTCAAACCACGGCAAGGTCATTCCTTCTCAGGGCGATTCTCAAGGTAGAATTCTGTTGAAGTACGCGAAGTTTGCACTACGTCAAGCTTTGTGGGACCTTGTTTTTGCCAAAAACCTACCGGAATGCCGCGCCAGCATCTTAAGCTGCCTCTGTTTGACCTTCGAGAGCTGACGCCCGTATGTTACAGAAGCAGTGGTACGTGGTAGAATGATAGCTCTTCCGGTTTTCCTATATTGCAATTAGCGCGAGATATCGATGCGACTTTCTTTTGGTCAGCAAATGCAGATGGCTCAGAAGCAGGTGCTTGCACCGCGTATGATCCAATCGATGGAGATTCTGCAATTGCCGATCATTGCACTCCAGGAACGCCTCGAACAGGAGATGGAAGACAACCCGGTTCTCGATCAGATCGAGCCCACCGAGGATCTGAGTTCCGAGCTCGAAGAGCACGTGAACCCTGACGCGCCAACGGAGTCGGAGCGCGAATTGGTCGTTGCCGACGACGCGAACAACGAGGACGATTTTGAACGGCTCATGAACATGGCCGACAATCTTCCCGATGACTACGAAGAGCGCAGTCGTCCGTCTCGAGGCCAGATCGAAGCCGAAGGAGACCGCCGTCACGACGCCATGGCCAATATGGTGTCTCGTCCCGAGTCGTTGCTTGACTATCTGCTGCATCAGCTGAGCTGGTACGATCTGAGCGACGATGTGCGGAGAATGTGCGAACGAATTATTTACGATCTCGACACCAACGGTTATCTGAAGTCGCCGTTGGAAGAGTTGATTCCCCAGCCTCCGGTCGATCTTCAAGACGCCAAGGGGGCGTGGCTCGAAGCACAGCTCAAAGTGGCCGAGGAAGCGCTGGCCACCGTGCAATTGCTTGACCCCCCAGGGGTCGGCGCCCGCAATCTCAAAGAATGCTTGCTACTACAACTCACGCCTGGCCTGCTGTTTTACGAAGAGTTGCAAGTACTGATTGAGAATCACCTGGAGGATCTCGAAAACAATCGTTTGCCGCTGATCGAGAAAAAGACGGGATACTCGATCGAGACCATCCAGGAAGCTTGGAACGATCTTCGCACGCTCAAGCCAAAGCCGGGTTCCGAGTTCAACGAGAATTTCGCCCCCACGGTGACCCCCGATGTCTATATTGATCGGCTCAGTTCCGGCAGCTATGAGGTTCGGCTGGAGGACGGGCAATTGCCTTCGCTTTTCATCAGTCCCACTTATCGCAAGCTGCTCCAAGATCCTGGCACGAACGCCGAAACGCGAGAGTACATCAAGCGCAAAGTTAATTCGGCCCAGTGGATTATCGAGGCCATCGAACAGCGCCGCAGCACCTTAACCCGCGTTGCGCAGGCAATCGTCGATCACCAGATTAAGTTCCTAGACGAAGGGCCCGAGCATATTGAACCCCTCAAAATGCAGCAGATCGCCGACAAGGTGGGCGTGCACGTTACCACGGTCAGCCGGGCCGTGGACGACAAATGGATGCAGACGCCGCGGGGGATTTTTCCACTGAAGCGGTTCTTCGTGGGCGGCACAACCGGAGCCGACGGTACGGAAGTCGCCTGGGATAAGGTGCGGCTGAAGCTGCAAGAAATCGTCGACGAAGAAGACAAAACCAAACCGCTTAGCGACGACGCGCTCGTCGAAGCGCTTGCCAAGCACGGCATCACCGTTGCCCGGCGTACTGTCACCAAGTACCGCAAGGCGATGAACATCCCCAGCAGCAGGCAACGGCGCGACTGGACCAAAGCCGAGAAATGACGAGTTGTCGAACCTCGTCATACCGACTCGATATGGAGCCCACGCTTATGCCGTTCCTGGCGACGCACATCATCGATCATCGCCGCTACTTCGCGGACCTTTTCAATTCCTTGTAACTCCATCACCGGGTGCGATTGGTCGCTGGAGAGTATCTGGATCGTACCTACCCCCAGCATCCGACCTACCGGACCTTGCTGAAACGAAACGTCGTCGATGTCGATCGCCTCGATGCGGTCGCTCTCGCGCCACAAGAGCCCTTTTTCGTGGATAAACCTTTGTGAAGTCAAGAAATAGTGCTCACTAAGCTGGCGATAAAACAAGCGGGCTGCCAAACCTACCCAAATTAACAGCAGGCCGACTAGAGATACGGTCCATCCGACCGAGCCGAAACCGATCACTGCGGCCGCCACCAGCAGCGCGATCGAAAAGACGGCTGCTCCAATCCAAGAGCCGATCATCGCCAGCTTCGAGAACCTTCCTTGCCAAAGTTCGCGTTCGGGTTCCTCTTGGTTGGCGCGGACCGTATCGACTGCCGCCCGAAAACGTTGTTGCGCCGAATCCGTTTGAAGAGAATCAGACATCCCGGCATCGGCGACTTGTGCGCCGCACTGGTGACAAAAAACGGCCTCCTCGAGCAGTTCCGCTGCACAAACCGAACATCTCATCGCTTTCGGCCTCCTGAAAGAACGCGTTTTTCGACTGATCGCCGTGGCCCAGTATAGTCCAAGCGTGCAAGTTCAGCAGCCACGGCCGCCATTTTCTTGACCGTCAGGTTATTCGCCACAGGCAGCGGTTTCTTCTGGGGAAAAGAAAGGCCTTTCCCTACGAATTTGCGGACATGCTTTACTACTAGCCCAACTAGTGTATAGTGACGGCCATGAAATGCCCTTTTTGTCGTATGGACAACGACCGAGTGATCGATTCCCGCGCATGCCAGGATGGTTTTGCCATCCGCCGGCGACGGCAGTGTCTGAAGTGCAAGCGTCGTTATACGACGTACGAGCGGATCGAAGAGTCGGCGATCAAGGTTGTCAAGAAGGATGGGTCGAGAGTCCCGTTTTCGCGAGACAAGATCAAGTGCGGCTTGGAACGCGCCTGTTGGAAGCGACCGATCAGCGATCGTGATATCGATCGCACCGTCTCGGGAATCGAGAACGACGTGTACTCGTCTTTCGAATCGGAAATCGACAGCCGTCGGTTGGGCGAGTTGGTGATGGATCATCTGCGCGAGCTCGACGAGGTTGCCTTTGTTCGCTTTGCCAGTGTGTATCGGCAATTTGCCGACGCCGGCGATTTCGTCGACGAACTGAGGCCTTTCTTGTCGAAAACACGGCAGACACCGAGGTAGTCCTGCCGCGCCCGATGTATCGAGTTGCTTCGCGATGCAAGCTGCTCGCGGCTTATTCTGCTCCGGTAGCCGAAGTTCTGGACATCGTATCTGGCAGTTTCTAGAATCAAAGCACATGGGGCGGTAGCTCAGCTGGGAGAGCGCTGCGTTCGCAATGCAGAGGTCGGGAGTTCGAATCTCCTTCGCTCCACTAATCGCAAACCCTGCCGAAGCAG